>DATHIT010001117.1:0-41024 GCA_035489915.1 Pseudonocardia sp. | reverse complement strand
CCGGGTGCTCGCCCCGGTGGACGACCAGGGCCGGGTGTACCGGCGCCGCTCGGCCGCCTACTTCCACGACGGCAACTACGACGCGGTGATCGCCACCCTGCCCGGCTGCGCCACCCCCGAGCGGCCCTCGCCCTATCAGCCGGTCACCGTCGCCGAGCACCTCGAGCGCAAGCTCGGCGGGTCCCGGGGGCTCGAACTCAACCCGGCCGCCGAGCGCGAAGCCGCCCGGCTCAGAGCACCACGTTGACTCAGAGCACCACGTTGACCAGTCGGCCGGGCACCACGATGACCTTCCTCGGCGCGCCGTCGCCGACCAGCGCGACGATCTTCTCGTCGGCCAGCGCGGCGGCCTGCACGGCGGCGGTGTCCGCGTCGGCCGGCACGGTGATCCGCGAGCGCACCTTGCCGTTGACCTGGATCGGGTACTCCACGCTGTCGGCGACCAGGTAGCGCTCGTCGGCCACCGGGAACGGGGCGTAGGCCAGGGTCTGGTCATGCCCGAGCAGCGACCACAGCTCCTCGGCGATGTGTGGGCACAGCGGCGCCAGCAAGAGCACCAGCGGCTCGGCCACCGACCGGGGCACCGATCCGGGACCGTAGTCCTTGGTCAGGTGGTTGTTCAGCTCGATCAGCTTGGCGGCCGCCGTGTTGTAGTGCAGTGCGGAGTAGTCGGTGTGGATGCCGTCGATGGTGCGGTGCAGCAGCCGCAGCGTCTCCTCGGCCGGCTCGGTGTCCGCCACCGCTACCGCCCCGGTCCGCTCGTCGACCAGGTTGCGCCACAACCGCTGCAGGAACCGGTACGAGCCGACCACATCCCGGGTCGACCACGGCCGGGAAACCTCCAACGGACCGGTGGACATCTCGTACAGCCGGAACGTGTCCGCGCCGTACCGCTCGCACATGTCGTCCGGGGTCACCACGTTGCGCAGCGACTTGCCCATCTTCCCGTACTCGCGGCGCACCGGGGCACCGTTCCACGTGAAACCAACCGTGCCGTCCTCGCGGACCGACTCCACGATCTCCTCGGCCGGCACGTAGCTG
This sequence comes from Pseudonocardia sp., assembly GCA_035489915.1. Classification (GTDB taxonomy): domain Bacteria; phylum Actinomycetota; class Actinomycetes; order Mycobacteriales; family Pseudonocardiaceae; genus Pseudonocardia. The sequence goes on along the minus strand of DATHIT010001117.1, from coordinate 39,983 downwards.
CCGCGCGCGTCGACGTAGGCGTAGGCCTGGATGTAGCCCTGGTTGAGCAGCCGGCGGAACGGCTCCTCGGAGCTGACGTGACCGAGGTCGAACAGCACCTTGTGCCAGAACCGGGAGTACAGCAGGTGCAGCACCGCGTGCTCCACGCCACCGACGTACAGGTCCACCCCGCCCGGGTCGGCCGGCCCGTACCTGGCCGGGTCCTTGCCGATCCAGTAGCGCTCCACCTCGGGGTCGACGAACTGCTTGTCGTTCGTCGGGTCCAGGTAGCGCAGGTAGTACCAGCAGGAGCCGGCCCACTGCGGCATGGTGTTGGTCTCCCGGCGGTACTGCTTGACGCCCTTGTTGCCGTCCGCGTCGCCCAGGTCCAGGTCGACGTTGACCCACTCGGTGGCCCGGGACAGCGGCGGCTCCGGCTCGGTGTCCGCCGCATCCGGGTCGTAGCTGCGCGGCGAGTAGTCGTCGATCTCCGGCAGCACTACCGGCAGCTGGTCGTCGGGCAGCGGGAGCGGGCCGTACTCGTCGTGCACGATGGGGAACGGCTCGCCCCAGTACCGCTGCCGGGAGAACAGCCAGTCGCGCAGCTTGTACTGCACCACCGACTCGCCCGCGCCCCTGGCGGCCAGCCAATCGATGATCAGCCGCTTGGCCTCGTCGACCTCCAGCCCGTTCAGGCTGATCTCGTCGTTCGCCGAGTTGATCGCCGGGCCGGCCCCGACGTAGGCCTCACCGTCGAACCCGTCGGCAGGCTGCACCGTGCGGATGATCGGCAGGCCGAACGCGGTGGCGAAGTCCCAGTCCCGCTGGTCCTGGCCGGGCACCGCCATGATCGCGCCGGTGCCGTAGCCCATCAGCACGTAGTCGGCGACGAACACCGGGATGATCGCGCCGTTCACCGGGTTGCGGGCGTACCCGCCGGTGAACACGCCGGTCTTGTCCTTGTTCTCCTGGCGGTCCAGCTCAGACTTGCGCGACGCAGTCACCCGGTAGCCGGCGACCGCCTCGGCCGGGGTGGCCGCAGCAGCGGTCCAGCGCGGGTCGGTGCCGTCCGGCCAGCTCGCAGGGGTCAGCATCTCGACCAGCGGGTGCTCCGGGGCCAGCACCATGTACGTGGCGCCGAACAGGGTGTCCGGGCGGGTGGTGAACACCTCGATCTCGCCCGGCCCACCCAGGATCGGGAAGCGGACCTGCCCACCCTCGGAGCGGCCGATCCAGTTGCGCTGCATGGACTTGACCGAGTCCGGCCAGTCCAGCCGATCCAGGTCCTCGATCAGCCGGTCGGCGTACGCGGTGATCCGCATCATCCACTGCTTCAGGTTGCGGCGGAACACCGGGAAGTTGCCCCGCTCGCTGCGCCCGTCCGCGGTGACCTCCTCGTTCGCCAGCACCGTGCCCAGGCCGGGACACCAGTTGACCGGCGCCTCGGACAGGTAGGCCAGCCGGTAGGAGGCGAGCAGCTGCCGGCGCTCCGGCTCGTCGCGCTCGGCCCAGGGCGTCGTGCCGGCGGGCACCGGGCGGGCACCGGCGGCGAACTCGGCCTCCAGCTCGGTGATCGGGCGGGCCTGGCGAATCCGCTCGTCGTACCAGGAGTTGTAGATCTGCAGGAAGATCCACTGCGTCCACCGGTAGAACCCGACGTCGGTGGTGGACAGGCTTCGCCGGTCGTCGTGCGCCAGGCCCAGGCGGCGCAGCTGCGCCCGGTAGCGCTGGATGTTGTCCTCGGTGGTCTTGCGCGGGTGCGTGCCGGTCTGCACCGCGTACTGCTCGGCGGGCAGGCCGAACGCGTCGAAGCCCATCGGGTGCAGCACGTTGCGCCCGGACATCCGCAGATAGCGGCCCAGCACGTCGGTGCCGATGAAACCCAGCGGGTGACCCACGTGCAGCCCGGACCCGGACGGGTACGGGAACATGTCCAGCAGGTAGACCTTGTCCCCGCACTGGGCGAGCAGCTCCGGTTCGGCCATCGGGCCGGCCGGGTTGGCGGCGTGGAAGGTGCCGTGAGACTCCCAGTAGTCCTGCCAGCGCAGCTCGATCTGGTCGGCCAGCGCGGCGGTGTACCGGAACGGCGGCGCGTCTTCCGGCTCGCGGGCGCTGACCGCCGCGCTCGACGCGTCGGTTTCGGTGCTCATGGGATTGCGGTCCTCCTGGTTGGCGTGGCGTGCGGCTCCTACATGGAAGAACCCCTCAGCCTGGGGCGTGAGGGGTCGGCCGCGCCGGCGTCGATTGCGCTCAGCGCGGCTTTCTAAGGAGCAGGTTGGCCGCTCGCACGACTACCAGCCTAGCTCGCCGACGCGGGCAAGGGCGCGCCGGACCCGCTCGGGGCCGCCGGTGTACCCGCCCGGGGCCATCGGAGCGCCCGACGAGGCCGGAGCTTAGGCTGGCCAGGTGGCTGAACTGGCATTGTCTGTGGTCGGCGGCCTGCTCGTGCTCGGCGGGCTGGGGCTGGCGGTAGTCGGCGTCCTCGGCTGGCGGCGGCGGTTGCCGCGCAACCGGTGGGCCGGCGTGCGCACGGTGAACACCCTGCGCGACGAGGAGACCTTCGCGGTGGGCAACCAGGTCGGCGCACCGCTGACCTCGGCCGCCGCCGTGGTGTCCGTCCTCGGCGGGGTGGCGGCGCTGGCCCAGCACGCCTCCGGCGCCCCGGTCCGGGTGACCCTGGTGGTGCTGGCCGGGCTCGGCGCGCTGGCCCTGACCGTGGCCGGCGGAGTGCTGGGGGATCGGGCCGCGCGGCGGGTTCCGGTGCCGAGCTTCGAGGGGTGCACGGGCACCTGCGCGGGGTGCAGCCTGGTGGATGGCTGTTCCGAGACGTCCTCCGGCACCGACAGCGAGGTCTCCTCGCCACCTCGGTGAGCTAGCCTGACCAGGTGAATTCCCCTGCTCCGGCGCGCGCTCAGCGGCAGGTCCGCGGCCGGATCGACAAGCGCAACGCGGTGCTGGACGCGGCGCTGGCGGTGTTCGCCCGGGTCGGGTTCGAGCAGGCCGGGATGGACACCGTGGCGGCCGAGGCGGGCGTCGCCAAGCCAACCATCTACAACCACTTCGGGGACAAGGAGACGCTGCTGCGCGAGGTCCTCGGGATGGTCACCGACGACATCAACGCGCGCGGCCTGATCGCCGTCCACGAGTTGCACCCGGACGCGCCCGACCTGCGGACCGCGCTGGCGGAGACCGGCGTCCGGCTGATGGAGTGCCTCGCCTGCCGGCAGGCGGTCGCCGTGCGGCAGCTGCTGGCCGCCGAATCGGTGCGGTTCCCCGAGCTGCTCACCGAGGCGCAGGCGTCCGGGCTGGATCGGATGCTCGACCTGCTCGCCGCGCGGTTCGCCGCGATGGAGCGGGCCGGGCGGCTGGCGCTGAGCTCGCCCGAGGTGGCCGCGCGGCACTTCTTCGCGCTGGTCTCCAACGAGCTGATGATCCTGTCCAGCCAGGGCGCCCGGATCGACGAGGCCACGCTGCACCGGGTGGTCGAGTCCGGAGTGGACACCTTCCTGCGCGCCTTCGCCGTCCGCTGAACCCTCGCTGAGTCAGTTGGCCGCGACGTCGGAGGGAAAGGTGGACAACAGCGCCAGCGGCATCCCCTGCCGGCGCAGCACCCGCCCCCACAGATCGCCGCTGCCCGAGGCGAGCACGTCATCCGGCAACGCGGGCACCAGGATCCAGTCGCCGCGGCCGATCTCGCCGGCCAATTGCCCCGAGTTCCACCCGGCGTAGCCGGCGAACACCCGCAGGCCCCGCAGCCGGGGGGCCAGCTCGTCCGGATTCGAGTCCAGGTCGATCAGCGCCACCGGCCCGCGCACGGCGACCACCCCGCCGATGGTGGCCGGGTCGTGCCCGGGGCGGAACGCAGCCAGGCAGAGCGCGGTCTTCGCGTCCACCGGGCCGCCCACAAAAACCGCCTTCGGCCGGCTGGTGTGCGGCGCCCACGCCGGCAGCACTTCCTGCACCGCTACGTCGCTCGGGCGGTTCAGCACCACACCCAGCGTTCCCTCGCCCCGATGCTCGATCACGTACACGACTGTGCGGCGAAAATTGGGGTCCAGCAGCCCGGGGGCCGCCACCAGCAGAGTCCCGGGCTCAACGTCGCGGTCCTCTTCCGCTCGCCCGTACGCCGCCACGTCTCTCATCGTTGCATCCTTCCGCCCTGAGGTGACAGCCGTGCGATCAGGACACTGTGTATCTACCGGTGCGACGACCGAACCGCCCGCAAATACCCACACGACACGACCGGCGGGGGGTTAGCCTTGGGCATCGTGGGTTCGACACAGCGGGCAGTGGGAGCTGGCATCAACGAAGTCGAACGCGTCAAGGGAGCCGGGCGAGGAGATCGGCTTGGCCTGCGCGGATTGCTGAGCACCCGGGGTTTCCGCAGGTTACTGGCGGTGCGGTTCACCGCGCAGTGGGGCGACGGGATGTTTCAGGCCGCGCTCGGTGGCGCGGTGCTGTTCAACCCCGAGCGGGAGGCTGACCCGATCGCGGTGGCCATCGGTCTGGCCGTGCTCTTCCTGCCGTACTCGATCATCGGTCCATTCGCCGGCGCGCTGCTGGACCGGTGGGATCGCCGCCGGGTGCTCTGGGCGGCGAACCTGGTCCGCGCGGTGCTCACCGTGGTCGTCGCCATCCTGGTGGCCACCGGGGTGGGTGGTCCGCCGCTCTACCTGGGCGCGCTCGCGGTCACCGGGGTAACACGGTTCGTGCTGGCCGGGCTGTCCGCCGCGCTGCCGCACGTGGTCGAGGAGAAGCACCTGGTCGAGTCGAACGTGCTGGCCGCCACCGCCGGGGCCGCGGTAGCCGCGGTCGGCGGGGCCTGCGCCATCGCGCTGCGCGGGGTGTTCGGGCCGGACAACGCCGGCGGCGCCACCGTCACCGTGATCGCCTCGCTGGGTGCGCTGACCGCGGCGCTGCTGGCCATGGGGTTCCGCCCCGGGTTGCTCGGCCCGGACGAGCCCAAGGAGGCGAAGCGCGCGCTGGTCGCGGTGGCCAGGGGGCTGGCCGACGGGGCGCGGGCCACCGCGGCGGTACCCAGCGCCTCGGCCTCGTTCGCCGCGCTGGTCGCCCACCGGCTGGCGTTCGGCGTGTCCACACTGCTGATGCTGCTGCTGTTCCGACACGGGTTCACCCAGAACGGTCTGCTGCTCACCGGAATGGGCGGAATCGGCGAGATGGTCGCGGTGGCCGCCGGCGGGTTGGGCATGGCCGCGGTGGTCACGCCATGGCTGGTGCGGCGGCTGGGCCGGGCCGGCGCGATTCGGGTGGCGCTGGTACTCGGCGCGCTGACCCAGCTCGCGCTCAGCGTGCACATCCGCATGGAGATGGCGCTGATCGGGGCGTTCCTGCTGACCGGGGCGGGCCAGATCGTGAAGCTCTGCGCCGACTCCGCGGTGCAGAGTGAGGTCGACGACGACACCCGGGGTCGGGTGTTCGCCCTGTACGACGCCGTGTTCAACATCGGCTACGTGGTCGCGGTGGCGGCCGCCGCGTTGCTCGCCCCACCAACCGGCCGCTCGCCGCTCCTCCTGGTCCTAGCCGCCGCCTGCTACCTCCTCGGCCTGGTCGGCCACGAACTCCTCCGCCGACGCCGCCCCCGCACCCCACGGGCACCCCACCCCCTCGTTTCCGCGAGTCGGGACTCTCAGCACATCGAGTCGGGCGTCTCAGCACACCGCCCGACCGGACCGAACTGAGCCTAGGTACCCGGCACAGCCCGACTCGGTGTGCTGAAACGCGCGACACAGTGTGCTGAGAACCCCGACTCGCGGGAAATGGACGGGGTGTGTGGTGGGGCGTCGACTTAGGGGGTTTGGGTGGCGGCCCAGCGGTGGAGTTCGGCTACCGCTTCGTCGTGGGTGAGCGGGCCTTGCTCCATGCGCACGGCGAGCAGGTGCTTGTAGGCCTTGCCGACCAGCGGGCCGGGCTTGACGTCCAGCACCTTCATGATCTCGTTGCCGTCCAGGTCGGGCCGGATCGCGTCCAGCTCCTCCTGCTCGCGCAGCGCCGCGATCCGCCCCTCCAAGGAGTCGTAGCTGCGCTGCAGCGCGGCCGCCCGGCGCCGGTTGCGGGTGGTGCAGTCGGACCGGACCAACTGGTGCAGCCGGTCGAGCAGCGGCCCGGCGTCGGTGACGTAGCGGCGAACCGCTGAGTCGGTCCACTCCCCGGTGCCGTAGCCGTGGAACCGCAGGTGCAGGTACACCAGCCGGGACACGTCGTCGATCACCGACTTCGGGTAGCGCAGCGCACGCAACCGGGCGCGGGTCATCTTCGCCCCGACCACCTCATGATGGTGGAAGCTGACCCGGCCGTCCGGCTCCAGCCGACGGGTCTGCGGCTTGCCGATGTCGTGCAGCAGCGCGGCCAGCCTGAGCACCAGGTCGGGTCCGGCATTCTCGCGCTCGATGGCTTGCTCCATCACCACCAGCGAATGCTCGAAGACGTCCTTGTGCTGCATGTGCTCGTCGGTGGCCAGCCGCATCGCCGGCACCTCGGGCAGCACATGCTCGGCCAGCCCGGTGTCCACCAGCAGCTCGAGGCCGTCCCTCGGGTGCGCCCCGGTGATCAGCTTGCTGAGCTCGGCCTGTACCCGCTCGGCGGTGATCCGGTTGATCTGGTCGGCCATCGCGGTCATCGCGGCGCGCACCCGGGGGGTCACCTGGAACCCGAGCTGCGACACGAACCGGGCGGCCCGCAACATCCGCAGCGGGTCGTCGGCGAACGAATCCTCGGGACGGGCCGGGGTGTCCAGCGTCCTGGTGGCCAGTGCGGCCAGCCCGTCGTGCGGATCCACGAACCGGTGGCCGTCCGGGCTGGTCAGCTCGATGGCCATGGCGTTCACCGTGAAGTCCCGGCGGGACAGGTCACCCTCCACGGTGTCGCCGAAGACCACCTCGGGGTTGCGGGTCCGCCGGTCGTAGCTGTCCGCCCGGAACGTGGTGATCTCCAGCTGCACGCCTCGGCGGATCGCGCCGATGGTGCCGAACGCGATGCCGGTGTCCCACTGTCGGTCGGCCCAGCCGGTCAGCAACCGCTGCACGACGTCCGGGGTGGCGTCCGTGGTGAAGTCAAGATCGGTGTTGCCGCCGTCGCCCAGCCGACCGAGCAGCGCGTCCCGCACGCTGCCCCCGACCAGGTACAGCCGATAACCCTCGGCGGCAAACCGCCCGGCCAGCTCCTCGGCCAGCGGCGCCACCCGCAACAACTCCACCACCGCATTCTCCCTGGCCCGGGAGAGACGGTGGGCTGCTCGACTGGGCAGTTCTCGAGACACGGGATAAGACGCGGCGGAAGTTGGCACGGCAAACCAGTCTATGCACACCCGCGCGGTGCGCGCGCATACCCGCCGCCGAACCGGTCGTACTCCGGACGTGATGTTAGTGACGTCGTTACCATCTCGGCATGTCCCCTTCCCGCGGTCGCTCGGATGGGCGTCGCGGACGCGGCCCAGATCGGCGGCGCAGATTGCGCACCGTCGACGAGACGTCGGCGGGTGGGCTGGTGGTCGACCACGCCCTGTCCATCGCCGCTGTGATCGGCCGGTTGGACCGGCGCGGGCGGCTGCTCTGGTCGCTCCCGAAAGGGCACATCGAGCCTGGTGAGACGCCGGAGCAGGCGGCCGTCCGCGAGGTGCAGGAGGAGACCGGCATCATAGGTCAGGTTCTCGCGCCGCTGGGCACCATCGACTTCTGGTTCGTGGCCGAGGACCGCAGGGTGCACAAGACGGTGCACCACTTCCTACTGCGCGCGACAGGCGGAGAGCTGTCCGACACCGATGTGGAGGTCACCGAGGTGGCCTGGGTCCCGCTGGACGAGCTGGAAGCCCGGCTCGCCTACGCCGACGAGCGTCGCCTCGTCCGGCGGGCCACCGCCATGCTGGAGGAATCAGCGTGACAGCGGGGCCGCGTCGGCCCGCGGCCAACCTGGTCGCGCTGGCCGTGCTGGCGCTGGCCATGTTCTGGGGCGTGGCCGGCGCGCTGCCCGGCCTGGCCAGCGCCGCGCCCGGCTCGGCTGACCGCCCCCTCGCCCCGACCGCGGCACCCGGTCAGGCCGCGCGCCCGGCTCCGGCGGCGCCATCCCGAGGGCCCCGGTTGGAACTGCGGGTGGCCAGCATGAGCCCCCGGGTGGTGACCTCCACCGGTCCACCGACGCTGACCCTGACCGGCGAGCTGGTCAACACCGGCGACCAGATGGTGCGCGACGTGGAGATCCGCGCGCAGCGGGGCGACCGGCTGCGTACCGAGGGCGATGTACGCACGGCGCTGGCCGGCAACGCGGCGAACGACGCGGTGACTCCGGCGTTTTCAGAGGTCACCGACACCCTGGAGCCAGGGAGCCAGGTGCCGGTACAGCTCAACATGCCGCTGCGTGGGTCCGCCGGCGGCTCGCTGGCGCTGCAGCGCGCCGGGGTCTACGAGCTACTCATCAATGTCAACGGCATCCCGGACAGTGGCGGCCAGGCGCGACTGGCCGGGGTGCGGATGCTGTTGCCGGTGCTCGGGCTGCCCTCGGTGCCCGATCTGCCGGCGGAGCCGGCGGTCGAGGATGCGACCGGAGGCCCCACCCCGGTGAGCATGCTCTACCCGCTGGCCGACCAGCCGCGCCGGCTGCCCACCGGCCCCGGCGAACCGGTACTGCTCGGGGACGATCAGTTGGCCGCCGAGCTGAGCCAGGGCGGCCGGCTGGACGGCCTGCTCAGCGCGCTGGAGACGGGCGCCCCGGCGGGGTCACCGGTACGCGACGCGATCTGCCTCGCGGTGGACCCGGACCTGCTGCGCACGGTGCAGGACATGAGCGGCGGTTACCGGGTGCGCGCCCCGGACGGTCAGGAGACCGACGGGATCGGCGCGGCGGCGGCCGGGCGATGGCTGGACCGGCTGCGCGCGGTGGCCGCCGGCCGATGCGTGGTGGCGTTGCCCTACGCGGACGCGGACCTGGTCGCGCTGTCCCGAGCCGGACTGGATGACCTGGCCAGCTACGCCACCCGGGACGGCGCCCGGATAACCGCCGACATCCTGCGCACCCCGGTGCGGACGGACACCACCTGGCCGGCGGACGGCCTGCTCGACGAGCGCTCGCTCACCGACTATGTGCGCGGCGGCGGCCGGGAGGTGGTGCTCTCCGCCGACGCGGTGGCGGTGAACGGCAGGTCCAGCCGGAGTACCACCGGCGGCCTGGTGGCGCTGCCCGCCGGCGGCGCCGAGGCCGCCGGGCTGCTGACCGACCCGCTGGTCACCCTGGCCGCCCGAGGCGAGGACGCCGACCAGAACGCCAAGGGGGCGTACTCCGGGGACGTCGGAGCCGACTCGTCCAGCCGGGGCCTCGGCTCACTGGCCGGTTCCACCAGCGCCAGCCCGTCGGGTACCGGCATCCCGCTGGCCGATCAGGACGCCATCGGGGCGACCGCCTTCCGCGCGCTCAACGGCCCCAGCACGGTGTCGTCCTCGGCGGCCACGGCCACCCCGCTGCTGGTGGCGCCGCCACACCGGTGGAACACCACCGCGACCGACGCCGGCTCGCTACTCGGCACCATCGGCACGCTGATCGCGGCCGGCCGGCTCACCCCGACCCCGCTGCCCGGGACACCGGCCGGCGCACAACCCGCCGTCGGCGCCACCGCGCCGCTACCGCTCGCCGGTCAGAACGGCGAACCGCCGAACGCCACCCTGGTGTACCCGCTGCGGGCCGGCGCCCGGGAAGTGCCCGGCACCATCACCGCCGAGCTGCGCACCGACCGCGACGCGGCCAACGACCTGCGCTCCGCGGCGGAGTCCGAGCCTGGCGTCGGGGCCACCCCGGCGCAGGTGTTCGACCCGGTCACCGAGGGGCTGCTGCGCGCCGGCTCGGCGGTATGGCGGGGCAACCCCGAGCTGGCGGACCTGTCCACCGCGGTGATCACCGCGCGGGTCGCGCTACTCCGCTCTCTGGTACGCGTGCTCGAGCCGCCCAGCCCCTACGCACTGGGAGACAAGGAAGCGCCGCTGCCGATCACGCTGGCCAACGGGCTGCCGGTGGCCATGCGCGTGCGGGTCGCGCTGTCCGATACCCCGGGGTTGCGCACCGAGACGATCGGGGAGCAGCGCATACCCCCGATGGGCCGACTGCAGCTGCGGGTGAACGCCCAGCTCACCCGGTCCGGACAGTTCAGTGTGGAGGCGCGGCTGACCACGCTGGCCGGCAGCCCACTGGGCGTACCCAGCCGGCTGCTCTTGCGCTCAACCGCTTACGGCACCATCACCCTGTGGTTGACGGGCACGGCTGGCCTCCTGCTGGTGATCCTCGCGGTGCGACGGATCGCGCGGCGGCTGCGTGGCGCGGCAAGCACCCGGCGGACCGAAGCCGGCCCGGCCCCTTCGGCGATTCCGGACCGGTCTCGGCCGCCGGCCGGGGCGGTGCCGAGGCGCCCGCCGGCGACGCGGGCGCCCCCGGACGGACGGCCGACACCGCCGGGCAGCCGGGCGATAGGGCCGAACAAACAACCGGTGCGGCCAGGCAGCCGGGCGGGCCAGGCCCGGACCGGCCAGACGGGCTCGACCGGCCAGACGGGCTCGACCGGCCAACCGGCGCCCAGGGTCAGCCGGACCAGCGGCACGAGCTCCACCGGCGGCACGGGCACCCGGTTTCCGCCAGCGGGCGACATGCCGGGCCGGACAAGTCCACCTCCGGGCTACCCGCAGCCACCCCCGCCGCTGCCACCGACGGCCCCACTGAACCAACCCCGGGCGCCCCAACCGGGCGGCCGGACCGTCGGCAGACCAGCGGCCCGCCCTGGCCAGCCGGGCCCACAGGTCCGACCGATGCCGAACGGCACGCCGCCCGGCGGCCGGACCAAGCCGCCGACCGGGCAACCAGGCAGCCAGGGGAACCAGGCCGGAGGTCTGCCCGCCGATCAACCGGAGCCCACCGCCCAGAACAACCCGACCCGCCCGGCCAACCCGACCGGCCCCGCGAGCAACGCGACCGGGAGGAGCAAGCCGGCCGGTTCGGTCGGCCCGATCCGACCCGGCAATTCGATCAGCCCGACGGCCAATCCCACCGGCCCACGGAGCCCGGTCGACCGGCCGGCCACCCCGCCGACCCGCCCGACCAGGCCCACCCCGCCCAGCGCCCCGGCGACGACCCCGACCAACCCGAGGGTGCCTCGTCCGTGAGCTCCTCCCCGTCCGCGCCGCAGCCCTCACTGGTGCGGGCCAGCGGCTCGATGGCGGTCGCCAGCCTGGTCAGCCGGCTCACCGGGTTCGTCCGCCAGCTGGCGCTGGCCGCCGCGCTGGGCCTCTCGGTGCTCAACGACTCCTACACAGTGGCCAACACGCTGCCCAACATCGTCTACGAGCTGCTGCTCGGCGGCGTGTTGAGCAGCGTGATGGTGCCGTTGCTGGTGCGCGCCCAGAGCGAGGATCGGGACGGCGGCGAGGCCTACACCCAGAAGCTGCTCACCGTGTCCGCGGTCGTGCTGGTGCTGGCCACCGTGCTCGCCATCGTCACCGCGCCGCTGCTGACCTGGCTCTACCTGGGCGGCGAGTCGCACAGTGCGGCCAACCCGCAGCTAGCCACCGCGTTCGCCGTGCTGCTGCTGCCGGAGATCGTGTTCTACGGACTGGGTGCGTTGTTCGGAGCGATCCTGAACACCCGGGGGGTGTTCGCCCCGTTCGCCTGGGCTCCGGTGCTGAACAACGTGGTGATGCTCGGCGTGCTCGGCATCTACCTGCTGATGCCGGGCGAGATCAACCTGAATCCGATCTCGCTCAACGACCCGAAGGTGTTGGTACTCGGCCTCGGCACCACGCTGGGCATCGCGGTGCAGGCGCTGGTGCTGGTGCCCTGGATGCGCAAGGCCGGCTTCCGGTGGCGACCGAGGTGGGGCTGGGACCGGCGGCTGCTGGAGGCCGGCGGGCTGTACGTATGGGTGATCGGCTACGTGCTCATCGGGCAGGCCGGGTACATCGTCACCACCCGGGTGGCCGCGCCGTTCGCGGGCAGCGTCTCCACCTACGCGAACGCTTGGCTGCTGTTGCAGGTGCCCTACGGGGTGCTCGGGGTCTCCCTGCTCACCGCGTTGCTGCCCAGGATGAGCCGATCGGCGGCCAGCGGCCGGCTGGACGAGGTGGTCAAGGACCTCTCCCTGGGCAGCCGCTACTCCACCCTCACGCTGCTCCCGGTGACCGTGCTGATCACGTTGTTCGGTACGTCAATCGGGGTGGCCCTGTTCAGCCTGGGGCGCACCTCCGAAGCGGGCGCCAGTCGGCTCGGCGCCACCCTGGCGGTCTCCGCGTTCGGCCTGCTGCCCTACGCGCTGAGCATGCTGCAGCTGCGGGTCTTCTACGCGATGAAGGACGCCCGTACCCCGACAGTCATCCAACTGGTCATGGTGCTGGTGAAGATCCCGATGCTGTTGGCCTGCCCGGCGCTGCTGCCGCCCGGTGACGTGGTGCTCGGGCTGGCGGTGGCGAACAGCGCCTCGTTCGTGATCGGCGCGGTGCTGGGCCAGCTCTGGCTGCGGCACCGGCTCGGCCCGCTGGACAGCTCCGCGCTCGCGGTGACCTTCGGCAAGACGGCGGTCGCCTCCACCTTCGGCGGGCTGGCCGGGGCCGGCCTGGTGCTGTGGATACGCGATCCGCTGGCTGGCCAGGTGGGGACGGTGGCACAGGCCTGGATCGTGCTGGGCGCGGGCGCGGTCACCGCGCTGGTGGTCACCGTGGCGGCGATGCGGGTAGTGCGGCTGACCGAGCTGGACCCGGTCTGGCGACGACTGGCCCGGCGGTAGGGCTGCTACGCACCGTGCGCAAGGCCGTCACGGTGCGTTGAGACAACGATTTCCCGCTGCTAGGGCAACGATTGCCCAGGTCTGACATCAGGCTGAGAGCCAGGTGACGCTCTTGTCTCGGCTGTGCCGCAATCAGCTCGAATCGGGGTCCCCTGACGTAGGCTTGCTCGGGGTTGTGGTCACAGTCCACGGAGGGGGGTCAGCCAGAATGAGCGGGCAGGGTGAACAGCGTTCAGCCGCGATAATCAGCGGTAACGCCGCTGCCGAGCAAGATGCCGACCCCGAGGCGAACGGGTCATCTTCGGTCGACGCGGGCCCGGCCGAGGATCTTCAGGCGCCCATGCACCGCCCGACGCCCCGTCCTCGACCGAAGCCCGGCCCGATGAGCCCCCCGGCCAACCCGGAATGGCAGGCGCCCGCACCGAGGGCGCCCCGCCCGGCCGTCCGTTCCGCCGGCACAGTCATCGCGGACCGGTACCGGCTGTTGGCCCAGGCCGGCGCGGACAAGTCGGTGCACGCCGAGTTCTGGCGGGCCAGGGACACCGTGCTGGAACGCGACGTTTCGCTCACCCTGCTGCTGGAGACCGGCGAGTCCGGCCAGGCCGCGCAGGCCGCCGAGATGATCAGCCGCGCGCTGCGCTGGGGCCGGTTCGAACACATCGGATGCGCTCGCCTGCTCGACGTGATGCGCAACGATCACGGCGGCCTCCCGGAGGACGTGCTGGGCCTCGCGGTCACCGAGTGGGTGCCCGGCCGGAGCCTGGCCGAGGCGGTCGCCGCCGGCCCACTGCGCACCGGTGTGGTGCTCGGCATGCTCGACCCGCTCGCCCAGGCCGCCGAGGCGGCACACCGGCAGGGCCTGGTACTGGGCTGCGCCCACCCACAACGGGTGCGGATCACCCCCGAGGGCCGCGCCCGGCTGGCCTTCGCGCTGCCGCATCCGGACGTCGCCCCGGCCGATGACGTGCGCGGGCTGGGTGCGCTGCTGTATGCGCTGCTCACCGCCCGCTGGCCGCTGTCCGGCACGGACGCCGAGCTGGCCGGCCTGACCGCGGCGCCCCGCGATGCTCGGGGCGTGGTGGCCTCGCCCGGTTTGGTTCGACCCGGCGTGACTGTCGAGGTCTCCGCGCTGGCCATGGGCGCGCTGGGGGCTGGAGCTCCACACGGTCAGGTGCTCACCGCCGCCGGCGTGCACAAGGTGGTCGCCGAGCTGCTGGAAGCCGAGCAGGAGGCCGCGCTGCTGCCCCCGCCGGACGACGGCGCGCCGGTGGACCCGGACGAGGTGTGGCGGGTTGATTCGGCCCCCGCCCCGGAGCCGAATCGCAAGCGCAAGCTCAGCATCGGCATGGGTGGCCTCGCCGTCGGGATGATCGCGGTGATCGCCTACGTGGCGGTGCAGCTCGGCTCGCTGCTGGGCTTCACCGGTTCGTCCGCGCCCCGGATCACGGTGGAGAGCCCGACCACCGCCGCCCCGGCCGCGGCGGCTCCGGGGGGTGCCGCACCGGCACCTGACGCACCGGCGCCGGCCGACCAGGACGCCCCGGCCGACGCCAGCCGGGAGGCGATCGTGCATCCGGCGGCGATACGGGTGTTCGACCCCACCGGGGACCCGGACAACACCGGCCGGGTCGGACGCATGGTGGATGACGATCCGACGTCCAACTGGAGTACCTACATCTACCGGCGGCCGTTCCCGGCGCTCAAGCCCGGCGTCGGCGTGATGGTGTCTTTTGCCGCTCCGGTTCAGCTGTCCACCCTCACCATCAGCTCGCCGAGTGCGGGCAGTCAGATCGAGATCCGGTCCGCCCCGGCTCCGGACGCGGCCTTCAGCCAGACCATCCCGATCGGCAACTCGACCTTGCAGGGCACCAGCACCACGGTGTCGCTGAGCGGCAGCCAGCCGGTACAGAACGTGCTGGTGTGGATCACCAAACTGGGCGGCGGCGACGACCAGAACGTCACGGTCATCTCCGACCTGCGCTTCGAGCGGGTCACCGGCTAGGAGCCCTCTCCAGGGGATGACCCGGTCGCGATCGCGAAGGGGTTGCCCGGAACCGCCCCCTCCTGGTCCGGCGGCTGCCTAGCGTCACACCCGTGACCCGTTCCGACGCCGAGTTGCTGCGCGCCCACCTGGCCGGTGACCGGGCTGCGTTCCACGAGCTGACCAGCCGTTACCAGTCGTTGCTGTGGAACTTTGCGCAGTACTGGCTGCACTGCCGCGAGGACGCCGAGGAGGCGGTGCAGGACACGCTGACCCGCGCGTACCAGGCCGCCGCCAGCTGCCGGGCGGACGACTCGATCCGCGGCTGGCTGGTGCAGATCCTGAAGAACATCTGTACCGACCGGCAGCGACACAACCGGTCCCGGCCGGCCGAGCCGGTCCCCGGCGAGGTGCTGGAGCAGCTACCCGCGCCGAGGAACCCGATCGCCGATCACGAGCTGCGGATGGACGTCCGCACCGCGTTGGCCGAGCTGCCGAGGGAGCAGCGAATCGTGCTCACGTTGGTGGAGATGGGCTACCAGGTCAGCGAGGTCGCGGCGGTGCTCGGGATAGCGGTCGGCACGGTGAAGAGCCGGGGCGCCCGGGGCCGGATCCGGATGGGCCAGATCCTGAGCCCGGACCGCCCGCTGCAACCCGCGACGGAGGAACGGTGAACGAGTTGACCCCCCGCTCCGCCGAGCAGGACGCCGCGGTGCGACACGACGAGCTCTCTCCGGCCAACCTGACCAGCGGCGAGCTGGCTTCGATAGGCCTGACCTCGGACGACCTGACCCCCGAGCTGCTTGCCGCGCTCGAGGAGACCCGCCAGCTGCTGGCCGTGGCCCAGCTGCCGGAGCCACCCGCGCACCTGGTCCGCCGCTGGCACGCCGCGCTGGACGAGTTGCCCATGCCGGTGGCCACCGACCCGAGCCGCCGTTCCGACGACCAGCGCTGGCGCCCCAGGGCGCGCCGGCTGGCGGGGCGACGATCGGTGCGCTGGGGTGGCGCTCTGCTGGCAATGGCCGCGGCGGTGGTGGCGCTCGCCCTGCCCGGCGTGGCGGTCGGCCCAGCCGTCCCGCCCGAGCACGCCCCCTTTCCGGCCACCCCTGGCGCACCCACCGTCCAGGCGCTGACCAGCAAGGACCTCCCGGTCGGTGGCCAGGACTACGGACCGCTGGCCGACCCCGCCCGCCGGGCCGGCTGCCTGGCCAGGGCGGGGGCGACCGGGCTCAGCGTGCTCGGCGCCCGCCAGGTCAACTGGTCAGGCCGTCCCGCTGTGCTGCTGGTGCTGCCCACCGAGGTGCTCGGCCAGCTGCGCATGCTGGTGGTCAGTCCGGACTGTGGGCCGGACCGCGCGGAGGTCCTCGCTGACCTGCCGGTCGGGCGCTGAGCCGCCCGCCTCGTCTGCCTTTCCGCCTCCTCAGCGACCCGAGGGCGACGCGGGTCACCTGGTGGAATGCCGCCTTCTAGGATCGCGTTGAAGAGCGTGCAGGCAGATGCCGCCGGGTACTCGGGGGCGGCCGGAGACGAACGGACAGGGTGGATGACGACCGACGTGCGGGACGTGGTGATCATCGGATCGGGGCCGGCAGGTTATACGGCCGCGGTCTATGCCGCGCGGGCGCAGCTGAACCCGCTGGTGTTCGAAGGATCCCAGTTCGGTGGTGCGCTGATGACCACCACCGAGGTGGAGAACTATCCGGGCTTCTCCGGGGGCATCATGGGCCCGGACCTGATGGAGCAGATGCGCGAGCAGGCCAAACGATTCGGTGCGGAGCTACGCGCGGAGGACGTCGAGGCGGTCGACCTGGCCGGCCCGGTCAAGACGGTCACCGCCAACGGGCAGACCTACCAGGCCAAGGCGGTCATCCTGGCGATGGGCGCGGCGGCCCGTTACCTCGGTGTCCCGGGGGAGCAGGAGCTGCTCGGACGCGGGGTGAGCTCCTGTGCCACCTGTGACGGATTCTTCTTCCGCGAGCATGACATCGCCGTGGTCGGCGGCGGCGACTCGGCGATGGAGGAAGCCACCTTCCTCACCCGATTCGCCCGCAGCGTGACGATCGTGCACCGGCGCGAGGAGTTCCGTGCCTCCCGGATCATGCTGGAGCGGGCCAAGAACGACCCGAAGATCCGTTGGCGGACCAATGTGGCGATCGAAGAGGTGCTGAGCTCCGACAAGGGCTCGGTGGCCGGGCTGCGGCTGCGCGACACGGTGACCGGCGAGGAGTCCACGCTGGATGTCACCGCGATGTTCGTGGCTATCGGCCACGATCCGCGCAGTGACCTGGTGAAGGACGTGCTCGCCACCGACGAGGGCGGCTACCTGCTCACCAAGGCGCCCAGCACGTACACCGAGCTGCCCGGCGTGTTCGCCGCCGGCGACCTGGTGGACCACACCTACCGGCAGGCGGTCACCGCCGCCGGTTCCGGGTGTGCGGCCGCCATCGACGCCGAGCGCTGGCTGGCCGAGCAACCGGTGGACCCCGAACTGGTCGGCGGCGGCTACGGATCCGCTTCGGAGCAGGTCGGCGCCGCTATCCGCTGACCGCCACCCACCCAGACAACCAGGCATCAACTAAAGGAGAAGCGATGGCCAATACCGTTAAAGTGACCGACGACACGTTCAGCCAGGAGGTCTTGAACAGTTCCAAGACCGTCGTGGTGGACTTCTGGGCCACCTGGTGTGGCCCCTGCAAAATGGTCGCCCCGGTCCTCGACGAGATCGCCGGCGAGAACGCCGAAAAGATCACTGTGGCCAAGCTGGACATCGACCAGAACCCGAGCACCGCCCGGGACTACCAGGTGATGTCTATCCCGACCATGATCGTCTTTCAGGACGGCAAGCCGGTCAAGCAGATCGTTGGCGCCAAGCCCAAGGCCGCGCTGCTCAACGACCTGGCCGACTACCTGTAAGCCAGAATTTCGACGCCGGGCCGACTTTCCCAGTCGGCCCGGCGTCGTGCTGTCCTGACCCCGCCAGCCGGCCGCTGACTAGGCCGTCTGGGGGAGGACGCGGGCCGTGCCGGGGGCGCCGTCAGCGCTCTCCAGCCGGTCAGGGCACAATAATCACGGCCCGAGAGCGGGGCGCCGTGCAACGGCGCGCGGAACGTTGACCAAGCGAGGGGTGCATGCAGCTACTGCGCACGGGGGACAACGGTCCGGCCGTCGCCGAAGTGCGCGCCGCGTTACGCGAGTTCGGGTTGCTCCCCCCGCTCGCCGCCGGAGCCCCCGACGACCAGTACGACAGCTCCGTCGAGGGGGCCGTGCGGGCGTTCCAGCAGCGCCGAGGCCTGATTACCGACGGCGTGGTGGGCGCGGCTACTTATCGGGCGCTTCGGGAGGCCCGGTGGAAGCTGGGCGACCGGATGCTGGGCCTGATGATTTCCGCACCGATGGCCGGCGATGACGTCTTCACCCTGCAGGAGCGGCTGCTCGAGCTGGGCTTCGACACGGGCCGGCCGGGTGGGGTGTTCGACGCCCAGACGGAGAAGGCGCTGCGGGCCTTCCAGCGTGAGTACGGGCTCAACCAGGACGGCATCTGCGGGCCGGCCACCCTTCGCGCGCTGCGCCAGCTGGGCCGGAAGGTAACCGGCGGTCGGCCAGGGCTGCTCCGCGAGCAGGAACGGGTGCGCAAGGCCGGCCCCCGGCTGCGCGGCAAGCGGATCGTCATCGACCCAGGCCACGGCGGCCCGGACCGCGGCGTCATGGTGGCCGATGTGGCCGAGGCCGACCTGATGTGGGACCTGGCCCGCCGGCTGGAGGGTCGGATGGCGGCCACCGGGATGGAAGCGCTGCTCTGCCGGGGCGAGCATTCCTGTCCGCCGGAGCCCGAGCGCGCCGCCTTCGCCAACGCGGCCGGCGCCGACCTGCTGCTGTCCCTGCACACCGACGCCAACCACAGCATGCACGCGCAGGGGCTGGCCACCTTCCACTTCGGCACCGGGAACGGCTCCACCTCGACGGTCGGGGAGGCGCTCGCCGGGCTGATCCACCGCGAGCTGGTGGCCCGCACCAGCATGCTGGACTGCGGCATCCAGCCACGCACCTGGGAGATGCTCCGGCTGACCCGGATGCCGGCGGTGCGCATCGAGGTCGGCTACCTGACCCACCTGGGCGACCGGCGCAAGCTGCTCGACCCGGTGTTCCGGGACGTGGTCGCCGAGGGCATCCTGGTCGCGGTCAAGCGCCTCTACCTGCTCGGTCAAGACGACCAGCCCACCGGCACATTCACCTTCCAAGACGTCCTAGCCAGAGAACTAGCCCGCGCCGCCAACGAGTAACCCCCGCCCATCACCCCGCCGTCCACTGCCCGCGAGTCGGCGCTCTCAGCACACTGTGTCGCGCGTTTCAGCACACCCGCGCCCAGCGGCGCCGCGCCTCCGGTACTGACAGATGGCGGGCAGGTAGCGGCTCCGGGCGGTTAGCGGCTCTGGGCGGTTAGCGGCTCTGGGCGGGCGCGGGCGTTCTCGGCATCTCCAGTGCCGGCAGCTGGCCGGTGTTCTGCGCCGGGATGGTGATCTCGTTGAGCAACCGCTCCAGCGCGGCTTCCACGTCTTCCTTCCAGGACAGCCCGCTGCGCAGCTCCAACCGCAGCCGAGGCCAGCGGTGGTGCGCCCGCACGGTCTTGAAGCCCACGGAGAGCAGGAAGTCCGCCGGTACCACGCAGTGCGAGTCCGGCCCGGGGTTCGCGTCGCCGAAAGCCTCGATGGCGCGCACGCCGCGCCGTGTCAGATCTTTCGCCACCGCCTGCACCAGCATCCGACCGATGCCGCCGCCGGCCAGCTCGGGAATCACCGCCACCGCGGTGAGCAGCACCGCGTCGTGCCCGACCGGCCCGGTGGGGAATGCCGCCACCCTGGGCACAGAGGCCGGCGGGGCGTACATCGCGTAGCCGGCGGCCATCCGGTCCACGTAGACGATCTTGCCGCAGGAGCCCCACTCCAGCAGCGTGCTGGACAGCCAGGCTTCCTTCTCCAGCTCGGTGTTCCCGTACTCGGCGGCCTGCTCAGCCAGGTGCGGAGCAAGCTCCCAGAAAACACAGCGGCGACAGCGCTTCGGCAGCTCGTCGATGTTGTCGAGCGTGATACCGATCACAGACGTCACGTGCTTCGGACCTCCACGGCGGCGGTTGACCGGCCAAGGCTCGCCAGACGCCGGTGTCCAGCGCCCTTTCGCCGAGGATAGATCGATCCAGGAGGGGTTGGTAACCCACTGGTCCGCGGCCGGTCGGTGAATATCGGCGAAGGGTTGACCCGATCGGGGCTCCCCTACACTCCAGGGTGACCGAGTACGGCCCACCGCGACCCCGGAGCCTCCGCGTGCCCCCTTCGGCCGCCGCCTCGCCGGCCCCCGAGTCCCGCCCCGCCGTGCCTAAGCCAGGCGCAGCGGCAGGAGTCCCGGACCTCGCCGACCGCTTCGCCCGCCGCACCGACGGCATGACCGCCTCGGAGATCCGCGCGCTGTTCGCGGTGGCCAGCCGGCCGGAGGTGGTCTCGCTGGCCGGCGGCATGCCCAACCTGGCCGCGCTGCCGCTGGACGACCTGGCCGCCGAGGTCGCCAAGCTGATCGCCCAGGACGGCCAGGTCGCGCTGCAGTACGGCTCCGCCCAGGGTGTGCCGCTGCTGCGCGAACAGATCACCGAGGTGATGGCCGCCGAGGGCATCCGGGCGCATGCCGAGGACGTGGTGGTGACCGTCGGCTCACAGATGGCCCTGGACCTGGTGACCAGGATCTTCTGTGACCCTGGTGACATCGTGCTGGCCGAGGGGCCGTCCTACGTCGGCGCGCTCGGCTCATTCGCCGCGTACCAGGCGCAGGTGTTGCACGTAGCGATGGACGACGACGGCATCGTGCCCGCCGCGCTGGCCGAGGCGCTGAATCGGCTCGCCGAGGCCGGCCGGCGGGCGAAGTTCCTCTACACCGTGCCGAACTTCCACAACCCGGCCGGCGTGACCCTGGCCGTCGCCCGCCGCGCGGAGGTGCTCGAGCTGTGTCGGCGCCACGACGTGCTGGTGGTGGAGGACAACCCGTACGGGCTGCTCGGGTTTGACGGCCAGACCTACCCGGCGCTGCGTTCCACCGATCCGGACAACGTGATTTACCTGGGGTCGTTCTCCAAGACGTTCGCCTCCGGCCTGCGCGTCGGCTGGGCGCTGGCCCCGCCATCGGTGCGGGACAAGCTGGTGCTCGCCGCCGAGTCGGCCACGCTGTGCCCGCCCACGTTCAACCAGATGATGGTGTCCCGGTACCTGGCCGGCCACGACTGGCGCGGTCAGGTCAAGTCCTTCCGCGAGGTCTACCGGGAGCGGCGGGACGCCATGCTGTCCGCGCTGGGCACCTACCTCCCAGCCGGCTGCCGATGGACGCACCCGGACGGCGGGTTCTACGTCTGGCTCACCGTGCCGGAGGGCGTGGACACCAAGGCGATGCTGCCTCGGGCGGTGCGCGCCAGGGTTGCCTACGCCTCCGGGACCGGCTTCTACGCCGATGGGCTGGGCAGCCGGCAGCTGCGGTTGTCCTACTGCTACCCGACCCCGGAGCGGATCACCGAGGGAGTCCGTCGGCTGGCCGACGTGCTCAACGCCGAACTGGACGTGCTGCACACGTTCGGCACTCCTGACCGAGCGGCCGCTCGGTTGGCTGCCGGCGGGGCTCGGCGCGGCCCGCAATCGCCCTCGCCGGACACCACCTGAAGCGTCGGTCGGCGAGACCAAGTGAGCTCCGCGAACCACCGGGGGGAGAATGGCCCGGTGGGTGAACGAACGGTAGCTGTGCTGGCCGGAGGCCTGTCCGCCGAGCGGGAAGTCTCCCTGCGTTCGGGCCGGCGGCTGGCCGCTGAACTGCGGGACGTCGGCACCGTGGTGTACGAGTGGGACGCCGACGCCACCTTGCTCGACCGGCTGCGCACGGAGCGGCCGGAAGCGGTGGTTGTCGCGCTACACGGTGGCGAAGGTGAGAACGGCTCGGTGCAGGCGGTGTTGGAGATGCTCGGCGTGCCGTTCGTCGGCGCCGACTCCCGAGCCTGCCGGCTGGCCTGGGACAAGCCCACGGCCAAGGCGGAGCTGGCCAGGGCCGGGCTGGCCACGCCCGACTGGGTCGTGCTGCCCCACGCCACATTCCGCGAGCTCGGCGCCCGCGCGGTGCTGGAGGCCATGGTCTCCCGGCTCGGCCTGCCGTTGATGGTCAAACCAGATCAGGGCGGCTCGGCGCTGGGCACCCAGGTGGTCCGCACCGCCGAGGACCTGCCGGCGGCCATGGTCGACTGCCTCGCCTACGGCAACGCCGTGCTCGCCGAGCGCTACATCGCCGGTACCGAAGTGGCTATCTCGGTGTGCGCGGACCCGGAACCTCGGGCGCTGCCGGTCGTCGAGGTGTGCGCCAAGGGCGGCGTCTACGACTACACCGCGCGCTACACCCCCGGCGCGACCACGTTCCACTGCCCGGCCCGGCTGGACGAGCGGGTGCGCCGGACGGCCGAGCAGGTCGCGCTGGATGCGCACCGGCTGCTCGGGATGCGGGACCTGTCCCGTACCGACGCGATCATCACTGAAGACGGCACGGTGCACGTGCTCGAGGTGAGCGTCAGCCCTGGGCTGACCGAAACCTCGCTGCTGCCCGCCGCGGCCGCCGCCGCCGGGGAGCATCTCGGCCAGCTGTTCAGTGGGCTGATCGACGAGGCGATCCGGCGCGGCTGAGCCGATCGCCCGCCCCGGCTGACGTCCCCAGGACCGGTTCAGCGCCGCTTCGAGCGGATTTTCGCCACGAGCGTGCCGCGACGGCAAAGTGACCCCTCGCCGGGCCTCTCTGGCCAGGGCCCGTCAGTGGTGGCCACAGGAGCCCTCAGGGAGCCCGCTGAGATGGCCGCTGAGCGACTATCGGCCGGGCTGCCGACCCTCGGCCTAGGTAACGATCATGGCATTGAGAGCGGGCCGATCAGGGCTCGATTCATTCGACGGCCTCGCGGACCGCCGCGCCCCTCATTCCGGCGCCAATGGCCGGATCCGTCGGCCTTTCGCGCTCAGTCGTTCGGTGCCATCAGCGCAACGATGCGCTCAAGGTCATCCAGCGAGCCGAACTCCACCACGATCTTGCCCTTGCGCTGACCCAGCTCAACCTTGACCCGGGTATCGAACGTGTCGGACAGCCGGTCGGCGACCTGGTCGACCTCGGGTGGCCGCTCGGCGCGGCGCGGGGCAGCGGTGGGGCGGTTGCGCTCCGGGTCCCGCTTGGCCAGCGTGACCGCTTCCTCGGTGGCTCGCACCGACATGCCCTCGGCGACCACCCGGGTGGCCAACTCTTCCTGCCGAGCGGCGTCGTCCAAGCCAAGCAGGGCACGCGCATGGCCGGCGGAGATTACCCCCGCCGCGACCCTGCGCTGTACCGCAACCGGCAGCCGCAGCAGCCGGATCATGTTGGTGATCACCGGCCGGCTACGGCCCAGTCGGTCGGCGAGCTGATCGTGCGTCACGCCGAACTCGGCGAGCAACTGCTCGTAGGCGGCCGCCTCTTCCAGCGGGTTGAGCTGGACGCGGTGGATGTTCTCGAGCAACGCGTCGCGAAGCAGCGCGTCATCCTCGGTCTGCCGCACGATTGCCGGCAGCCGATCCAGTCCCGCCTGCTGAGCAGCCCGCCAGCGGCGCTCGCCCATGATCAGCTGGTAGCTGTCCGGGCCGACCTCACGGACGACGACCGGCTGCAGCAGGCCGAACTCCTTGATGGAATGAGCCAGCTCGGCCAACGCCTCCTCATCGAAGGCTCGACGAGGCTGCTGGGGGTTCGGTGCGATCGACGCGGTGAGCAGTTCGCGGTAGCTAGCTCCGGCGACTGACCCGCCGACCGCTGACCCATCGGCCGCCGAACCGTCCACGGCGCTCGCTGTGCCGCGGGCCTGCCCGGTCTGACCGGTGTCCACAGGCGAGGACGTCCACCCGTCAGCCTGGTCTGGCGCCGTCGGGATCAACGCCGCCAGACCACGCCCCAAGCCACCCTTGCGTGTATTCACCGGACGGACTCCGCCTCGTACTGCGCCACGACCATCTCGCGCGCGGCGTCCATGTAGCTCATGGCGCCACGCGAACCCGGGTCGTAGGCCAGCACCGTCTGCCCGAATCCAGGCGCTTCGGAGACCTTCACACTGCGCGGAATGACCGTGCGCAACACCCGCTCGCCGAAGTGCTTTCGGACTTCATTGGTGACCTGGTCGGCGAGCTTGGTCCGGCCGTCGTACATGGTGAGCAGGATGGTCGAGACGTGCAGCTGGCGGTTCAGGTGCGCGCGAACCAGCTCGATGTTGTTCAGCAGCTGGCCGAGCCCCTCCAGGGCGTAGTACTCGCACTGGATCGGAATCAGCACCTCGGACGTCGCGACAAGCGCGTTCACCGTAAGCAGCCCGAGCGAGGGCGGGCAGTCCACCAGCACGTAGTCGACGTCAAGCTGATCCAACACCTGGGGATCCAGTGCCTGCTTCAGCCGCTGCTCGCGGGCCACCATGCTGACCAACTCAATCTCGGCGCCGGCCAGATCGATGGTGGCCGGCACACAGATCAAGTCGGGGGACTGGGTACTGGGCACGGCGGCGTCGGTCAGGGCGATCTCGCCGAGCAGGCACTCGTACACCGAGGGAGTGCCGCTGGTGTGTTCCACGCCCAGTGCGGTGCTGGCGTTGCCCTGCGGGTCGAGGTCGATGACCAGCACCCGCATGCCGTACGAGGTGAGCGCGGCGGCGAGATTGACCGCGCTGGTCGTCTTGCCGACCCCACCCTTCTGGTTGGCGATGGTCAGGATCCGTCTGTGCGCTGGTCTCGGCATCATGTGACCGTCCGGATGCAACACCCGGGCGGCTCGCTCTGCCTCCTCAGCGATGGGAGTCCACATCCACTCCTCCGATGACGATTGTGTGGGGGGACCGGCCGGTGGCCGGGCTTGCTGGGAAGTGCTGTGCTCGGTCGCCGCGACGGCGGGATCGAATGTTTCACGTGAAACACCGCGTGTTCGGTTGTGGATACGACCGTCGGGGCGGCCGTCCATTCCCTCACCGAACTCTTGCTGGCCGTCCGGCGGCAACCACACGCTCATCTTTGCCGTCCCCCTGTTCGTCGGGCCTCCGGGGTGCGACCCCGCGATGCCGTCCGTTCTACGACGACCACAGTGGTCGGCGGATCGACGTGCGTGCCCCCGCATTGGACCATGCGCGGGGGCGAGCCTCCAAAGCCATGCACCGCCGCGCCATCGCGTGTCACCTCGGCGGCCGCCGACGAGCCTTTTATCGCAAGCAGGCGACCGCCGGTCCGCAGCAGCGGCAGTGCCCAGCCGGCCAGCCGCGCGAGGGGAGCGACCGCCCGCGCGGTCACCACATCGGCGCCGCCCCACTCCCGCCGCACCATCCGTTCCTCCGCGCGCCCTCGGACGACGGTCACCGGTAGGTCCAGTTCGTCCAGCACGCTGCACAGCCAGTCCACCCGGCGGGCCAACGGTTCGAGGAGCACGATCTCCAAGTCCGGCCGGGCCAACGCGAGAGGGATCCCAGGCAAGCCGGCGCCCGATCCCATGTCCAGCACCCGAGCGCCCGGCTCGATCAGTTCGGCGAGCACCGCGCAGTTCAGGATGTGCCGACTCCACACCCGGTCGCCTTCTTTCGGCCCGATCAGCCCGTGCGTGACGCCGGTGTCAGCCAGCAGAGCCGCGTATCTGTTGGCGAGCTGGAGTCGGTCGCCGAACAGTTCGCCGGCCGACTCCAGTAGTGATTCGTCGTTGTCCGGGGCATCGTCCGCCATACCCGAGCCGTGGGTGCTGGCTGACACGGCTGGGGTGGACGGGCTCGTCGGATTCCCTGGACCGGCCGGATCGCCTTGGGTAGGCCTGCCGGAGGCAGCCGAGGCGGACGTGGCCGAGGTGGCCGGGCCGGCCGGCTCCAGGCTGGCCGCGGCGGCCGGATCCCAGGAACGGGCCGGATTCCCTGCGCCCGGATTGGCCGACCCGGGCGGGGTGACCGGCTCCGGGCTGGCCGAGGTGGCCAGACCCCCCGAGTCCGAGCCGGACGAGGCGGCCAAGGCGGCCAAGGCGGCCGAACCGACCGAGTCCGAGCCGGACGAGGCGGCCGGGCTGCCCGAAATGGCCGGCCCGACTAGGTCCGCGCCGCCTGTGCTCGCCCTGCTGGCCGAGCCCGCCGTGCTGGCCGTGCTGGCCGAGCCCACCGTGCTGGCCGAGCCGAGCGGGTCCACGTTGGCCGAGGAGGCAGGACCGACCGCGCCGCGACCGGCCGAGGCGCCGGCACCGCCCGAGGTGGCCGGACCGATCGCGTCCGGGCCGGCCGAGGTGGCCGGACTCACTGCGTCCGGGCCGGCCGGAGTCGCCGGATCCCAGGCACCTACCGGGTTATCTGCGCCCGGAACGGCCGGTCCAGATGAGCTGGCCGGACCGACCGGTTCCGGGCTGGCCGAGCCAGGCGGCCTGACCGGGCTCACCGCGCCGCCCAAGTTGGCCGGGCCGGCCGGGTCCGAGTTGGCCGGGCCGGCCGGGTCCGAGTTGGCCATGTCCTCGAAGTTGGCCACGCCGGCCGAGCCGGCCACGCCGGCCGAACTGACCACGCCGGCCGAACTGACCACGCCGGCCGAGGTGGCCGTACCTGCCGCGCCCACTGGGCTCGCGCGCTTGGCCGCGCCGACGAAGATGGCCGGTCGTGCGGGCTCGCCAAGTCGACCGCCTCCGTCAAGTTTCCCGGGATGACCTCGTTACCCATTCTGGTCTCCAGGCCCGCCTGGCGGAGCCGATCCACCGAGCTCATCGGTTCGACTGAGTTGATTGAGCTGACGACCGGATCAGCTGAGTTGCCCGCGCCGCGCGAGTCGGCCGGAACGGCCGGGGGAGCCCAGCTGGCCGGCATGGCCGGACTGGCCGCGTTGACGGCGTCTCCGGAGCCACCTTCGACCGAGCCGGCCAGACTGGCCACCTCTCCCGAGCTGGCCTCGTTTCCCGGGTTTCTCGCGTCGCCAGACTTGGCGGTGCTAACTGAGCTGGCGGGATTGGGCCCACCGGTGCAGCGAGCCGCGATGGGCGAGCCGGGGCTGACTGCACCGCCCGGACTACCCGAGCTGGTCGCGCCGACCGTCGTCGCCTGGCTGCGCGGGGTGACCGGACCAGGCCTGCCGACCAAATCGACCGGCCGGATTGGGCTGGCGGGATCGACGGAGCCGGCTGAGCTCCCCGATCTTCCCGTACTAACCGAGCCGCTCAAGTTGGCCGAGCCACCCGAAGCGGCCGCGCCACCCAGGCCGACCGGACCGACCAGACCGTGCACGCTCGCCGGGCCACCCGAGATGGCCGGACTGACCGAGCCGCCCGAGGTGGCCGCACCAAGTGACGTCACCGTCCCAGCGTTGGCCGCGCCGCCGGAGCCACCGGCACCCGAAGCGGCCGCACCACCCGAGTTGACGGAGCCGGCGGTGCCGCCCGAGCTGGCCGCCTCGGCTGAGCTCACCGTCCCAGCCGAGCTGGCCGCCCCCGCTGAGCTCACCGTCCCGGCCCAGTTCGCCGCGCCGGCTGAACTCACCGCGCCAGCCGAGCTGGCCGCGCCGGCTGAACTCACCGCGCCCCCCAAGCCAGCCACACCGCCCGAGCCGCCCGCATAGCTCGAGCTGGCTAGCCGGCCTGAGTTGACCGGGCCGCGCGCACTCGATCTCGCCGGACTGACTGAGCCCACCAGATTGCGCGGCTCGGAGCCGGCGCTCGAACTCCACGTCCCCGTCCCGCCCGCAACCCGACACTCGCCCGAGCTCGCGGTGCGCCCGCAATTGTGGCGACGGCCGGGGAGATCACCCGAGGCCGCCGGCGCACCGCTCCCACCCGAAGCCTCCGGCGCACCGAACCGACCCGCACCGAGCCGACCTGCCCGTCCCACGCTGGCGGCACCCAAGCCACCCACGGCCCCGGCAACCCCGACACAAACCACGCTCATGGCATCGCCCCGCGAACCCGATCTCAGAGCTCTGGTCATGCCGAGCCTGCAGCCCGTCGATCAGCGCACACCGGCGCCACCCCCAAACGTGGCAACGCCCGCCGGCCCGCGAATCCAATCGCTGAACCAGACGGGCGCTGCACCACATCGTGTTTCACGTGAAACATCACCGCGCGAATCGACCTAGGGGCGCGGAAAAACGACCACACGCCGCCGAGGGTCTTCGCCCTCGCTCTCGCTGAACACACCGCGAATCGCGGCCACCGCATCGTGCACAACCTTGCGCTCGAACGGCGTCATCGGCCGAAGGCGCACCGGCTCGCCAGCCGCCAGAACATCCTGGGCAGTCTGCTGACCCAACTCGGCGAGCTCGGCACGCCGAGCGACCCGCCACCCCGCGATGTCCAGCATCAGCCGGCTCCGGGTTCCGGTGCTCTGCTGAACAGCCAGCCGGGTGAGCTCCTGGAGAGCCTCGAGTCCAGCGCCCCGCTCTCCGACGAGTCGGCTGAGGTCCTCGCCACCGTCCACGCTGACTATCGCACGCCCGGCCTCGACATCGATGTCCAGGTCGCCGTCGTAGTCGAGCACGTCGAGCAACCGCTCGAGGTAGTCAGCAGCAACGTCGCCTTCTCGGATGAGCAGGTCCTCACCCGAGCCCGAGCCCGAGCCCGACGCCGAGCCCGAGCCGGACGCCGAGCCAGTGCCAGCACCAGTGCCAGCGTCAGGGCTGGTCACTGCCTCGCCGCCCGCCTCCTGGTCCGCCTGCGCGGTCTTCGCCACGATTGCTCCTCTCCACACATTCCGCAAGACGCTACCGGCCGCCCGCCGGTGGTTGATCCGTTGCCCGCCTGGCGCGCTCATTCGGTCACCGATGAGCAGGTGACCGCGGCGCCGCCCACGAGCACCTAACGCTTACGACCTCGCTTCGTCGGCGCGGACGGCCGCCCGTTCCGCTGACCTCCAGGCCTCTCGCCGGCCTTCGCCCTGGCACCCGACTCGTCGGGAGCCTTCTTCGCGGGCGGCGAGCCGTTCACTTTGGGAACACCGTTCGTCGGGGAGGGAGCCGAGGACCCCGAGGATGCCGGCCCATCAGAAGCCGGGGACTTGTCGGAAGGCTCCGAGCCATCAGTGGAGTCAGACGCCTTGGGGGAGTTCGTGACACCTGGCGTAATGGGCTTCGCGCCGGGCTTCTTCTGGCGTGTGACCGGATCGGGCTTCTGACCGACCTTGGGCGCCAGGCTCCGCTGCGTCTCGGTCTTCTTGGTGGCCTTCTCCGCCTCTTCCCGGTCGATCTTGTTGTAGACCACACGCTGCTGTCCGAGGGTCCACAGGTTGTTGGCGACCCAGTAGAACAGGATGGCCAGCGGCAGGAAGGGTGCGCCGACCACCACACCGATCGGGAAGATGTACAGCGTCAGCTTGTTCATGATGGCCGCTTGCGGGTTGGCCATCTGCGCCTCGGTCTGCCGAGCCACCGAATGCCGCGCGGTGATGTGCGTGAACAGACCAGCCGCGATCATCAGCGGGATCATCACGATGAGCATCTGGCTGATCGTGGTGTTGTAGTCGCTCAGCGGTAGCGCGCCGTGGTACGGGATCACCGACGCCCCGAGCTTCGCGCCGAAAATGCTGGCGTCGTTGAACGACACCACATCCGCGCGGTCGAAGACGTAGTTCTCCATCTTGTACGGCTGGAACTCACGAAGTACGTGGAACAGGCCGATGAACACCGGCACCTGCACCAGCATCGGCAGACACCCGCCCACCGGGTTCACGCCGTGCTCGCTCTGCAACTTCTGCATCTCGGCGGCGAGCTTCTGCTTGTCGTTGCCGTATTTCTTCTTGAGCTTCTGGATCTCCGGCGCGAACTCCTGCATCTTGCGCATCGAGCGCACCTGGTGCACGAACGGCTTGTAGAGGATCGCCCGCAGGGTGAAGACCAGGAACACCACCGCGAGTGCCCAAGTAGCTCCGCTGGACGGGCCGAATACGTAGCCGAACGCCTCGTGCCAGAACCAGAGAATCCACGAGACCGGGTAGTAGATGAAGTTCAGCACGGTGCTCGCTCCTCGGTGACTCTCTCATCAGCACGGCCATCAGCAGGGCCGTCGGCACGGCCATCAGCACAGTCGTCGGCGGGCTTGGCGGCCCGGCCACCACCGCGGGTTCGCCGAGGTGGCACGTGGTCGATACCTCCAGGGTGCCAGGGCGCGCAGCGCAGCAACCGCCACACGGTCAGCGCGAAGCCCTTGACAAGGCCGTGCACCTGGAGTGCTTCCAGCGCGTACTGACTGCAGCTGGGGTAGAACCGACAGCTCGGCGGAAGTGCCGGGGAAATCACTCGCTGGTAGACCTTCACCAGCAGGATCAGCGGCCAAGCCAGCGGGGACACCCGGGCCGGCTGGTCGGCTCGGTCGTTGTGCTCGTGACCTTCGTTCATAAGTCTGCCTCGCCGCCTCGGAGCGACGGCACGCGAACAGCGGGCGCCCGCTCGCTCATCGCTCTCCCTCGCCACGCCCGGCCGGCGCCGGGTGGACGATCTGCCGCCCACCACCGGCCGACTGCCCGATCATGAGCGGTCCGCGCTGGCCAGCAGTACACGCAGGGCCCGGTCCACATCGGCGGCAAGCCGGGCCGAACTCGCCGTCGCTGACCTAGGCAACGCCCGGACCACCAGTCGGGTTCCCGGCGGGACCTGATTCAGCCGGTCGCGCAGCAGGTGCCGAAGCCGCCGGGCGACGCGATGCCGAACGACCGAGCCCCCGACCGCCCTGCTCACCACAAAGCCCACCCTCGGTGGCCGGCCAGCCTGGGCTGACGCATCGGCCACGGCGAGGGCACCCGGCTCCGTAGGTACCTGAGATGGGGCACCGGGAACCGGCAGGTCCGGAGCGGTTTCGCCCCGAACCTGGTCAGGGACGACGGCATGCATCACGACCAGTGTGCGCCCGGCCCGGCGTCCATGCCGGATGACCTCGGCGAAATCATCCCTTGACGTGAGTCGGGCAGCCGCCGGAAGCACCGTGCGCAGCGCTCGCTCAGGCGGACAGCTTCTCCCGGCCCTTGCGGCGACGGGCGGCCAGGATCGCCCGGCCGGCGCGCGTCCGCATGCGAAGCCGGAAACCGTGGGTACGCGAACGACGGCGGTTGTTCGGCTGAAAGGTGCGCTTGCCCTTGCTCACTTCTGGGTTCTCCCGTTCTAAGTCAGCCAGTCGGCGGGGTTACTGCGCATGCGCCGTCGAACGTTCGACGGACCACCGGGCGTTCCTGGTAGAGCGACCGGATGACTGCATGCCACAGCGCGCCGGCTAGCGACGCGGTTGAGTCCAGGGTACGCAGCGTGCTTTCCCGTGGTCAAACCGGGTCGAGGTTGCGCCTTGTGGCCGGATGGCGGCCTTGTTAGCGTGCCATCCTTCGTGCCTTCGACCCGGGGGAAGTGGTCGCAACGGACACCCCGACTCCCGGGGGTGCCCCAACAACGCGGCCTCCTCTCCGCGTACCGTCCCGCGCACAGGTGTGGATAACCCTGTGGACGGCACCGCTGACGTCGGTGTTTGACCTGGGAATTCGATCAAGGGGGGAAGCGCCGCGGATGGCCGACCAAGCGAATGGCCTCAGCGAGGTCTGGCAGCGCGTCGTTGCGGACCTGTGCCAGGCGCGCAGCGCCGGCACCACCGACGCGACCGCGCCCGGCGCAGCGCTGTCCGCGCAGCAACGCGCGTTCCTGCGACTCACCCGGCCACTCGGCCTACTCGACGACACCGCGCTGCTGGCCGCGCCGACCGAGTTCGCCAAGGATGCCATCGAACGGATCCTGCGCCGCCCGATCAGCGAGGCGCTCGGCCGCCACCTTGGCGCATCGATCACCCTGGCGGTCGTAGTTGATCCGGCCGCGGCGGCGAGCGGGACCGAGGTACCCCGCACCGAGGTGCCCACCGAGCAACCTTTTGCCGGGTCCGCACCGGACGGCAGGCCGGGGTTCGACGGCGGGGCTGGGTTGGACGGCGGAACGGGGTTGGACGGCCGGCCCCGATACGCGGTCGGACCCGAGCTGGGCGGCGGGTTCGGCGGGAACCCGGGCTTCGGCGGCGGGACAGGCCTGCCAGCGGACGGTCGACCCGGCACGCCCTACGAGCAGACCGATCCCCGACTTGCCGGCGCCGCCGACCCGAGTGACCTGGGTGGCCCGCCGGCCAGGGATTACGGCGGCGCCGCGGGCAACGGCGGCCCGCGCGAGCCCGGCGAGCAGCCGGAGAACTGGCCAACCTATTCAGCCCCGCCCGCCGGTGGCCAAAACCCCGCCCGACGGCCGAGCAACGACGGGGGCCAGGGCTCCGGCGGCCAGGTCGGCGCGCAGGCCCGGATGACCAGCCGGCTGAACGAGAAGTACACCTTCGACACCTTTGTCATCGGCGCGTCCAACCGGTTCAGCCACGCGGCCGCCGTCGCGGTCGCCGAGGCGCCGGCCCGCGCGTACAACCCACTGTTCATCTGGGGCGAGTCCGGGCTGGGCAAGACGCACCTGCTGCACGCGGTCGGGCATTACGCGCAGCGGCTGTTCCCCGGCATGCGGGTGCGCTACATCTCCACCGAGGAATTCACCAACGACTTCATCAACAGCCTGCGCGATGACCGGAAGGTGGCCTTCCAGCGCCGCTACCGGGACGTGGACGTGCTGTTGGTGGACGACATCCAGTTCCTGGAGGGCAAGGAAGGCACCCAGGAGGAGTTCTTCCATACCTTCAACACGCTGCACAACGCCAACAAACAGATCGTGGTGTCCTCCGACCGCCCGCCCAAACAGCTGGCCACCTTGGAGGACCGGATGCGCACCCGGTTCGAGTGGGGGCTGATCACCGACATCCAGCCGCCCGAGCTGGAGACCCGGATCGCCATCCTGCGCAAGAAGGCCGCCCAGGACCGGCTGGCCGCGCCGGCCGAGGTACTGGAGTTCATCGCCTCCCGGGTCGAGCGCAACA
The DNA here is from genome assembly GCA_035489915.1 of Pseudonocardia sp. GTDB lineage: Bacteria > Actinomycetota > Actinomycetes > Mycobacteriales > Pseudonocardiaceae > Pseudonocardia. The sequence continues at coordinate 7,326 of DATHIT010001117.1, read as the reverse complement.
TCCGCGAGCTAGAGGGTGCGCTGATCCGGGTGACCGCGTTCGCCTCGCTCAATCGGCAGCCGGTGGACACCCAGCTGGCCGAGATCGTGCTGCGCGACCTCATCCCGGACTCACAGTCCCCGGAGATCACCGCGCCGACCATCATGGCGGTCACCGCCGAATTCTTCGATCTGACCATGGACGAGCTGTGCGGGCCGGGGAAGACCAAGGCAGTGGCGCAGGCCCGGCAGATCGCCATGTACCTCTGCCGCGAACTCACCGACCTTTCGCTCCCCCGGATCGGGCAGACCTTCGGCGGCCGCGACCACACCACAGTCATGCACGCGGACAAGAAGATCCGCAACGAGATCGCCCAACGCCGCAAGACTTTCGAACAAGTCCAGGAGCTGACCGCTCGTATCAAGCAGCGCGCGCGGACCTGAGTTCACCCCCCGTTCACGACGTGGAGTAGTCGCGCTAACCCCGCGGCACACTCGACCGCGTTGGCATTCAGGCGACTCGATTCAGGGTCAACCTCCCGCCGCGGTTGCGCTGTGTAAGCGTCTGGGAACCCTCTACCCACACTTGGGGATAACTCTGTGGATGGTTGTGCATGGACCCGTGGACCGCACGTGGACCATTCGGGGGCAACCGGTGGACAGTTGGGCGGAACCGGGGATAGTCCGAGCTACCGCGACGAGTTGTCCACCGGACCCACTGAACTGTCCGCAGCCGACCGGTGTGGTTGTCCCCATCGCGACACGCCTGTCGAGCAGCCCGGACATCGAGCGTCCCCAGAATCCACAACCCCTACTGCTACGACTGTTCTTCTCTTCCCCAAAGAAGAAAAACAGAAACAGGGCTGTGCACGGAGCAGACCGACCCGGGCGGCGGTCCGCCTCGCGGCTTTGGGCCCGTTCCGGTCCGGGCCGGTGCGTTCGGCATGCCCGCCGAAGGGGCTCGCGAGCCGACGCTCTACGGTTGAGCCCCGAGAAAGCCGCGCCGCTCCCGCCGCCTCTGTGGATCGAGCCGGCCGCGGAGTCACTGGCCGTGACTGGCCGCTGGGGTGAAGAGGTCCGCCATGAAATTCCGTGTCGAACGAGACGCCTTGGCCGACGCCGTTGCCTGGGTGGCGCGCAGCCTGCCGGCCCGGCCGCCGGTCCCGGTGCTGGGCGGCGTGCTGCTGGAAGCCGGTACCGGCGGTGGCCTGGTCGACGAGATCGGGCAGTCGCTGACCGTCTCCGGTTTTGACTACGAGGTCTCCGCCCGGGTGGAGATCGACGCGTCGGTCGGTGTGGCGGACCGGGCGCTGGTGTCCGGCCGGTTGCTGGCCGACATCACCAAATCGCTGCCGCCGCATCCGGTGGACATCACGGTGGACGGCGCCAGGGCCACCATCATCTGCGGCAACGCCCGGTTCACCCTGCCGACCATGCCGGTCGAGGACTACCCGAAGCTGCCGGACATGCCGCAGCTGGCCGGCTCGGTGCGGCCGGACGTGTTCGCCGAGGCGGTCACCCAGGTCGCGGTGGCGGCCGGCAAGGACGACACGCTGCCGATGCTCACCGGTATCCGGCTGGAGATCGAGGGCAGCAAGCTCACCATGGCGGCCACCGACCGGTTCCGCCTCGCGGTCCGCGAGCTGGAGTGGGAACCGGGCGACGCCGGGCTGAGCACCGCGGTGCTGGTGCCCGCGCGCACGCTGGCCGACGCCGCCAAGACCCTGGCCGGCAAGGGCGCCGTGCAGCTCGCCCTGGCCGACCGGGACGGGATGCTCGGGTTGGCCGGCAACGGCCGGCAGTCCACCACCCGGCTGCTGGACGCGGAGTTCCCCAAGTACCGCCAGTTGCTGCCCACCGAGCACACCTCGCAGGCGCTGCTCGAAGTGGCGCCGATGCTTGAGGCGATCAAGCGGGTGTCCCTGGTGGCCGACCGGGGCGCGCAGGTCCGCCTGGAGTTCAGCGAAGGTTCCCTCAGGTTGACCGCGGGCGGCGACGACGAGGGCAGCGCCGAGGAGCAGCTTCCCTGCGAGCTCGAGGGCGAGCCCCTGACCATTGCGTTCAACCCCGGATACCTGCTCGACGGGCTGAACGCACTGCACACCGAACGAGCTCATCTCGGGTTCACCACGCCGAGCCGGCCGGCATTGGCGCGGCCGGTCTCAGCGGACGACGCATCGGCCGGGCAACCCGGCAACTCCATGGGGTACGTGCACCTGCTGATGCCGGTACGGTTGCCGGGATAATCCGTCGTCGACCGCCCGTTCGGCGGGCCGGTGGGACAATTCGGCTAAGCACATCGCGAGGGGAGCGGTAATGCAGCTTGGGCTGGTGGGCCTTGGTCGCATGGGCGGCAACATGGCCGAGCGCATCCGGGCGGCCGGGCACGAGGTGGTCGGCTACGACCCGCATGCCGAGGCCAGCAACGTCTCCTCGCTGGCTGAGCTGGTGAAATCGCTGGCCGCGCCGAGAACCGTCTGGATCATGGTGCCGGCCGGTGATCCGACCAGGGACACGGTCCGCCAGCTCGCCGACCTGCTGGAGCCCGGAGACCTGGTGATCGACGGCGGCAACTCCCGGTTCACCGACGACCAGGCCAACGCCGCGCTGTTGGACGAGCATTCGGTGCGTTACCTGGACTGCGGTGTGTCCGGCGGCGTGTGGGGCCGTGAGGTCGGCTACGGACTGATGGTCGGCGGCTCGAAGGAGGACGTCGACCACGCCCTGCCGATCTTCGATGCGCTGCGGCCGGAGGGCCCTCGCGAGGAGGGCTGGGTGCACGCCGGGCCGGTCGGCGCCGGGCACTACTCCAAGATGGTGCACAACGGCATCGAGTACGGGCTGATGCAGGCGTACGCCGAGGGCTACGAGCTGCTCGCCGCGGCCGAGCTGGTCGAGGACGTGCCGGGCGTGATCAAGGCCTGGTCGCGGGGCACCGTGGTCCGTTCCTGGCTGCTGGACCTGCTGGTCCGGGCGCTGGACGAGGACCCGGGGCTGGCCGAGCTGGACGCCTACGTGGACGACTCCGGCGAGGGCCGGTGGACCGTCGAAGAAGCCATCGAGCACCGGGTTCCCATGCCGGTGATCTCCGCCGCGCTCTTTGCCCGGTTCACCTCCCGGCAGGACGCCTCGCCCGCGATGAAGGCCGTCGCGGCGCTGCGCCAGCAGTTCGGCGGGCACGCGGTCCGGCACGCCGGTGCGGCATCGGCGACCCTCTCGCACCCGAGCTGACCCTCCGGTGAACCGGTGTACCTGAGCCGGCTGGCGGTCACCGACTTCCGGTCCTGGTCTGCCGCCGACCTCGCCCTGGAACCCGGGGTGAGCGTGCTGGTCGGGCCCAACGGCGTTGGCAAGACCAACCTGATGGAGGCGATCGGCTACCTGGCCACCTTCGGCTCACACCGGGTGGCTACCGACGCGCCGCTGGTACGCCGGGGCGCGGAACGGGCCGTGGTGCGCGGGTTGGCGGTGCGCGCCGGGCGCGAGTTGGCGGTCGAGGTGGAGATCACCCCGGGCAAGGCCAACCGAGCCAGAGTGAACCGGGCACAGCTGACCCGCGCCAGGGAGGCGCTGGGCATCGTGCGCAGCGTGCTGTTCGCCCCGGAGGACCTGGCCCTGGTCCGTGGCGATCCCGGCGAGCGACGCCGGTTCCTGGATGAGCTGCTGGTCAACCGCTGGCCACGGTTCGCCGGTATCCGCTCCGACTACGACCGGGTGGTGCGGCAGCGCTCGGCCCTGCTCAAGACCGCCCGCGCGGCGGGGGACCTGCGCACCCTGGACTCCTGGGACGGGCACCTGGCCCGGCACGGTGCCGCGCTGCTGGCCGGTCGGCTGCGGCTGGTTGCGGAGCTGGCCGGGCCGGTGCGCGACGCCTACGCCGAGGTGGCCCCGGAGTCGGTTCCGGTCGAGCTGCGCTACCGCTGCTCGGTGCCCGGCGTGGCGGTACCCGAGATAACCGGTCTTACCCCCCGTGGGGCGGCCGAGGACGAGGGCGGCGTGCTGGAGGCGGCGCTGCTGGCCGAGCTCGAGCAGGTGCGCCGGCAGGAGATCGAGCGCGGCGTGTGCCTGGTCGGCCCGCACCGCGATGACCTGGAGATCTGGCTCGGCGAGGGGCCGGCGAAGGGCTACGCCAGCCATGGCGAGTCCTGGTCGCTGGCGCTGGCGTTGCGGCTCGGGTCCTTCGAGCTACTGCGCGGCGACCCGGGCGACTCGTCCGATCCGATCCTGATCCTGGACGATGTATTCGCCGAGCTGGACGCCCGGCGGCGCCGTGCGCTCGCCGAGTTGGCGGTGCGCGCGGAGCAGGTGCTGGTGACCGCGGCGGTGCCCGACGACGTGCCGGAGAAGTTGCGCGGCGCGTGGTTCACCGTCGAATCCGGCCAGGTCATCGGGCCGGCCTAGCCGGAAAGCCGGGAGGCGTCGATGTGGACAACACTGTGGATACTGTGGATAACTCTGATTCAGTTGGGGACGCCCCAGGTCAGCGACCGTCCGCCGCGGCTGAGAGACCGCTCAACCGGCGCCGGACCTCTGAGATTGTCCTCAGGCCTGGGGATGGTTCCGCCGAACCGCCGGGCGCGGCTATGAGTAATGACACGCCGAAGCCGGACGGGCGCGCCGATGGCGCGTCAGGGCCGGTGCCGGGCGCATCGGGCTCAGCCGGGGCCGGCGACCCCGCCGGTGCGCCGGGACCCGCTACACCACCCGGGCCGTCCGGTGCCACTGGTTCCGACCTGGCCCGGGACGCGCTGCGGGCGGCTCAGCAGGCGGCCGCCGCCCGGGGGAACCGGCCAGGGGCGCCGGCGAAGGGCCGATGGCGGCGGGCTGGCCGGGGCGGCCGCCGGCGGGGCTGGTCGGGCGCGGGTCCGGACGACCGCGACCCGCAGCCATTCGGCCGGCTGGCCTCCCGGATCGCCGCCGACCAGGGTTGGCAGGAGAAGCTCACCTCGGCGTCGGTGTTCGGCCGGTGGGCCGAGCTGGTCGGCGCCGACGTGGCCGAGCACGCCACCCCGATCAGCCTGCGGGACGGCGAGTTGACGGTGGCCGCCAGCTCCACCGCGTGGGCCACCCAGCTGCGCACCCTGCAGCGCCAGCTACTCGGCAAGATCGCCGCCGGACTCGGGCCGAACGTGGTCCGCCGGATGAAGATCCAGGGGCCGTCGGCGCCGAACTGGCGCAAGGGCCCCCGGCACGCCCCGGGACGCGGTCCGCGCGACACCTATGGCTGAGCTGCCCGGGTGGTTGGACACCTCACGGACCGCCCGACAGGCGGCCGGAGGCGTTTTCAGGGCGCGCTGTGATGGCGAGGGCCTCTTTAGAGGTGCTTTTCGGGCGACCGAACCCGTCTCGGTCGCCGATCGGCGCTCTGTGTGCGTTCTAGGGGTGTCCTAGACATCGTTCTCGTCGGCCCGACCAGTAAGATGTAAGTGGGAGTGTCGCGCGGTCCCCGATTTCCGCACGACAGCCCCCGGCCGCGGCACGGCGCCGCCCGGCCGGTTCGCACTCAGGCAAGGAGATGTACAGGCCCGTGGCTGTCCAGAAGAAGAATGCCTACAGCGCGTCCTCGATCACCGTGCTGGAGGGCCTGGAAGCAGTCCGCAAACGTCCCGGCATGTATATCGGCTCCACCGGTGAGCGCGGCCTGCATCACCTGGTCTGGGAGGTCGTGGACAACGCGGTCGACGAGGCGATGGCCGGGTACGCCACCCGGGTCGAGGTCACCCTCCGGGATGACGGCTCGGTCTCGGTCAAGGACGACGGCCGGGGCATCCCGGTGGACATGCACCCGGTGGAGAAGGTGCCGGCCGTCGAGGTCGTGCTCACCCGGCTGCACGCCGGCGGCAAGTTCGACGACAAGTCCTACGCGGTGTCCGGTGGTCTGCACGGCGTGGGCGTGAGTGTGGTCAACGCACTGTCCACCGCGCTGGACGTGGAGATCCACGTGAACGGCGTGGTGTGGCGCCAGCACTACGAGCGCTCGGTGCCGGGCCAGCTGCGCAAGGGCGAGGCGACCAAGTCCAGTGGCACCATCCTCACCTACTGGGCCGACGACACGATCTTCGAGACCACCACGTACAACATCGAGACGATCTCGCGGCGGCTGCAGGAGATGGCGTTCCTGAACAAGGGGCTGACCATCGTGCTGCGCGACGAGCGCAACGGGCACCCGGCCGAGGAGGAGGAGCCCGACGCCGAGGGCTACGTGGCCAAGGTCAAGGAGCAGACGTTCTGCTACCCGGGCGGCCTCGAGGACTTCGTGGCGCACCTGAACCGGAGCAAGGAGCCGATCCACAAGAAGGTGGTCTCCTTCCAGGCCGCCGGCGACCAGCACCAGCTCGAGGTCGCGATGCAGTGGAACTCCAGCTACAGCGAGTCGGTGTACACGTTCGCCAACACCATCAACACCCACGAGGGCGGCACCCACGAGGAGGGCTTCCGCGCCGCGCTGACGTCCACGGTCAACCGGTACGCGCGGGAGAAGAAGCTGCTCAAGGAGAAGGACCCGGCACTGACCGGCGACGACATCCGCGAGGGCCTCGCCGCGATCGTCTCGGTCAAGGTCAAGGAGCCCCAGTTCGAGGGCCAGACCAAGACCAAGCTGGGCAACACCGAGGTCAAGTCGTTCGTGCAGCGGGTCTGCAACGAGTGGCTGGCCGACTGGCTGGACCGCAACCCGGCCGACGCCAAGACCATCCTGAACAAGGCGGTCTCCTCGGCGCAGGCCCGGATGGCCGCCCGCAAGGCCCGCGAGCTGGTCCGCCGCAAGTCCGCCGGCGACCTGGGTGGGCTGCCCGGCAAGCTGGCCGACTGCCGCTCCACCGACCCGATCCGCTCCGAGGTCTACATCGTGGAGGGCGACTCGGCCGGCGGCTCGGCCAAGTCCGGCCGGGACTCGATGTTCCAGGCGATCCTGCCGATCCGCGGCAAGATCATCAACGTGGAGAAGGCCCGGATCGACCGGGTACTGAAGAACACCGAGGTCCAGGCCATCATCACCGCGCTGGGCACCGGCATCCACGACGAGTTCGACCTGGCCAAGCTGCGCTACCACAAGATTGTGCTGATGGCCGACGCCGACGTGGACGGCCAGCACATCCAGACCCTGCTGCTCACGCTGCTGTTCCGGTTCATGCGTCCGCTGGTCGAGCACGGCCACGTTTTCCTCGCCAAGCCGCCGCTCTACAAGATCAAGTGGGGCGGTCGGGGGTCCGAGCCGGAGTTCGCCTACTCCGACCGGGAGCGCGACGGGCTGATCGAGGCCGGCCGCGCGGCCGGCAAGAGGATCCCCAAGGAAGAGGGCGTGCAGCGCTACAAGGGTCTGGGCGAGATGAATGCCAAGGAGCTGTGG
>DATHIT010001116.1:0-2716 GCA_035489915.1 Pseudonocardia sp. | reverse complement strand
GTCCGACCAGGCCTGCGCGGCGGCGGCAGCGGCGTTCAGGATGGCCGGCCCGGAGGTGGTCAGGCACACCCCGGGCCGCCCGCTGACCCGCGCGTACCCGTCGGCGGCGTACCCGGCGCCCTGTTCGTGCCGGGTGAGCACAGTCCGGACGCCGAACTCGCGCAGCGCGGCGAAGGCGCTCAGGTTGTGCGTGCCGGGGATGCCGAACACGGTGTCCACCCCGTGTGTGCGCAGCGCGGCGACCAGGGCCTGTCCGCCGTTGCATCTGGCCATCAGGCAGCCGCCTCAGCGTCAAGGTCGCCGGCGCCGAGCTGGTCCAACACGGCGGGTCGACGCAACCGGAGCACGCAGTAGAGGGTGACCAGCCCGAGCACGGCGACGAAGAACAACACGGCCACCACCGCCGCCTTCGCACCACTCGGGAACGGGTCGAAGCAGTACCAATACACCAGCACCGACCCGGCCACCGCGAGCAGCGTGGACAGCCCGATGCCGGCGCGCAGCCCCCGGGTGCGCGCCGCGTACACCCCGGCGGTGACCGCGGTCAGCCCGTACGAGGCGATCAGCATGTAGCCGCTGAAGGTGCCGAACAGACCGTAGGAGGTCTGCGCCCTGGCCAGCACCGCGCCGAGCACCGCGACCACCAGGAAGAACACCCCGACCGCCCAGACCGCGCCGGACGGCGTGCTGTGCACCGCGCCGACTCTGGCCAGCCGCCGTGGCAGGATGCCGTCCCTGGCCATGGTGTACACAGTGCGGCTCATGCCGGCCAGGATGCCCAGGGTGGAGCCGAAGAAGCTGATCGCCACCCCGGGGTCGATCAGGTAACCGATCCAGCCGATGCCGTAGTGCGCGGCCAGCAGGTCCAACGGCGCGTCCAGCTGGGTCATCGGCAGGTCGCGGAAGCCGAGCACGATCACGTAGGTGGCCAGGATGTACAGCACGCCGCAGCCCAACACCGAGCCGAGCACCGCGACGCTGACCGCGCGGCGGGGGTCGGCCGCCTCCCGTCCCAGGGTGACCGAGTGGTCGAACCCGGCGAGGGAGAACACCGAGAATCCGGCGGTGGCCAGGATCGCCGCGAGGTTCAGGCCGGAGAAGTCGAACTGGCGGGCGTCCAGCACACCGCCGGGGACGCGCACCAGCACCACCACCAGCAGCACCACGATCACCGCGACCGTGCAGAACTCGATGACCAGCAACAACTTCGCGGACAGCTTCACCTCACGCAGCGACAGCCAGATGACGGCAACCGCGACCACCGCCGAGACGGTGCCCAGGGTCGCCGCGTTGTCCGGCATGCCGAACTTGCGCAGCCAGGCGGTCAGGTAGATGGCCGTGCCGATCACGCAGGCCGGCCCGCCGATGAGTGAGGCACACAGGTGCGTGGCCATCACGAAGAACCCGCCGGCCCGGCCGACCGCGCGGGTGGCCAGCACGTAGATGCCGCCGGTGGTGGCGAATCGCCTGGCCAGGTACGCGATGCCGCCGGCGAAGCCGAGCACCAGCGCGGAGGTCACCGCCCAGGTCAGCCAGCTCAGCGGGCCGGCGATCTCCATCACCACGCCGATGGCCAGTGCCAGGGTGGAGGCCGGGGCGAGCACGCCGAGCGCCACGCCGAACACCGCCCAGGACGGCAACACTCCGCGCCGCAGCTCGCCCGTGGGTGCGGGTGGGCCGGCCACCCGGATGGTCAGTGGTTCCTCTTGCGTCACGGCGGTCCTCCCGCGTGCCAGCGTCCAAACTTGATTGGCTGCTCAGTTATATTCGGATGGCCCACCGGCACTGTCAACACTCCCGCGCCGCTGTTGACAAGCAACCTCCGAAGAGACCAATAATTGACTGACGAGCCAGTTATGCGTGCCCGGTGAGGAGTCGTGACCTAGTGCCCTGCGTCCGACAACTGCGGGTGTTCCGTGACCCGTCCTCGGTGGCCGTGGTCGGCGCGTCCGCCGACGAATCCAAATGGGGCCACTGGCTGGCCCTCGGCGCGCTGCGCGGCGGCCACCGGCGTCGGGTGGAACTGGTGAACCGGCGGGTTGACACGGTGTTCGGCCGGCGCTGCGTCGCGCACCTCGGCGCGCTGGACGAGGCCCCGGAGCTGGTCGCGCTGTGCGTGCCGGGGCCCCAGGTCGCCGCGGTGGTCGAGGAGGCCCTGGCCCTCGGCGTGCGCGGCTTCCTCGGCATCACCGCCGGGGTGCCGGGCGAGGCACAGCTGGCCGCCCGGATCCGGGCCGGCGGCGCCCGGCTGCTCGGCGCCAACAGCCTCGGGCTCTACGACGCCAGCTCCCAGCTCGAGCTCGCCTGGGGACGGTTCACCCCGGGCCCGCTGGCGATCGTGTCGCAGAGCGGCCAGCTGGGTTCCGAGCTGGCGATCATGGGCGCCCGGGTGGGGCTGGGCGTCTCCCGGTTCGTCTCCACCGGCAACCAGTCCGACGTCTCCGCCGCCGAGGTGCTGGCCGACCTCGCCGACCACGAACCGACCCGGATCGTCGCGCTCTACCTGGAGAGCTTCACCGGCGGCGAGCGGCTGTTCGACACCCTCGCGGCGCTGCGGGCGGCCGGGAAACCGACGGTGCTGCTGACCATCGGCGCCGGAGCGGCGAGCAGCAGGCTGGCCCGCTCGCACACCGGCTCGCTCACCTCGCGGATGGACGTGGTGGACGCCGCGTGCCGCCGCTTCGGGGTACCCCGGGTGGACACCCCGGCCGAGCTG
>DATHIT010001115.1:0-59885 GCA_035489915.1 Pseudonocardia sp. | reverse complement strand
ATTCCTGGATGAAGTCGTTGATGTCTTGCTGGTTCTCGGTGTTAGCGAGGATGCGGTAGAAGCCCAGGTCGTTGAAGGTGGTGATGCCGTGCGGGTGGGTGGAGTTCTCCTGGATGTGCAGGGCTTTCTGGGCTTCGGCGTAGGACTTGGGGAGTTGGTGGGGGTGGGGGTAGGGGCGTCCGGTGCTGATTGCGCCGTGGCTGGTGGGGTGGCTCGTGGTGAGTCTCTGGTGCAGCTGGGTCCAGTTGTGCGGGGCGCCGTCCGGGATGCTGGCCGGGGTGATGACCACGATGGTGTCGCCGCGGTGCCGCAATAGGGGGCGGGTCTGGGTGATGTGGGTGATCGCTTGGTCGATCGTGCGCGCGAGTTTGTCCGGTGGGCTGTTGGGCCAGTGGATGAGCAGGATCTGGTGAGGGGGTTGCAGGTCGTGGCCCAGCGCGGCGGCGCGGGTGATGGCACTGGTATCCGTGGTGCCGGTGAGCAGGTCGTCCACCAGGTCGCCGCGGAGGCGGAGTTCGGCTTCGGCGAGGCTGCGCTGGTGGGCGAGTTGCATGGCCAGGACGAGCGTGGCGTGTTCCAGGGCGAAAAGTTCCTGCTGGCCGGCTGTGTGCTCGGGGTCGTAGAGGGTCAGCACGCCGAGGATGTCTTCCCGGGGTTGGGCGAGGGCGAGGATGCGGTCGCGGTGGCGCAGTGGCCGGGCATTGCGTTGGATCCGGGCGAGCAGTTCGGTGCGTTGGTGCACGGGTAGCCACGGTCGGGGAGCGGGCTTCTGCTGGCCGGCCCAGCCGAGCAAGTTGCCGAACCGGTCTTCGATGAGGACGTGCAGGCCGGTCAGTTCGTGCAGGGCGGTGGCGATCGCGGTTTCGCCGCTTCCGCTGGCGGCCACTTTGGTGAAGGTTTCGTGGGTTCGCCGGCGCTGTTCCAGGTCGGCGATGGCGTGGGTGAGGTCCTGGTTGACGGTGGCGAGCTGTTGGTTGCGCTCCCGCAGTTCGGCGGAGGCAGCGCGTTCGCCCCAGTAGAGTGCGGCGCTGGTCAGCGCCGCGCCGGCCTGGGCGGCAAGGGTGCGCAACAGGAATTGCTGGTCTGTGTCGGGCTCGATGGGCGCGGTGACGACGAGGTACCCGGCGTGCCCGCCGATCGCGCGGAGCGGGTACGCCCACGCCCACGACGGGCCCGAGCCGGTGCTGGTATGGCTTGGTGGCGGGGTGATGGAAGCTTCGGCGCCGCCCAGGGCGCGGAGTTGGTCTTGCAATGCGGTGTTGCCGTCGCCGTGTCGGCGTAGGTCATCGCGCAGCAGGTAGGTGCCTTCGGCGTGGCAGGGGGCCAGCGCGGGCACGGCGCTGAGCACGAGTTTGACGATTTCGTCGTTGTCGAGCCGGTCGAACAGCATCATGGACAGGGCGAACACGCTGCTGAGGTCGGACATCTGCTCGCGCAGTGCCCGGATCAGTTCGCGGTCATCCACGAAGAAACTCCTCGCCAGTGACCGGCATCGATTAGCGCGCCGACACCGGGCCGCGCATCCGCGGGCTCGTGAACAGCGCGGGCGCTCCCGGCAGCCCCACGACTATGGTCCTTTCCCTTACCTCGGGCAAGGTCCCACGAAACCGACATTGCATCACGTGTGAGCTCGCCTACGGTCAAATTGGGGACACTTCGGCCCTGCAGGTCCATGCCTCCAGCGCACCGTCGCGTCACCAGGCCCACGCCCGCGCACCGGCCAACTGCCACGGTTGGTCCAACCTGATGATCTCCTGGCATGTGGGCGAGAGGTGATGACGTGACCCGACCGACGGGGATTCCGGTCTTCGAGCGCTTCTTCCGGTCGGTCACAGCGATCGACATCGATAAGCAGGACATCCGGCGCTATCACGAGTTCGTCGACGCCATGATCGACGACATCGCGGTGGCTGGCCGAAACGCAGCGAACTGGAACGGGCGGGATGTGATCAATCCGCCGGACCTGCCGATCACCAAGGGCCTCCAGGAGCGGATGCGCGAGTTCGACAAGTGCGAGGAGGCCGAGGAGATACGTCGGCTGCTGGCGCAGAACCTGCGACGGCCACCGGGCGACGTGACGTTCGGGGAGGCCACCGAGGAACTGTTGCCCGAGCTGTTCGGCGGTCTGAGCATCGCGCTGGCTCGATCGTTCAAGATCATCTACCCGAAGCTGGTGAATCCGACGACCGAACACTGGGAGCGGGCCTTCGCGCTGTTCCGTCTGGTGTTCTGAGCCTCCGCCCCCGTTCACCACACCGTCCGCGGAGTGCGGCTCGTCCCAAGGGAGCCAAGCCGTGCCAGCACGTTGCATCCGGCAGGCCGGTCCGGCCCGAGCGTTCCCTTGCAAGGGTGGTCCCGTGGTGAGTGGGACAGGCCCACGTGCCCACACCGGACTGAGGAGGAACTGGTGACTCTGATGCGATCGGACCCGTTTCGGGACTTTGAGCGGATCGTGGAGCAGAACTTCCCCGGCGGGGGACGTGCCCCGAGAAGCATGCCGATCACGGCGTTGCGACGGGGCGACACATTCCTGGTCGAGCTGGACCTGCCGGGGGTGCATCCCGACGACGTCGATCTGACCGTGGAACGCAACGTTGTCACCGTTCGTGCCCGTCGGACGCCGACCAACCAGGACGGTGACGAGGTGATCATCGACGAACGACCGTACGGCGAGTTCAGCCGTCAGCTGTTCCTCGGCGACAACCTGGACGCCGGCGCGCTCTCCGCGGACCTGCGCGACGGCGTCCTGACCCTGACCATCCCGGTCAGCGAGGAGAGCAAGCCGAGGCGGATCCCGCTAGGTTCCTCGCAGTCCGCCGAGGGCTGAGCGCGGTCAACGAACGGGAACCCTCGCTGACAGCCCCGCGCATGGCGCGGGGCTGTCAGCTGTCTATCTACCGGACCGCGCGGCTCAGCTGGCCGCGCGCTGCCCGGTCTTGGCGAACTGCTCGACGATCGCCGCACAGAATGCGGGTAGGTCGGCCGGCGAGCGGCTGGTGGTGAGTTCGCCGTCGATGACCACCTCTTCGTCCACCCAGTTCGCGCCGGCGCAGCGCAGGTCGGTGCGCAGGCTCGGCCAGGAGGTCATCCGCCGATCGGTGACCGCGTTGGCTTCGAGCAAGGTCCACGGCCCGTGGCAGATGGCGGCAATGGGTAGGTGGGCCGCCACGCAGGCTTTGACGAACTCGACTGCGTCGGGGTTGATGCGCAGCGTGTCCGGATTGACCGTCCCGCCGGGCAGCAGCAGCGCGTGGTAGTCGGAGACCGAGGCATAGGTGATCTCTCGATCGACCGCGAGAGTACCGGCGGAGACCAGGTCGAACTGGCGGGCCTGAATCTCTCCGGAGTGCGGGGCGAGTAGATCGCAGGTCGCCCCAGCCCCGTAGAGCGCCCCTCTGGGCAGTTCGAGCTCCACTCGCTCGACACCGTCGGCCGCCAGAATCGCAACACGCTTTCCACGCAGATCGCCAGCCATTCCGAACTCCTCTTCTCACCGGCTGAGCGGGCGTCAGCCTGGTGCGTGGCATCAGCCTGTTCGGAACGAAGACTCGGTGCGAGGCTCCGACGGGTCCATGGTGCGCGGGAATGCTCGACCCGAGGGCACAGGGTTTCCGCCAGGTGTTAGCCGGCGCGGCGCACCCGCGTGCCGGAGTGGTGTTCGCGCCGGCGGGGCGCAGGGAGGTCTTCTTGAAACCGGTGGTAGGGATTGTGCAGTTCCACCTTGCCGATAACGAGGCGTGAGTGGGTTCGCATCAGGTCGAGGACCAGCGCGCCGCCGTGCCGCGTGCCTTGGTAGAGGCAGAGCACCGCGATCAGCTGGGTCTCGGTCAACACGTTGAGTTCGGCCTCGTAGTCCGTCAGCGTGTCGGTGTCCGGCAGCCGCGGCCGCCACCAGGCGGTCTCCGCGCAACCGTCCGCAGTCGGGAAACCGTCTCCGGTGTCAGGCAGGACGTCGTGCCAGAGACCAACGATCATGCCCATCGAGCACCCGTCCTGGACGTGACCGTGGTATGAGTCGCCGAGCAGCCCCAGTTGTCGTTCCGCACGGCAGCGATTGACGTCGATGCCACCGCCGACGGCGTGTGCTGCCTGCCATGGGTCCCGCTCCGGGACCTTGAAAAAGCATCGGTATCCGGCCGTGAGCCCATCCCGCAGGAACGATCCCAACAATCGATCTCGCTCGCGGCGGTCGCTCACGATCGCGCAGACATGATCTCCAGGGTTGATCGGCAGACGATGCCCACACGACGTGGCCGGTACATTCATGTCAACCTCCGATTGTCCGGCAAGCGCCGGTCGTGCTCCATCAGGTGGTACCACTGGCTCGGGGAGACGAAAGGAAACGGCCGTAATCCGGCCTCGCGGGTCTACTGACCACGGGTGTGGGCGGCTTGTGAGGCCAGGTCTCGACGCTGACCGGGAGGCGGGCTCATACGCCGACGCCCCGACTCTGGTCCACGATTGTCTGGCGTCGTGGGGTGATCCACAACATCACCCGCTCGGACTTGATGTTCTCCGGGGGGTACGGCTCGCCGGTGTACTTCTGGGCGAGTTCGTCGATGTGTTTCCGCGCCTCTGGGCCGGTGGTGGTCGCGGTGACCACTCCCCGTACCTCCGCGTAACGGTAGGGATCGTCCTCGTCGCGGATCAGCACGGTGATCCGAGGATCCCGCTGGACGTTTCGATACTTCGCTCGGTGCGTCTCGGTGTTGAGGACGATCTTTCCGTCCTGGGCGTCCACCCAAATGATCTGGCTCTGGATGTCGCCGCTGGGGAACTTGGTCGAGACCGTCCCGAAGTTTCGTCCAATCGCCAGCTCATGAGCCATGGGGTGCAGTTCTTCGCCGTTCGCCTCATCCGCCATCGTGCCGACCTTCCGTGCTGTTGATGCGGTGTCTCCGCGCCGGTTCGGCTAGCTGGCGCAGCGCGTCCAACATTCCGTGCAGATGCGCCACCGCTAGTTCAATGTCGTAGTACTTGCGTTGCCCCGCTCGTGACTCCGCGGCGAGCACACCGCAGCGGTGGACCTTCTCGAAGTCGCCGTAGGGAAACTTGTAGTGCCCCTTACGATCGGCGGCTTCCTGGTCGTCGATCCCGAGATGCCAGGTGGCGTACTGCGCCATGCCGTGCTCTTCGATGAAGGCGTTCTCCTGCCGCGCGGAGGGCTGGTGCTCGCTCCATGCGTCGCGGCCGTCGAGGACGTACCTGCCCGTCGCGATCAGATTCCGCGCGTGGTCCAATGCCCGTTGGTTCAGCCTGACTGTCACCTCGGACACTGTGATCGCTGTGACTAGGAAAATAATCAGCCCGGAAGGGCCAGCCGAAGCTTCGGTTCTCATACCGACGGACCGGTCCCGCTCGGGTCATCCTGCGCGTCGCGCCCCGGATGTGGTGGCGGCGGCTGGCCTGGTGAACGTTGGTCGCGGTCAGCGACGGGTGAGCCAGTCCCAAGCCCGGCGCAGCGCGGCCTGGAGAGGCGGCTCCACCCTAACGGGCTCGTCGAGTTTTCTCTGGGACGGCTGCGGCCTCGGGGGCTCAGGCACCGAATCCGGCGTCACGGCGAGCACCACGCCGCGCTCGTAGATCCCGGCGATCTGGTCGGCGTCGGCGAAGAGATGCCGACCGGGCAGCGGGAGCGTGTGCACCACGAGGCCACGGAAAATGTCCTCCCGCTCGTCGGCAAGTACCTCGTCAACGATGCCGACCCGGTCACCGCCGGGTCCGTAAACCGGGGTACCTTCGACGATCGCCAGGTAGGCGGTTGGCCTACCGAGGTCGCCGTGGCCGAGCTTCACGCGTTGGTCCCTCCGTTCGAACCGGCTTGCTGGGCCAGGATGGCAAGAGCTGAGACGCGGGGCATCGGCCCGAGTGCATCAGTTCAGCTCTGGACCCTGATCCCCGGGGCCGATCGGTCATCGGAACTGCCGCGGTCACCATCGCCCGCGCCGGATCGCGTCTGCCCGCTCGCTTCGACGGAGCACGTGGGGCGGACGAATCTGGCGCTGCCGGGCCGGTTCGTCTTTGCGCTCAGCTGGCGAAGCTGGCGCCGTGAGTGATCAGAACTGGCCCGGAGGCGTGACGGCGGAGAGACAGCGTTCTCCAGCGAGGCAGCGGTCCCTGTGGCGTCCCCCAAACCTTCGCCGGGTGCTCTCCCTCGTCGTCAGTTGCCTCGTCGCGCTCGTGGTCGCCGGTTGTGGGGCGGGCCAGGACACACAGACAGCCAGTCAGGTATCGGCGGCCGACGGGGTCAACGGGGACGTGGGTGCGATCGCCCTGCGCAACGTGCTGATGCCCCACTCGCCTGCCCAGAGAGCCGGATTTCCCCCCGGGGCGAACCTGCCGGTGCTCGCCACCTTCGTCAATGTGGGCAGGAGCCCCGATGAGCTGGTCGCGGTCACCAGCCCGGCGGCCGATCGGGTGTCGGTGTCCGGCGCGACCCGGCTACCTCCTGGCCGAAACGTCGTCAGCACGATCGACGAGGCCAGGCCGATCAGCCCGCTGGTCAGCGGAAACCTGCACATCGTGCTGACTACCACGCAGGCCGTGAGGCCGGGGCTGAACACGCCGGTGACCTTCCAGTTCCGCAATGCCGGGCAGGTCACCCTCCCGGTCCCGACGGTCGTGCTGGAAGGCGAATAAGCCCGCCGCGCGGTCAAGCGACCGTGCACCACCGGGCGCGGTGCGATCGCCACGGCCTGAGCAGCCGAGTGGCTGGTTGTCCCGATGGCCATGGTGGGCCGAACTGTGCTCGGTGACGTTGTGAGGTGCCCGCCACGGGGCACATGGTGGTTCCGATCCTTCGCGCGGGGGACATACGACGATGAGAAGCAACCCGATATTTCGACGTCGCCGCCGTCGCCGAGGGCTGCCCAGACGAGCCGAGGACTGGGTGCAGGGGCTGGTCGCCTGCACCCTGATTGCGATGGCGCTGTTCGCCTCCGGTGTCGCCATGGTGATCGGTGCGCGGGTCCACTCGGACTTGCACCGACGGGCTCACGTCGAGTCGTTCCGGACCCAGGTCCCCGCCGTACTCCTGGTGGATGTGCAGGTAGCTCACACCCCCGGAGTGCATGGACCGGAGTCGCTGGTCATGGCGCCTGTCCGATGGACCGGCGCGGACGGTGTCGAACGCAGCGGTGAAGTCCGGGTGCCAGGCCCACGGCAGGTCGGAGACAGTGTGCCGGTCTGGATCGACCCAGGCGGAACCCTGGTCGGTCGCCCGGTTACCCCCGACGAGGCGGTGTCGAGCGCGGTCGTCCTCGCGGGCATGTTCCTGATCCCCGCCTTTGGCCTGCTCGTCGCGACATGGTGCGCGGTGCGCCGGTGGGCGCTGGGCCGTTGCTGTGCGCGCTGGGAGCGGGAATGGGCGTGCGTCGAACCTGTCTGGAGTGGCCGGCAGCGTTGGCCTTGAGTACCCGGCCTCGCGGGATCGTCGAGAGGGAGAAACCTGGAATGCGACGGCCGAGAGAAGCCATTTCGGGCCGTCGGGACGCGAACGGCTAGCCGGCTTGGTGTGACGCCGCCCGGTCCTCGGCTCGACCTGACGACGGCCCCCACTCCAGTTCGACAAGAAACCGCTCAATGATCAACTGTTTGTCCTCGTCGCGGACCAGTTCGTAGCCGAGCAGCTTCTCGGCCAGGCGCATCGCCAGGACGCCTAGTTCTGGGCGCAACTCCCGTATCACCCGCTCGCGCTGCGTCGCCAGTTCAGCTTCCGCCAGGCGCCGAGCATGTTCCACCTCGGCGGCAGCCTCCTCGCGCATTTCCGCGAGGATCCGCGCGCCGTCTGCCCTGGCCCGGTCGCGTATCCGGGCGGCTTCGACGCGGGCGTCTGCCAGTATGCGGTCGTATTTTTCCTCGGCAGCTCGAAGCTTGCGCATTGCCTGCTCGTAGTTTTCCTGTGCTCTGCGCCGAATATTTTCCCGTTCCTCCATCGACTTAAAAAGCGGCGGCAGTACGAACTTCCAGAACACGAAGAGAATGAGCAGGAGCAGGAGCAGTTCGGCGATGATGGTGCCGTTGGGCAACAGGAAGTTGTCCGCCGCGAGATACGTGGTTGACATGGATACCTGCATCTCCTGCCGTCGCAGAGCTGTCACCCGGAAATTTCCGTGCCATCGTGCCGCGCCGTCCGCGGCGTCGCCTCGACCCGGGAGTGGGACATCTCGGTCCTCGGCTTGCACCGACAGGGGGAACTGGACCAGTCGCTGTTGTGCCGACGGGTTGGTGTGCCGGGCCGAGTTCAGCCACAAAATGAGGAACTCCAACCGTCCGTAACGAATGGCGGGTCGCGCCATGCCGCCAAGGGAGTAGCCGATGTCAGATTTCCGGCTGGACCGAGAGCTGGTCGACGCGTTTGAGGGTGACCGACTGGACCAGGAGGGCGAGGCAATGCTCGCCGACCAGGTTGCGCGCATCCTGCCGTTCCACTGGACGCTGCCGAATCCACTCGCCGCGAGCCTGGCGCGGGTTTCCAAACATCTGGGTGGGGAGCAAGCGCTGATGTCCTGGCTGGACCGTTATCCAGGGCGACCTCGCCTCACCGCGCGGCTGTACGGGTTCATCGCGCTGCTCGATCAACTCAGTGCGCATCCGGCCGTTGTGGACGCGCTGCGCGAATTCCGCGAGAAGACCCCTTACCCGCGCGGATTGGCTGAGTACATGCCGCCGGACACCAACCACGAGACGCTTGCCAGCGTGTCCTATGCGATCGAGTCACGCCTGGCCGATGACCGCTCGGATGAGTCCAGGCGGGTGGCGGAGGCCGCGGTGGAGCTCCTGCAGACCCTGGCCACACGGGCGGCGGAGATCGACCCACAGGGCGGGGACCTGGCCGCCGAGATCGAGAGTGCGCGGCGGGATCTTCGCGAGGCATGGGACGAGCAATCGCGGGCCCACCACTAGCGCGGACTGAGGGGGATCGCTATGAGAGCCCAGCCGGGTGGCCTCTTGACGCGCATTTTGCGCGCTCTCGAGATCGGCGAAGACACAATCCACGTGATTGTCGCGGTGCTTCTCATGGCGCTCGGCCTGGTGTTGATCATCGATACCGTGCGGCATATCGTGATCGTTGTCTCCGGGCCGTACAACCTACCGGTCATCGTGCTTACCGTTCTCGAAGAAGCTCTGTTGCTCTTTATCGTCGCTGAGCTACTTCACACGGTGGCTATTGCTCTCCGGCATCGAGGTGCATTGGATCCCGAGCCGTTCCTAGTGGTGGGACTCGTTGCTGGAATTCGCCGTGTGCTTGTGGTGACCGGTGAAGCTGAGCAGTCATTCCGATGGAATCCAGAGGGCATCGAGTTGCTCATCCTCATGTTATTGATCTTGGTGATGGCGATCACCACGTACGCATGGCGGCGTTCGATGTGTCTCCCGTCGGACCGGAGGCCAACGGAATCGGCGGCCGCGGTGGACAGCGCACGGGAATGACCGGCCCGGTCCATATCGTCACGCGATGTCGTCACGCTGGGGCAGGAGCGGTACGCGAGGTTGCGCCCCATGGCGCGATGCAGCGAAACCGCGCGTGGACCACTGTGGAGGTCACACCAAGCCGGACTGTCGCAACCGATGTGCCTGACCGGGGGCGGACCGAATGAGGAGATCAGATGTCGACTGAGCGGGAACGCGAGGCTCTGTGCGAAATCGAGAAGCGGCTGTCCGCGGAGAACCCCCGCCTCGCCGCCTTTATGGCGCGGGACATGTCGACCTCATCATTTCGAGCGAGGAAGCGCATTCAAGACATTATGCTTGTGGTCGCGGCGCTGCTGGCCACACTCTGTATAGCCCTGTCGGAGCCGGCAGCGGGACTAGTGGCGGGGCTGTTCGCCGGCGCCGTTTTTGCGATTCGTCACCTGTGCGGCCGGGCACGGGGTTCACGCGCTCGGCGATGGCGTAAATCCGACGAGCCGTAACTCGAGGCCATAGGACCCTAGGCGGGAAGCGCTGTCAAATGATCACAGATATCGCGGTGGAGCGGATTTGTTTCCGCTGCCCCGAGTCGCACTGGCAGTCGGAGGCCGAATACGACGTCGTGCTCTACGTCGACGCGGTCGGTGATACGTGGGAGTTCTTCTCGCTGAACGGAGTGCCGACGCCGTCTCCATACGATGTCGACGGTGCTCCGTTCTGCCCGGTGTGTCACCGAGTGGTACCGGGAAGACCGATCGCGCGGCGGTTCATCCCGGTACCACCCGGTGCGGAGGGCCGGCCGCGGCGAAGGCTCCGGGACAGCGACGAACACCGTGCCACCCGGGAAGATCTCCCCATGCTGTCCGGCGCGCCGGCAAGCCAAGGCCACTAGCTTGCTTGGGCCGGCCCTACCGGTCTTCCTCCGGGCGGTCCGCCCGCACGAGCGGTGTGTCGACTAGGTGTTCGGCGAGGAACCAGGCCTGCATCTCGCCCGTCCGGATGACCTCGGACACCAACAGGTCGTTCGTGCCGTCATCCCCCAGCTCTGCGACGTGAGCAGCGGCGTCATGCGCATCGATGAGGATGGACTCGTGCGCCTCCAGGAGTCGGGAAAGCATGGCCGGGACCTCCTCGACCCCGTCCGGCGAGCGGGGAATCTGGGTGAGCTCGGCGACGTGTCGCGGGTCGCCAACGGCCACTCCGCCCAGGGTCTGGACGCGTTCGGCGAGGGTGTCGATCAGCGCGAGCTGCTCGCCGGCATGCTTGTCGAGCAGAAGGTGCAGTTGGTAGAAGGTATGGCCGCGCACCAGCCAGTGGTGCTTCTTGTACAGCGCGTAGAGGATCTGGGTGTCGGCCGAGATGCGATTCAGCCGTTGGCAGGAGTACATACGGGCATCGCGCGACAGGGCGAGCGGGAAGTGTCGCACTGTGCCGAATGACTGCACTTCGCGACCGCGTTGGTGCAGCCATGGTTGGGTGCCGACAGTCCGGCTGGGCGTGGTGGTCATCGGCCCTCCTCAGCGTGGGTATGTGTCGGCCAATACTGACCCGCCGGAACGCGGGCGGCCCCCGGTCCATGAGGTTGAATCGCGTAGCCGAACCTCACCCCGCCGGATCGGCGCCCTCACCAATATTCATTGCCAGGGTGGAGCCGGCACGACGAACACCGAGCAACTGATCTCCATATCGATCGAGCTGAGGGGTGATCATGACTGCGTCGTCTGAGGTTCAGAGCGAGCAGCGCGGACTCGTTTCGCGATGCGTTGGCGAGGCGTATGAGGTGCTTGAGCTGATTCCGGGGGTGAACCCGAACGGGCCGGCGCTGGTGTGGCTCGCCGAGCGGTTCCTCGAGATCGAGCGGGCGGATTCGAAGTCGCCGAGCTGACCATCTCCGGCGGACGTATGGCCCCGGTGGGCGCAGCGCGGGAGGTATCGCCGATGCCGGATTCTCCCACCCTGCGCGTCGCGACGGAGGTGGTGGCTTGGGCGGTGGGCGCGCTGCTGGCCGGATGGCTGAGCGGCGTCTTCGTCAATTGGCTGGCACGGCGCCGGAACAGCCGAGCGCTGCGCATGCTGAGCCGGAGATGCCATCTCCCGTGGGTTCTCGTGCTGGTGGTCTGGGCGGTCTACAACGCCCTTCCGTCACTGACCGGGTCGGTCGGTTCGGCGATCCGCCACGCGTTGGAGCTGGTCCTGATCGGGCTGACCGCCTTGCTGGTGGTTCGGCTGCTCGACGTCGCCGAGGACGCGGCGTTCCAGCGGCTGCGGATAGACGTCAGGGACAACCGACGGACCCGCCGGGTGCGTACCCAGATCAGCATCATGCGGCGGTTGACCTCCGCGGTGGTCATCGTGCTGGCCCTCGGCGCCATGCTGATGACGTTCGATGCCCTGCGCACTCTGGGCGCGTCCCTGCTTGCGTCCGCGGGTGTGGCCGGCGCGATTGCTGGTCTCGCGGCGCAGACAACCCTGCGCAACATCCTGGCCGGGCTGCAGCTCGCGCTGACCGATCAGCTCCGGTACGACGACGTGGTCGTGGTGGAGGGCGAGTGGGGCCGCGTCGAGGAACTCACCCTCACGCACGTCGTGGTGCGGCTCTGGGACGAGCGGCGGCTGATGCTGCCGACGACCTACTTCATCACTACGCCGTTCGAGAACTGGACCCGGGACGAGTCACGTGTGCTGGGCGCGGTCCTGCTGCATCTGGACTATCTGGCTCCGGTGGAGGAGGTGCGCGCGGAGTCGCGGCGCATCGTTGAACGATCGCCGCTGTGGGACCAGCGGACCTGGGTCTGCCAGGTGGTCGACTCCACCCCGTGGACGATGGTCGTGCGGGTACTGGCCTCAGCCTCGGACGGTCCGACCTCGTGGGATCTTCGCTGCGAAATCCGCGAAGCGCTGATCGCCTTCCTGGCCGCCAAGCACCCCGACGCGTTGCCTCGACCCGCGGACCCGCAGTCCTCCGACAACGCGGCGCCGCAGCCGTCCGACCACGGCTCCGAGCGCCGTTCCTCCCGGGACCGCACTCAGCGGTCCGACGCCCGCTCGGAGGTACCACCACCGACGTAGGAGTGCCGCGACACGCGGCGTACCCGCCCGTCGGCGACGGCCCTCCGCAGCGCCGAGGAGAAACGTCCGGGCCCCCAGAATCGCCCGCCTATGTAGACCTCGAGTGCTTCGCGCTTCATCGGCCCATGTCGATCCACCGAGCGCACGATCACCTCGATCTCCCACGCACGTGCCTCGTCGGAGGCGGCGGCCCAGCGGCTGGTGGTTCCCGCCGTGCCGATTTGGCCCGGCGAGTAGAAGGCCGACCCGGGACCGAGGCGGGGAGGTCCCGCGTCGCGCCGTTTGCCCGGCGTGCTCCGGGCCTCCGGATCGGCCTCGGTGTTCTCGGATTCCTCAGCCTCCTCGGCGGTGAGTGGTGTGGCGGTGTTCTCCAGCGACTGGCCCTCGGCGCGGACGCCGAGGGCGAGCTCCGCGATACCGCCCAGCGCCATCGCCCCGGCGCCTACGAAGAAGCCGAGCGCTACCAACCCGACGTCCCCGCTGTGAATGACGTTGCCGAAGAACAACGGGCCGGTGATGCCGCCGACCGCGGTCCCGACCGCGTAGAACAACGCAATGGCCAACCCGCGGATCTCCAACGGAAAGACCTCACTCACGGTGAGGTAGGCCGAGCTCGCACCGGCCGAGGCCAGGAAGAACGCCGCCATGAGCAGCGCCATGAAGGCCGTCGTGGTCATGTCGCCGCCGCGCAGCATGATGCCGAGCACGACGACCAGGGCGGCCGAGCCCAGGTAGGTACCGGAGATCATCGGGATCCGGCCGACCGTGTCGAACAGCCGACCGAGCAGCAGGGGCCCGAGAAAGTTGCTCGCCGCGAACAGGATCATGTAGTAGGGCACCGACGACGAGCTGACACCGAAAAACCCGGTGAGCAACGTGCCCAGGTCGAACACCACCGCGTTGTACAGGAACGCCTGACCGATGAATAAGGTCAGGCCGAGGATCGCGCGGTTGGGATAGCGCTGGATCGCGAGCTTGACGAGGTCTCGATAACGCACCGTGTCGCGCAGCCGAATGGATACTTCGTAGCTGGGCGGCGGCAGCACGGCGCCGGTCTGGGCCTTTACCTCGCGTTCGATCTCATCGACGATGCGCTCGGCCTCGTCGATCCGGCCGCGGAGGAAGAGCCAGCGGGGACTTTCCGGGACGTGCCGGCGCACCACCAGAATCCCCAACCCGATCACGAAGCCGAGGCCGAAGGCCAGCCGCCAACCCAGATCCGTCGGAAAGATCGTTTCGTTCAGAAGCAGCAATGCGGCCAGCGAACCGATGCCCGAGCCGGCCCAGAAGCTGCCGTTGATAGCCAGGTCGACTTGGCCGCGGTTCCGTGCCGGGATGAGCTCGTCGACGGCGGAATTGATCGCTGAGTACTCCCCGCCGATGCCCGCTCCGGTAAGGAACCGGCACAGGAAGAAGTACCAGGGGGCGAACGCAAAGGCGGTCAGCACTGTGGCAACAAGGTAGAGGGCGAGGGTGATCATGAAGAGCCGCTTGCGTCCGAGGCGGTCGGTCAGTTGCCCGAAGAACAGCGCGCCGAGGCAGGCACCGGCGACGTAGACCGCGGCGGCGGTACCGATGCCGGCGGCGTTGAGTGTTATCCCGCTGCCCGGTTCGGTCATCCGCGAGCTCACCGCGCCCACGACGGTGACCTCGAGGCCGTCCAGGATCCAGACGGTGCCGAGGCCGATGACGATCCGCCAGTGGAAACGGGACCAGGGCAGCCGGTCGAGCCGGGCGGGGATGTCGGTGCGGATCGTTTCGGCCTTCGCGGTACTCATCGGTGTTCCTTCTTCTCGGCGGCCGGTCGCCGCGACGACTTCGCGGTTACGGCTCGATGCGCGGGAGCTCGGGCGCATCCGAGTCGAGCGGCACAGCCGTGGAGCGCACCAGACCCAGCTGGACGCCCTGCCGGGGCAACACCGCCTCCAGGGCCCAATCCACCGCGACCCGCGCCCGGTTCGCCGGCATCGCCGCCAGGTGATAGCCCCGGGCTACTGCCTTGGCCAGCGGGCCGGACAGGTGGATCCCCAGCGGGTTGGCGGCGGCCTGCGCACCGCCCAGGTCGACGATGAACCCCAGGTCCCGGTGTCGGTAGGGGGCAGGTTCACCCCTGCCCAGGGAGGCGGCCACGTTCTGCCCGGCACGCTTGCCCTGCCGTTGCGCGTGCTGGGCGGTCATCGCGGTGAGCGAGCCAGGGCGGGTCAGGTCGGGGACGGCGGCGGCGTCGCCGCAGGCGAAGAGCTCCGGATGCCCTGGTACCCCGAGGTACTCGTCGACGATCAACCGACCGTGTTTGGTGGGCAGGCCCAGGTCTTGTACCAGGGGGTCCGGCCGCGCACCCACGCACCAGATGAGCGAGCGGGTGGGCACGGTCTCCCCGTTGGTCAGCCGAACCGATCGGCGGTTCGCCTCGCTGATCGAGGTCCCCAGGCATATCTCCACGCCGCGGCGACGGAGTGCGCGGTCGGCGGTGGTGGACAACTTGAGATCGAGCTCGGGCAGCACGCGCCCGGCCACGTCCAGCAGCAGCCACCGGATGGGCTGGTCACGAAGGCCAGGATGGGCACGGGCCAGCTCGGCGGTGAATAACGCGCCGTGGGCGGCCACCTCGGTTCCGGTGTAACCGGCGCCGACCACGATGAACGTGCATCGTTCGGCCCGCTCCAGGGGGTCCTCGGCGAGCTCGGCGAGCTCGATCTGCTGGGTGATGTGATCGCGCAGGTACAGCGCCTCCGGGATGCCCCGGAACCCGTGGGCGATCTCGGTGATACCGGGGATCGGGAGCAACTTGTTGACGCTGCCCACGGTGATCACCAGACGGTCGTAGCCGAGCTGCGAGGTCTGGCCCTCCGGCGTCCGCGTCGTCAGCCGGCGCGACTCGAGATCGACCCCGCGTACCTCGCTGAGCACGCAGCACACCCCGGGCAGCGTTGCGGCAAGTGGGATCGCCACCCGGCGGGGCTCGAGGATTCCGGTGGCCACCTCGGGCAACAGCGGCAGATACAGGAAGAAGTCGGTCGGGTTGACCAGCGCAATATGCGCCGATCCACCGAGCGACCGGGACAGCGTCCGGGCCGCGTGATAGCCGGCGAATCCGCCGCCAACGATGACAATCCGTGGGCTGGGTTCCATTGAATAAGCCCCGCCCTAGGGGAGGACGCCAGCCAAGTCGCTCGGCAGCGTGGATTTCAAGTCCCGCCATTCTCCGTCGGTAACGTACTCCCGGAGCGCCCGAAGAACGGTCTGCGCGAGCCGTTCCGGGCCGCCTTCGACTTCGTAGGGGAACTCCCGCCGGATCCGCTCAAAGAACTGGTCCCGGTTGAGCTTCATCGGGACCCTGCTGGGATCCCAGCCTTCGTAATAGATGCCGCGGATGAGCAGGGGCAGCTGGGCGGCGAGCTGTGCGGCCTCGTCCACCGGTAGCCGGTCACGAAGTGCGTGCAGCACCGAGCGCAGCGCGTGGTAAGACAGGTTACGCTGGTCCTTCGACCACCCGAGCGCCGTCTCGATTTGCTTGAGCACGTGGTTGGTCTTGTCGATCGTGGTGTCGAACGGCGGAAATCCAATGTCAACCATGCGGATATATCCTCTCCATTGTGGATCGTGCCGCTGCCCGGAATGACTTCTTCTCGATGACGATTGGGTCGCGTTCACCGATGATGAACAGCGCAGCTGGGCGGCTACGAAACGGTTCCGCGGGCTGAGCAGACCGCTGCCCCCTGCCGTGCGCAAAGAGCACCGCGCCCCGGCAGCGCGTACTCGGGGGCGTGTCGCTGTTCCACTGTGCCCTCGCGGGAATGCCCAAGCCTGGGCCCGAGGGCACCAGAGTTGAATCCGAACTCGGTCCCCACAGGACGAGTGGCCGCGGAGCTCCCGCTTGGACAGGCGACATCGTTGCCCTGTCGTGGCCAGGCTACCGGTGCGGAATTGCTGTTCACGGACGACGCCCTTCACCCCACGCGCGTGCACGCTGGGTGAGATTCGTGGATCCGAGAGGAGGCACCGGTAGCCGCTATGGACATTGACCGATTCACTACACGTGTCGCGCAGCTGGCCGGAATCGACCGGGCGAGTTCTCAGCGGGTCGTTGAGGCTGTGCTGAGCACCCTGGCCGAGCATCTCAGCCGTGGCGAGGCCGCCGACGTTCTGGTCAGATTGCCGCCGGAGTTGCAGCCGTACCTGCACACCGCTGGTTCGCCGGAGCGGTTCGGGGTCGCCGAGTTCGTCCACCGAGTGGCGCGCCGAGACGGCAGCGATCCCGGGACGGCGGAGAAGCTCGCCGCCGCGGTCTTCCTGGTGCTGAGGCAGGCTATTGGCGAGGACGAGTTCGCTGACCTCTCCGCGCAATTGCCCCGTGAGTACGCACCGTTGCTGTCCGGTCGATCCGTTCTCGACCCGAGCGAGAGGATGCTGGCCCGGATCGCCAGCCTCAATGACACGAGCGTCGAGCAAGCACGCCGTCTGACCGAGGCAGTGCTGGAGACACTCGCGCAGCGGATCGCGCCCGGCGATGTGGTCGACCTTGCCGCGCGGCTTCCCGTGCAGCTGCACCAACCTCTCCGTCGAGGGGTGGAATCACCGGACCGGCGAATGTCGGCGCGGAAATTTGTCGCGCGGGTGTCCGATCGCGCCGGGATCGACGTCGAGAGGGCAGTGCGCGACATCCCCGCGGTCTTCGCGGTTCTGCGCTCAGATATGGGTGACGAGTTCTTCGACATCAGAGTGCAACTGCCGGGCGACTACTGGCCCCTGCTGGGTATCGGCCTGGCCGACCGAAAATCGGGAAAAGCGGGCGACCGCCGAGGCTAGTGACCTGGTCACACCGCTCCGCGAGTTCCCATATCGATTATTGAGCGGTGCCGCGCCGGGGTGCGGGGCTCGGCCACCTCGTCAAGTCCCTCAGGGCAGCGCACCGACGCCCACGCCAGCTCATGCGGGCTGGCCTCGTCGAACGCCGCCCGATACAGAGCGAAGACCCGGGCCAGCGGATCATCATCCATGGCGTACAGGATCCTGGGGGTGAGCCCGGTCAGCTCGAACACACCGCCATAGGCCACCGTCCGCGCCTCGACCCTCCCCAGCAGGTTGGGCAGACCTCTGCCGAACCCCTTGACGTGGGAGAGATCGATGACGAGATGGCTCGTCCCCGCGTCGAGCAGACCACGAAGGTGGGCGGTCAGCGCGTGCACAGCTCGGCGGTCGACCTGCCCGCCGAGCGCAACTGCCGTGTACTGGTCGCCTCGCTGCGCCGAAGCGATCATCACAGGCCTGTTCGCCTCGGCACGCGTGCTCATGATCGCCGATCTGAGAGTGTGGTCCAGCTCAACGAGTTCCGCCTGGCGCCACGAGTCGGGGCGCGCCTCGGCCGACCTAAAGATCGCATTATCCGTCGCGACCACCGCGCGCGTGAAACTTGTTGACATGGTCAGTACCGTCCCCGGAACCGGCCTCGAGAACTTCAACCTGGGATCTGCAAATAGTCGTCGCGGGATCGGCACAGCGGGGGCAACGCCACTGTGCACGGCGGCTGGACCGAGCTCTCTCATGCGCGGCTCGCGCTCACCGACGCTCTCACTGCCAGCCCGAAGTGCACGAAGCGGCCTCCTACGGGTAGCAGAGTTCCTCGACGTAGATGCGCGGCAGCTCGGAGGCGATGTCGTGGAATTCCTTGGGTAGGACCGCGTCGCGCACAGTCGACAGCACGGCGCGCGCGTGCTCTCGCGCTACCTCGGCCGGCACCCTTTCGCGCTCGGCTATGCGGGTGACGAACTCGTCCAGCGTCATCTTGCGGGCAAGTCCATCGGATGCCTTTTCGCCGCGTCCGCGTTCCAAGGGTGGGTGCAGCTCAACGGGCAGTTCGTGGATGAGATCCCGCACCTCACCCCCAGTGATCCGTTCCGCGAGGATCTCGAGCGTTGCCTCGGTGGCGCGGGCGGCGATGTCTCGATCGACTCCGGCGCGGTCAGCGACCCGGTCCAGAAACTCCCCGACAGGCCACGGCGGCGGCGGTCGCCGAGCCGGGCCGAGCAGCGGATCGAAGTCCTTGGGGAGCTCCGCGACGAGGGGGTCGAGGGCGTCGGCCGGGATTGCCCGGCTCAGCGCGTAAAACACCGCACGGACCCGCCGGGCGGCCGAGTCGACGTCGACCTCCTGCGCGGTGGCGACTCGACGTACGAACTCCTCGTCGTCGAAGGTCTCCCGAGGATATTTGGGCGAGAACCATCCCCGGGTCGGCTCGGGAGCATGCCGGGTGACCTCGGCGAGTGGTCCCCGGTGAATTCGGTGGGCCAGGGTCACCACCACATCGCGGGTCGCGCGCTCGGCGACTGCCGCGTCGACACCCGCTTCGCGAGCGACGATCGAGAGGAACCGGTCGTAGTCCATCTCCACCCCATCCAGTCGCGTCATCTCCGTACTGGGACCGGGCCGGACGGCCCGCACGGTTCAAAGTGCTCTCGACGCAGGCGGGCACACCACGGCACGGCAGGTTCGATCTCCGCTGGATTTCCGGCACCGCGGGGGTGAGTTCGTGCTCATCTTTCGACCCAACTGGGCATACCGGTCGCCTGGCACATCCACCTAGCGTGAATCGGACCGGCTCCGGCGAGAACCCTCGCCGCTAGGGGAGGTCTGATGCCCGGCCATCAACCGCGTGGCTCCCCTACCCGTAGGCGCAAGCGTCGGGTACGCAGCCAGGAACCCATCGTGATGAACGAAGCCGTGGTGCGACGCACTGTCCTCGCCACAGCGATGGGCAATGCCATGGAGTGGTACGACTTCGGCATCTACAGCTACCTGGCGGTCGTCCTGGGGAGGGTGTTCTTCCCGAACACCGGCGGGAGCGGGCTGCTCTACAGCTTCACCGCGTTCGCGGTGGCCTTCGTCGTCCGCCCGATCGGCGGTGTGCTGCTGGGCCTGCTCGGCGACCGCGTCGGGCGCAAACGCATCCTGACCGCGACCATCTTGATGATGGCCGTGGCGACCTTCTCCATCGGCCTGATCCCCAGCTACGACTCCATCGGCATCTGGGCGCCAATTCTGCTCTTCGTGGCGCGGCTGGTGCAGGGGCTGTCCGCCGGCGGCGAGTACAGCGGTGCCTCCACCTTCATCAGCGAGTCGTCGCCGGACCGGCGCAGAGGTTTCCTCGCCTCCTTCCTCGAGTTCGGCACGGTCACCGGGTTTGTGCTCGGGGCGGGGCTGGTCACCGGGCTCACGGCGGCACTTGGCGACGCGACCATGCAGCAGTGGGGATGGCGGGTGCCGTTCTTGCTCGCCGGGCCGCTCGGCCTGATCGGGGTGTGGCTGCGGCTTCGGATAGCCGAGACCCCCGCGTTCGAGCGGACCGAGAGTGCGGAGCGGCAGCGGTCGGCTCGCAGCCGCTTCCGCGACGTCGTCGTCCAGCAACGACGCGCCTTGCTCTTGGCCATCGCGGTGGTGCTCGCCCTGGACGTCACCAACTATCTGGTGCTGTCATATTTGCCGAACTATCTGAGCGGCACGTTGGGCTACGACACCACCCACAGCTTGCTGCTCACCGTGGTGACCATGTTGGCGATGCTGGGTGCTATTCCCTTCGTGGGCCGGCTCGCCGACCGGGTCGGGCGACGCCCGGTCCTTGCCGCGGCATGCCTGGGTTACCTCGTGCTTTCGGTGCCCGCACTCTGGCTGCTCCAGCACGGCAGCGGGTCATCGACCCTCGCCGGTCTACTGCTGCTCGGGCTATGCCAGACGCTGTTCATCGGCACCACCCCGGCGGCGCTGCCAGAGATGTTTCCGACGTCGCACCGCTACTCCGGGATGGCTCTGGCCTTCAACATCGCGGCCTCGTTGTTCGGCGGGACCGCGCCCATGGTCGCCGAATACCTCGTCCGCACGACAGGGAACCTCTACACGCCCGCCTACTACATGATGGCCGCTGGGCTGGTCGGGCTGGTCGCGGTCTGGATCATGCGAGAGACCGCCCAGCAACCGCTCCAGGGATCACCTCCCACGATCAGCGAGAGCGATTCCAGTGACGGTCGCTCGGTGCCGGGCTGACGTGGCACGCACCCGCCAATCGACGTTTGCGGCACGGAGGGAGTACTTCGGCGGGCCGCACACGCCTCGCGCGCAGGCCATTCGTCCCGCCGTGTTCGCGGTGGTGCGTAATCAGCACGGCCAGGTACTGCTGGTTCAGCGAGCCGACACTGGGCGTTGGGAACTCCCGGGGGGTTGGATCGAGGTCGGGGAGTCTGCCCGTGCTGCCCTGGTCCGTGAGGTCGCCGAAGAGGCTGGGATCGCGATCGAGGCCACCGCCGTCGCCGGGGTCTACAGCGACCCGGGCCAGGTGATCGCCTACGCCAATGGGCCGATCTATCAGCAATTCGCCGTGTGCTTCCATGCCACCGCATCGACCGATCAACAACCCCAGCCCGACAACAAGGAGACCGCGGCCGCCACCTGGTTTGATCCGGAGGCCACCGACCAGCTGCGCATGCACCGGGCTATTCGGCGACGCCTGGCCCACGCCCTAAACGAACCCGACAAGACACACTTCGATTAGACCCATGGTGGGCCTCGATGGCGGGTAACGTTCGCCGCGCGTCACGCAACGTGCACAACTGGGCGACGGGATCGGTGGGGTTCAGACTCGCGCAGGATCTCGTGGGTCACCATGGCTACCTCGCCGATACCGAACACGAGGTAGCGAATCAGGTTGAGTACCGGGTTGCCCTCGCTCCATTCGAAGTAGATATGTGGAGGGGTACCGCTACGCCCATGAATGTCGAGTAAGAGTGCGGCAATTGCGTTCGGTACCGAGGGGCTGACCAGTCTGAGGACCGGAAATCCCTGAGTCTCCTGGCCGGTGACCAGGAGTGCCGCCTCGAAATCCGACGGGTCGCTGATGGTGACTTCGACCAAGAGGATGTAACCCGGGTCCGGAATGTTGTGCGTCGCGCAAGCACGGTCGATCTTCCGGCGGTAGTCAGCCTGGCCACCACCCTCGCAGGGATCGCTGGCCAGAATCCGGATGGGGTCCCGCGCGCGCCGCCTGATGAATCGCTCCGCCACGGGGTCGAGCGTTACCGAGGTGACCCGGAGCTCGAACGCCCGCACCACCCGTGACGCAAACGATACGACAAGAATGCCGAAGATGAAGAACGCCGCGATCTGGATACCCTCCGGTCGCTCGAGGATGTTCATGGCGGTTGTGTAGGCCAGAATTGCCGAGAGAAAGCCGAACATGGCCGCGCTACGCCGTTGCCCAGACCGGCGGGCGGACAACGCGACCGCCATCGCGGCTGAGGTGATCAGGACCAGGACGCCGGTGGCATAGGCACCGGCTTGGGCGTCTACGTCAGCCCGGAACAGCACTGTGACCAGTAGCGCGATCGCGGTGAAGATCAGGACGAGTGGGCGTACCGAGCGGGCCCAATGCGGTGCCATGCCATAGCGGGGCAGGTAGCGCGGCACCAGATTGAGTAGGCCGGCCATTGCCGAAGCCCCGGCGAACGACAGGATAGCGATGGTACTGAAGTCGTAGATGGTGCCGAATCCGTTGCCCAGCTGCTGGTGCGCAAGATACGCAAGCGCCCGTCCATTCGCGGCTCCGCCCGGGGCGAATTCCGCCGGCGGTATCAGCAGCGTGGAGACGGTGCTGCTGGAGATGAGGAACGTACTCATGATCAGTGCGGCGGTAACCAGAAGCGCATGCGTTCGACGGATGCGCCCCTCGGGGTGGTCCTCCGTGTCGTCGGGGTCGCCCTCGATCAGCGGCATAACCGCCACGCCCGTCTCGAATCCGGACAACCCGAGGGCGAGCTTCGGAAATACCAGCAGCACAACACCGATCATCGCCAGCGGACTATGGTGCTCCGCGAGCAACATGCGTTGCCAGTCGGCGAACAGCCACGGCCGTGCGAGGACTTCCGCGAGTGATGTCGCGATCACCACGAGGTTCAGCGACAGGTAGGTCGCGACTATGCCAACCGCGAGGCCGATGGCCTCGGTGAAGCCGGCAAGGAACACCCCGCCGAGCAATATCAGCAGCAAGAGCGTGCACGCCACCCGATTGCTGTTCACGAAGGTCGGGGCAAATGGATTCTCGGCGAGGTGGGCGGTCGCGTCCGCGGCGGACAGCGTCATCGTGATCAGGAAGTCGGTGGCCGCAAATCCGAGCAGGACCAGAACGGTGAGCTTGCCCCGCCAGAATGGAAGCAACCGTTCCAGAATCGCGATCGACCCCTCGCCGTTTGGGCTCTCGCTGCCGACCCGCCGATACACCGGCAGCACGCCGCCCAGTGTGACCGCCACCAGTACGAGCGTGGCCAGCGGCGAGAGGGAGCCGGCGGCCAGCGCGGCGATACTCGGCTGATAGCCGAGCGTGGAGAAGTAGTCCACACCAGTGAGGCACATGACCTGCCACCACGGGTGACGCCGCTGGTCGCGCCGTGGCTGTGTGTGCGGACCGTGATGTCGTGCCGATCTGTCGGCCAGACCGTGGATTAACCAGTGTCGGGTGCGACCGCGACGGGTGAGACCAGGCGGGTGTGCCGCGCCCATGGGAACACTCTGCGCGCAGGCTATCCGGTTGCAACCAACCCACCGGGGCGAGATACCCGGGCGCACACCGGCCCAGCAGAACGACCGGGCAGCAACCGCGCCGTGCAGCGCCGCAAGCAAACACCGAGTGTCGTGGTGCCCGAATGCAGCCCCGGTGCCCACCCGGCGTCCTTGTGGACAGCGATCGCCGCTCGCGGCCTAGCACACCCCACGACACTCACGGGCTGCGCGGCTGGGCTCGCCCGGTGGCCGACCCGGAACGGCCGTCCGCGCGGTCGCCCCGAGTCAGGCCGCGCAGCCGCATCGCGCCCAGGAAGTGCAGGATGCCGGCCGCGATCGCGTAGCCGCCGAGCACCATGGCTAGCGTGATGGCCTCCGGCTGGGGCCAGACCGCGATCGCCAGGCCGCCGACGACGGCGAGGATCCCGGCGATCAGCAGGAACACCTCACCTCGGACCGCCGTGCGCACCCGCACCGCGAGGACGATCTCGGCCACGCCGACGCCGATCAGTAGGACGGCGACCAGGACACTGAGCGCGACCACGGTGATCGTCAGCCACAGCACAGTGACGGCGGCGGCCGCGATGCCGAGCAGCCCGGCGACCAGCCACGGCAGCCACTCCCACCCGTCGGCGTGCGCGCGGGCCATGCGCAGCCCCGTGACCAGGAAGGACACCCCGTCCACCAGCGACCACGCGCCGAATAGCAGCGCCAGCGCGAGCACGGTGATGTCCGGCCAGAGCAGCGCGGCGAACCCGAAGCTCAGCGCCAACGCGGCGCGGAACGCCATCGGTGGCCACAGCTTCTCCGGATCGGCGACCGGAGCGGTGGCGCCGGTGACTCGTTGCTGCTCCGACATCGAACTCTCCTCGAGGGGCCGGGATCGGGGACGACTTCCGCTGTCTCCCTGAACGACGCTAACGGCTGCCGCCGCTGGTCGAACCGTGCCGCCGGGCGCAACCCGCGGCGGGCGGCTGACCCTTCGGGGTCGAACGCTCGCTCGTGGGCCGGCATCCAAGGAGTTACTCCTGAGCCGCCTCGATGATCGTCTTTGCGAGCGCGACGGCGGAGCGGTACGGCTCCTGATCCACCGAGCCTCCTGCCTTCAGGGTCTGCTCGGCGTCTCGGGCGAGGAAGTCCAGCAAGGTGGCGAGGGGCTCGGCGATGGAGGGGTTGACGACGGTGAGCCATCGGGCGTTTGCCTTCGCGTGCGGGTAGATCGAGTCCAGCGCATCTTCGAACAGATCCAGCGGATCGCTCAGCCCGGGCAGCACCACCTCGGCGTCGTCGTCGCGCATTCGAATAGCAGGAAACCCTGGGTGAATCGGCGAGCGTTCCAGAGTGGTGCGGCGCCGCTCCAGGTTGCCTTCAGCGACATCCCGGTCGCCCCAACGCCACGGTCCTGGAGTCGCATGGCGGGCCAATCGCCGCAGCACCACTGACGCATGACGCAACCAGTCCACCGCACCCCACGCGTCGTCAGGAGTGACGTTGCGGTTGGCCATCTCAGCCTCCGTCGTGTCGGAGACCACTTCCCGCTCGCCCCACAGCACGGACAAGAAGTCCCTCGCCATTCCAGGGCCCAGTGGCGGGTACATACTGGTCAACGGAAAATACGCTAGTGCTGTCGACCCTCACTCTTTTAATCCCCGGATTCGCAGGTTTGTCTGCAGACTTGGGTCATTACGTCGAATTTGGAGAATTGTTTTGCTGCTGAATCAGCATAAGTATTGGCGCCGTCGCCCTGTGAGCAACAGGCCTCGACAGGTCGACCCCGGGGGGTCGATCTGGCACCAGGAGGACGACGTCTTGCCTGTCTTCGTTAAGGCATTCTCTCCGGGCCGGGCCGGGCCGGGCCGACATCCGGCGCGAGCGTGACGCCCGCCCGTGCGACAACTAGGTGTGATGCGACGCGTCATACTTGATCACACCGAGCGGCCCGAGCCGCTCAGCGATCGGGAGTACACGTGACACTGACCAAGGTGTGGCTGCAGACCCCTGCCGATGAGCTGATCCGTGCCGACCTCGTCACCGGTATCCAGACTCACCGCACCCCGGCAAAGGCCGGGCAGGCCTCGCATTGGCTACTCGACGTGGTGCTCTTACCCGCGGGCAGCGTTCAGCCAGACGGCTCGACCATCACGCCGCTACACCGCACCCTGGCCCATACCGCCGACAAACCTGGCGATGCACCCCAACATCTGGCCCGACTCCTTGCTCAACTCGATGCCACCCTCGCCGCCGGCATCATCACCACAAGCATCTGCCCAGAGCCGGCCAGTTCGAGTAGTACCGCCAGATCCGACACCTCGACCACCACGGTGCGGTTCCGCTTTGCGCCATTCACTGAGGGCCAGGCCGGCCACGAGTACGACTCCGAATACCTCTAGCACACACGCCGACCCCGGGCGAGTCATGGAATGCGGCACTCGGGCGCGCTGCCCGCGGTGGCGTACGTCGGACACGAGCTCGCGTGGCCGTCAATTTCCTCCGCGTTGCGGGCGCCCCTCACTTGTTCTCGGCGCTCACTTGCGCTGCCCTGCTTTCCTGACCGCGGAAGGCTTCCGCTACCGCCGGTGTCCGTCAGCTATGGCTCCGACCAGGTGGGATCGGCGGCAGATGGCGGAGGAACCAGTTCCGCGCCAAGCCAGCGACCTGTTCCAACGTGCCGGGTTCTTCAAATAGGTGCGATGCACCGGGAATGATCTCGAGACGGGTCTCACCGCCCAGTTTCCGCATGGCCTGGCGGTTGAGTTCGATGACGGCGGGGTCGTTTTGTCCGACGATCAGCAAGGTGGGCTGGTGCACCTGGTGCAGGTGCGTGTCGGCCAGGTCGGGCCGTCCGCCGCGGGAGACGACGGCCTGCACGGTGGCGGGCCGGTTCGCCGCGGCGATGAGCGCGGCCGGGGCGCCGGTGCTGGCCCCGAACAGGCCGATACCTAGACCGGCGGTGGGCTCGGCGTGGGTCATCCAGTCGGTCAACGCGGTGACCCGCACGGCGAGCAGGTCGATGTCGAACCGCAGCGCCGCGGTCCGTAGGTCGAGCTGCTCCTCCCGCGGGGTGAGCAGGTCGGCCAGTACGGTGGCCAGGCCGGCCCGGTTGAGCTCGGCGGCGACGTAGCGGTTGCGTGGGCTGTGCCGTCCACTGCCGCTGCCGTGGGCGAACAGCACCGCCCCGCGCGGGGTCTGGGGCATCCCGAGGTCGGCTTCGAGCACAACACCGGCGAGGGGAATCTCCAGATTCTGGTGGGTGGCGCTCGGAGCGCTCACGGTGTGCTCCCTTGGCTGGGTGGCGAAGGCTGAGAAGGTGATCGTGCGGCTCCTGGCTGCTGTGGCCGTTGTTCGGATCGGTCAGACTGCGAACGGGTAGGTTTCGGGGACCTCGCCGGTCTCCCAGATGGCCGTTCGTTCGAGGGGTTCGACCGCGCGCGTGTCGTCGATGTGGATCACGGCGTCGAACTGGTCGGCCACCCGGGCGCGGAAGTAGTGGCTGGCCCGTTCGGTTTCGGGCCGGTAGATGACGCCGATCGCGCGTTCCAGTCGGGCTGGGCGGAGTACCTCGGCCGCTCTCGTGGCCTTCGTAAAGGAGAGCATGAACTCCTTCTGGCCGACCTGGTGGAACAGCTCTTCGACGCTGCCGGGCAGCGCTGGGCGTACCCATTTGCGCTGCGCTTCCCCGCCCCAGTCGTCGGCGGCGGTGACGGTCCCGGTGTAGGTGGTGAATCCGAGATTGCGGCAGTGCCCGGCGTAGCGTTCGCGCACGAGCTGCCCGACGTTCAGCTCGCCCCGAGCCGACATTTCGGTTGCCCGGGCGTCACCGAGGTGGGAGTTGTGCTCCCATACGACGATCTTCACCGGTTCGCCCCGCTGTCGGGTCAGGTGGACCTGGACGGCGTCGAGGGTCTCGACCATGTGGCGGTCCCGTAGGTTCCACGACAGAGCGCGGCCGCTGAACATTGACCGGTAGTACTCTGCCGCGTCCTTCACGACCTTGGCGTTCTGTTCGGCGTAGAAGGCCTCGTCCTCGGCTAGCAATCCGTCGCGCCGCGCGTACTCCATGGCGTGGCGCTGCAGGTCGGTCAACTGCTCGATGACCTCTTTTTCACATGTGTCGCCGGCGCCCATCGCGGCGGCCAGGCCGTAGGTCTGGCCGTCGTCGGTGCCGTAGTGGTCGAAACAGCCGTAGCGCTCCCGGGCCCGCTGGGCCGCCGCCGGATCCACCTGGCCGAGGTAAGTGATCACCTCGTCGATGGAGCGGTAGAGGCTGTAGAGGTCTAGCCCATAGAAACCGGCCTTGCTGCGCTCGTCCTCGACCCGGTCGTTGCGGTCGCGCAGCCAGCCGACGAAGTCGAGGACGGCCGCGTTGCGCCACATCCAGGTGGGGAAGCGCTGGAAACCACGCAGCGCCTCCTCGGCGTCGGCATCGTCACCGCGGCCTCGCACATACCGGTTTACCCGGTAGGCATCCGGCCAGTCCGCTTCGAGGGCGACCGCGCAGAACCCCTTGTCCTCAATCAGCCGGCGGGTCATCGCGGCGCGCGCGGCATAGAAGTCGCCGGTGCCGTGCGAGGCCTCTCCGATCAGCACGATGTGGGCGTCGCCGACTAGGTCGAACAGCGCGTCGTCGGAGGGCACGCCCTCTTCGGTCGGGATTCCGGCGGATCGGATCACATCGGTGTCGCTGAGGGTCCGCTCCTCGGTACGCGCCGGGATGGAGGTCGCCGCGGCGCGCAGCAGGTCACGGACCTCCTCATCGGTGGTCTGGCTGAAGTCGTAGTACCAGGCGCCGACGGCCAGGAACGGCGACGGCGTCGTCGCGCAGATGACCTCGTCAACGATCGCCCAGAGTTCCTCGCAGGTGGACTTCGGCGCCGCCGGCACCGCGACGACGATCCGGCCGGGCTGGTGCTCGCGCAGCGCGATGATCGCCGCGTGCATGCTCGAGCCGGTCGCGAGCCCGTCATCGACGAGGATGACCGTCTTGCCCGTCAGGTCGGGCATCGGCCGTCCGTCCCGGTAGGCCTGTTCTCGCCGCAGCAGCTCGCGCCCCTCCTGCTCGGCCACCCGCTGGATCACCTCCGGGGAGATGCGCAGGCCGCGCACCACATCATCATTGATCACGACCACCCCGCCGCTGGCGATCGCGCCCATGGCAACCTCTACCTGCGCGGGCACGCCCAGCTTGCGGACGGTGAAGACGTCCAACGGGGCTTCCAACGCCCGGGCGACCTCGTAGGCCACCGGCACACCACCCCGCGGCAACCCCAGAACCACCACATCCGGTTGACCCCGATAATGGTCGAGCAGACCGGCCAAAGCGCGCCCAGCGTCCCGGCGGTCCTGGAACAATCGTTCCGACATTTCCTTCCTCCTGACGGATTGACGGGGTTCAGACGATCCGCGTGCACGACCCGCACCGCGGTTTCGGAGACCAGGAGAGGAACGCACCATCTCGGGGTGGTCGCCGGTCGGGCAGCAATCCCCCGACCCGCAACGCCGCAAGGTGATTGCCGGAACCATTCCTCCGGACCTCGTCGCGACCCCTCGTCGCGGCGTCAGCCTCGCGCAGATTGTGTGTCGGCCCTCCGCCAGAGGAGGGTGCCGCAACGAATACAAGCAAGACTTCGTCCTGGTGGTGCCAGATCCAACACCCGGGGTAGGCCTCTCGAGGCCTGTGTCTAGTGGAACCTCAGGCAAAATTTAGGACAGAGTGGTCCCTGAATTGATCTAACCGCAAGTCGGCATTCGGGACGCAAAGCGCTCGGCGAATTCCGTGCTCCCGGGACCAATGTCGGTCCACGAGGGCGGCGGGCACGAGCACAGTTCGTCATTCGAGGTCGAATGCTGTGGCTGACCTTGCCTAGGACTCGGATGAGCGGTTCTCTGAAGGTCGCCTCAGGAGATCGCCGCAACGATCCGACGGGGCCGGCAGATTCCAACCGAGGGAGGTGCACTCGTGCCTGAGCGTGTTTCCCTCGGCATGCACATCGGAGCAAGCCAGCACATCTGCGGGCTGTACCAAACGGCTGAGGAAAGAGACAACACGCTGATTACGTACTTCCGAACCGCGCTGCGCGCCGGCCAAGCGTGTTTTGTCGGGCTCGACGGTGCCGATACCGCTGTCCTGCGAGCCCTCGGTACCAAGCGGGAAATCGCCGACTGGACGGAATCTGGTCAGCTCCAGCTGCGAGACAGCACTACTCCTATCG
Source organism: Pseudonocardia sp. (assembly GCA_035489915.1). Classification (GTDB taxonomy): domain Bacteria; phylum Actinomycetota; class Actinomycetes; order Mycobacteriales; family Pseudonocardiaceae; genus Pseudonocardia. The sequence continues at coordinate 30,654 of DATHIT010001115.1, read as the reverse complement.
CCCCGGCCGACGGCATTACCTTCGAGGACATCCAGGCCGTGTGGAGCCGCACCCTTTCTACCGGCCGAAGCATCCATGGAGCCGGTCCGGTACGGGTCGGGGGTGAGGCCGCCTGGTGGATATCCCAGCTCCGCGAGGAGAGGTTTCTGGAGTACGAGAGCGAAATGAACCGCTACTTGCCCGAGAACGTCGGGATGCTCTGCCTATACAATCTCGACAGGTTCGGCGGCGAAGCGATCACCGAAGTGGTCCAGACGCACCCTTTCCTGCTCGTCAGCGGCGTGGCCATCACCAATCCCTTTTATCTCACGCCGGCGAACTACCGCGCCAGCCGAGCCGGATTCGCCACCGACGTGCCCACCCCGACCCAGGGTGACATCCCGAATCTCAGTATCAGCGAAAACGTCACGACCCGCGAGTCTCAATCGGTTCCGCAAACCGCCATAAACGCGGTCTAGGACACTAACAGCCGCCAGCCCGCCCTTGCTCGAAGAGGGCTGACCCGGGCGCACACCGGCCTAGCCGCTCTTGGGCATGTCCAGCTGCCCGGGACGGACCAGCGCCGCAGAGGTGGGAAGGCCGCTGGCCTCGTAGCCGTCCGACCGGACGGTGATCTCCATGCGTGCGCCGGCCAGCGGCACGTTCTCCAGACGCAGTGGCAGCAGGCGCTCCGGCACCGCCGGAGCCAGTCGAACCTCGTGGCGGGGTAGGTCCGGTTGCAGGCGCAGCAGGCTGCGCAGCACCAGCCGGGGCGCCGCCGCGGCCCAGGCCTGCGGGGAGCAGGAGGTCGGATAGGGGATGGGCAGGTCGAACTCGTCGCGGTCGAAGCCGCAGAACAGCTCGGGCAGGCGGCCGCCGAGGTGGGTGGCGGCGTCGAGCAGGCCGAGCGCAAGGTCCTGGGCCTGGCTGATGAAGCCGTAGCGCATCAGCCCGGCGACCGCGATGGCGGTGTCGTGCGGCCAGACCGAGCCGTTGTGATAGCTCATTGGGTTGTAGGCGCCCATGTCGGTGGCCAAGGTGCGCAACCCGAAGCCACTGTTGAGGGTGCGCCCGGCCAGTAGAGCGGCGACGGCGGCCGCCTTGTCCGCGTCCAGGATTCCGCACCAGAGGCAGTGCGCCATGTTCGAGGTGATCGAGTCGACCTGTTGTTTCGCACCGTCCAGGGCCACCGCGACCGCGCCCGGCCCGGGCATCCAGAAACGTCGGTTGAACGCCTCCTTCAGGTCCCCCGCGCGGCGCCGGCAGTGCGTCGCGGTCCGGGTGTCCCCGTCGGTGTCGGCCAGCTCGGCCCTGGCCAGGAAGGCCGCGTAGACGTAGGCCTGGACCTCGCAGAGCGCGATCGGTGGGGCGGCCAGCCGCCCGTCGCGGTGGTTGATGCCGTCGAAGGAGTCCTTCCAGCCCTGGTTGGCCAGGCCCCGGTCGGTGTAGCGGCGGTACTCCACGAAGCCGTCCTGGTCGGCGTCGCCGAAGTGCTCCACCCAGGCCAGCGCCCGGTCCGCGGCGGCGAGCAGCCCGGCCCGGTCGGCATCCGGGATGCCGCCCCACCGATCCAGCTCGCCGAGCAGCATGACGAACAGCGGAGTGGCGTCCGTCGTGCCGTAGTAGATGTTGCCTCCGCCCAGCGCCAGCGCGGCCTCCCTGCCGAGCCGTATCTCGTGCGGGATGCGCCCCGGCTCCTCCTCGGTGAGGGGGTTGACCTGGGTGCCCTGCATCCTGGCCAGCGTGCGGAGCGTGCACAGCGCCAACCGGGGGTCCAGCGCCAGCGACATCCACGCGGTGAGCAGTGAGTCGCGGCCGAACAGCGCCATGAACCAGGGCGCCCCGGCGGCCACCACCGGGCAGTCCGGGTGCTCGGGGTCCTCGATGCGCAGCGCGCCGAGGTCCCGGGCGCTGGCCTCGATCGCCGTGACGAGCCCGCGGTCCGGCGAGCTGACTCGGGGGTTCGACAGCCGCCATTCCCGCATCCGGGTGGCCGAGCGGCTGGCGTGTACCGGCTCCCCACAACGGTGCAGCGGCGGGATGCGCCGCCCGGAGAGGGACGCCTCCATGGCCAGACAGGTGGACCAGCTGGAGCGCGCCGGCACCACGACTTGGAAGGTGAACTGGCCGGGGGAGACCGCTGGCTCGCCGGTGGCGGTGACCAGCGCGCCGCGGGTGTCGGTGGTGCCGGTGGTGCCGGGCAGGGTGAAGGACATCGACGCGGAGCCGACCTCGACGAGCACACCCCGGGCCGGCCGCGCCCGGCCTACCTTGACCGCGAACAGGTCGGCGAAGTCGGCGTCCACGCCGATCGTGAGCGTCAGCCCGACCGGCTCGGGGCCGAGATTGCGCAGCACCACGTCCTCGCGCAACCCGTCGCCCACGAACCGGTTGCGGACCACCAGCATCGTGCTGTCGGCCAACCACCGTCGGGGCGCGGTCCGCCCGACGAAGGTGGCGCGATAGGGCTCGGCCGCATCCTCCAGCGCGGAGAGCGTCTCCACCGGCTCCCCGTCGATGGCCAGTCGCCAGCAGGACAACACCCGGGTGTCCGCGACGAACAGCCCGTGCGCGTGGTCGCGCTGCATGTCCCCGCTGCTATCCGAGATGCAGAAGCTCGAGCCCTCGACGAGGGTGATCGTGCTGGCGTCCGTGCGCGTAGGAGGACCGGTGCCGGACGCCCATGCCCCGGCGTCGGCCTGCTCGCCGTCCACGGTGCTCATCGGCTGATCGTGTCCCGGTACATGGCGATGTGCTGGGACACCATCCGTTCCATGGAGAACCGCGCCACGGCGGCGGCTCGGCAGGCGGCGCGGTCGAGTCGATCGACCAGCCCGACGGCCCGCACCAGGTCGTCGTGCTCGGTATGGAGGAACCCGGTGGCGCCGTCGTCCACGATCTCCGGCGCGGCGCCGCACGGGCAGGCGATCACCGGCGTGCCACACGCCAGCGCCTCGGCCATCACCAGCCCGAACGGCTCGGGCCAGCGAATCGGGTTGAGCAGCGCCTTGGCCGCACCGAGCAGCGCGAGTTTCTCGCCGTTGGTGGCCTCGCCGACGAACTCCAGATCGTCCCCGAGCAGCGGCTCGACCTGCCGGGCGAAGTAGTCGCGCTCTGCCGGCTCCCGCATCTTGGCCGCGATGACCAGCCGCTCGCCGGCCGCCTTGGCCACCAGCGCCGCCTCGCGCACTCCCTTGCCCGCGGCCATTCGCCCTAGAAACAGCAGGTAGCCACCATCCCCCCGGCCCACCGGGAACCGCTCGGGGTCCAGCCCGTGATGGATGATCCGGTCGATGGTGATCTCCGGAGCCCTGGCCGCCTGGTTGCGGGATATCGCGATCAGCGGAAGCCGCTTGCCGTAGTGGCGGTACACCCGGCGCATCTCCCCGTCCAGCGGGCCATGACAGGTGCTGATCACCCGGTCGTAGCCCAACGCCAACGCCCACGCCGGACCTACCAGCGTGTGGTCGTGGATCACGTCGCACCCGGCGAGGACCTCGTAGCCACGCATGACGTGGGGCAGCTCCACGGCGCCGGCCCCGATCTGCCCGCCGGCGGCGGGCCCGGCGTAGACCGTGGGTACCGGCGACGTGCTCTCGGCCGTTGCGTACAGCGCCACGTGATGTCCGGCGGCGGCCAGCCCCCTGGCCAGTTGGTCGATCACCAGCTCGATACCGCCGTAGGCCGGTGGTGGAACCGGCAGCCACGGCGGCGCCAACAGCCCGATCGTCAGTGAGCTCCTCGTCATCTGCCCATCGTCGGGAACCAGTCGGGACCAGTGGACCGACCTCGTAGCGCGAATTCCACCTCCGAGGGCGGTCACCGGGAGACAGCAGGCCGGAACTCGGTGTCGGCTCAGGTCACGGGCCGATCGGCACCATGCTCCGTCCGGCACGGCGGACCAGGCGGTCGAGTGACGTGCCCCACCCAGGAAGGGCCGAGGCCGCCCAACGCTCACCACTCGCTTGTAAAGGGCGATCACCGAGTTCCTGGCGTCTCCCACCCCAGCATCCGGAGCGCGTCGTCAGCGGCGGCCTTATCGACCATCACGTCGTAGCACCGTGGCCGCACAATCTTGATGGATGCGAAGTCGCGGCGCCCACGCTGCAGCGCATGGGCCAGCAGCCCGAATAGGGCTCCGGTGATGGCGCCCACGATCGTCCCGAAGATCAGGCCGTAGAGTGCCAGGAGCGGCCAGGTGACCAACGGGTTGATCCAGGCGAACAGGCTGAAGATCCAGCCGATCAAGGCTCCGGTGACCGCGCCGCCGCCCGCGCCGCGCAGGGCCGCTTTCGGGTAGTTCAGTCGGCCGGTGACCTGCTCGACCAGCTCGAGTTCGCGGCCTACGATCGCCACCCGCTGCACTGGGAATCCCTGGTCAGAGAGAGTATCGACGGCCCGCTCGGCATCGGCATAGTGCTGGAAGGTGGCGATCGATCGGCGCACCGGGGCCCCAGGGGTGACCCGGGGCGGGGTCCGCGGCGCAGTGCCGGACACTGGTTGCTCGCTCATCGTAATGCCTCCGATTAGATCTTGGTTGGGTCGGAGAACTGGCAGCATCAACCGTCACAGCCGGCTGGCGAGCGCCGCGTCGGCACAAGAGCGGAAATGCCGCTACAACCACTCACCCCTGTAGGCCCACACGAGGGTCTGGGTGTCCGCTGTCCGGCCCCGGTGCGTCGCCAAACCGCTGAAGCAGCAAAATGGGCCCGACAACCCAGGTCCTGCAGGCGATCCGGCCGGGCGGCGGGATCGCTCACGATCGCCTCGGAATCCCCGGTTCAGGCTGTACCGAGCATCCCGTGCGGGTCGAGGACGAACTTCTTCGGTGCGCCCGCATCGAACTCCTGATAACCCCGCGGCGCATCATCGAGCGGGATCACTGTCGCGTTGACGTTGCGTCCGATGGGCACCCGGTCGTGCAATATCGCTTCGCGTAGCCTGCGGTTGTACTGCATGGTCGGGGTCTGGCCGGTGGCAAAAGTGAGAGACTTGGCCCACCCGATCCCGAAGCGCAGCGACACCGTTCCGTGCCGGGCGGCCTCTTCCTTGGCTCCCGGGTCCTCCGTCACGTACAGGCCGGGAATCCCGATCCCGCCGGCGGCCCGGGTGACCTCCATGGCCTGGTTGAGCACCGCGGCGTTCTGCTCGGTGCCGTCCTGGTGGCCCTTTGCCTCAAATCCGACACAATCCACCGCGGCATCGACCTCGGGCACCCCGAGGATCTCTTCAAGCTGATCGGGCAACGCCCCGGCGAGGGGGTCGACGGTTTCGCAGCCGATGCTGTGGGCGTGCTCGCGCCGGTCCTTGTTCGGGTCACCGACGATCACGGCGGCCGCGCCGAGGAAGAACGCCGATGTCGCGGCAGCCAGCCCCACTGGCCCGCCGCCGGCGAGATATACAGTCGAGCCCGAGCCGACTCGTGCTTCGATGCAGCCGTGGTAGCCGGTCGGGAAGATGTCGGTGATCATGGTCAGATCGAGCATCTTCTCCATGGCTTGGTCTTTGTCCTCGTATTTCAGCGTGTTCCAGTCGGCGTAGGGCGCCATCACGTACTCGGCCTGCCCGCCGCGCCAGCCACCCATGTCGACGTAGCCATAGGCGCCGCCCGGGTGGTCGTTGACGTTCAGGCACACGTCGGTGCGCCGCTCCACGCAGTTGCGGCACCGCCCGCATGCGACGTTGAACGGCACCGAGACCAGGTCGCCGACCTTGCGGTACTCCACATCGCGACCGACCTCCACGATCTCCCCGGTGATCTCGTGGCCGAGCACCAATCCCACCGGCGCGGTCGTGCGACCGCGCACCATGTGCTGGTCGCTGCCGCAAATGTTGGTCGCTACAACCTTGAGGATCACCCCGTGCGGGCAGGGCCGATTCTCGTTAATTGCCGGTACCCCCGGACCGGGCCTGAGGATCAGCTCCGGGTAGTCAATCGACTCCACCGCGACATTGCCAGGACCCCTGTAGACCACACCTCTGTTGCCAGCCACCGTTCGCTCCTCCGCTTGCCGCCCGGTCCGCAAAATCTCGCGGCCCTAGCCACAACGCTCGCAGGCATCGCCGACACACGCCTGCGCCCGGCGAGCCAGCATCGGGTGCCCAGGTTCGTTCCAGCAGGACCAGACCCGGATCCGGCACGTGAGGCTCACCGAGGCGATCGGTGCCGCTTCGCATGAGCGTTCAGCGGAACGCACCGGGCAGCGCAACGGCCACCGTACTAGGACTTTGACGGACCCCGAGCGCAAGTGATCAACGGGCAAACAGACCGGATCGCTTCCAGGGCCGGGCTGTCGCGTCAGCGCTCCCTCGGATCTCCCCTGGGCAGGGACTCCGGCGCCACGGTGGCGGTGGTCACCTCGGAGGGTGTGGGGCGGTGCCGGGACAGTCGCGCCTCGGCCCGGAAACGCTCGACCAGGTGTGGGTAGTGCAGCTCGAAGGCCGGGCGCTCGGAGCGGATCCGGGGCAGTTCGGTGAAGTTGTGCCGGGGCGGCGGGCAGCTGGTGGCCCACTCGAGCGAGTTTCCGTAGCCCCACGGGTCGTCGGCGGTGACCACCTGGCCGTAGCGGTAGCTGCGGAAGACGTTCCAGATGAACGGCAGTGTGGAGGCGCCCAGCACGAAGGAGAAGATGGACGACAGCGTGTTCAACCCGGTGAAGCCGTCGGTGGGCAGATAGTCGGCGTAGCGACGCGGCATGCCCTCGTTCCCCAGCCAGTGGTGCACCAAGAAGGTGCCATGGAATCCGATGAAGGTCAGCCAGAAGTGCACCTTGCCCAGCGTCTCATCCATCATCCGGCCGGTCATTTTCGGGAACCAGAAGTAAATGCCCGAGTAGGTGGCGAACACGATCGTGCCGAACAGCACATAGTGGAAGTGCGCCACCACGAAATAGGTGTCATGGACATGGAAGTCCGCCGGCGGGGAGGCAAGGATGATGCCGGTCAGCCCTCCGAGTACGAAGGTGACGAGGAAACCGACCGCGAACAGCATCGGCGATTCAACGGTGATCTTGCCCTTCCACATGGTGCCGATCCAGTTGAAGTACTTGATACCGGTCGGGATGGCGATCAGGAAGGTGGTCAGGGAGAAAAAGGGCAACAGCACCGCGCCGGTGGCGAACATGTGGTGCGCCCATACCGCAGCGGAGAGACCTCCGATCGAAATCGTCGCATAGATCATCGCCTTGTACCCGAAAAGGGGCTTGCGGGAGAACACCGGAATTACCTCGGTCACGATGCCGAAGAACGGCAAAGCCACGATGTAAACCTCGGGGTGGCCGAAGAACCAGAACATGTGCTGCCACAAAATGGCGCCGCCATTGGCCGGGTCGAACACGTGGGAGCCCAGGTGGCGGTCAGCCTCCAGGCCGAGCAGCGCGGCGGTGAGCACCGGGAACGCGATCAGGATCAGGATCGTGGTGATGAAGATGTTCCAGGTGAAGATGGGCATCCGGAACATGGTCATACCCGGCGCGCGCAGGCAGACCACCGTGGTCAGCATGTTCACGCCGCCCAGGATGGTGCCCAACCCGGCCACCACCAGGCCCATTGCCCACAGATCAGCGCCCACCCCCGGGCTGTGCGTATCCCTGGAGAGCGGGGTGTACGCGGTCCACCCGAAGTCGGGAGCGCCGCCCGGGGTGAGGAACCCGGCCATTACGGTCAGTCCGCCGAACAGGAACAGCCAGTAGGAAAACGCGTTCAGCCGAGGAAACGCCACATCCGGAGAGCCGATCTGCAGCGGCAGGACGTAGTTGGCGAAACCGAACAGGATCGGCGTCGCGTACAGCAACAACATGATTGTGCCATGCATGGTGAACAACTGGTTGTACTGCTCCGGGGAAAGAAACTGCATCCCGGGCCGGGCCAGCTCGGCCCGCATCAACATCGCCATCGCCCCGCCGGCCATAAAAAAGCCGAACGAGGTCGTCAAATACAGGATCCCGATGTCCTTCGGGTCCGTGGTGTGCAGGAACCGCACCAGCGAGGCGCCCTTGAGCCCCGGCCGCGCGGGGTAGGGACGCCTCGCGATCGGCGCCGGTCGGCGAACGTCAGTCATGGAGCCTCCAGCACCCGGTTCGACCGCTCCCAGCGAGAACCCCGCCCGCCCGTCGGCGCCAGCCCGACGTGTCCGTGGAGCGGCCCCTCGGTGGGCAAGCCAACCGTGGCTGGCCGCCCAGTGCAGCGGCCCAGCCGCGCGGTCCAGACGTGCGGCATTTGCCACGTTGGGCCGAGACGGACACGGATGCGGCCAGCGCCAGGCGACCAACCCGTGGAGCACACGGCCCGGCAAGAGGCGACCGACATGCCGGAGCCGTGGGAAGCAGCGAACTAGACCGAGCAGGAACCGACCAGGTGCATGTGATTGCTCGATCTGACAAGCCGGACCCGGTGAGTTTGCCCGACTGGGAGCCGGGTATCGGTCGTCAATGAAGCTCGGCGTGCTGGATATCGGCTCTAACTCAGCGCAGTTGCAGGTTGTCGAGGTCTTCCCGGGTGCCCCGCCGCTGCCGGCGCACGCGGTGAAGGAACCGACCCGACTGGGCGATGCGTTCGAGCTGGACGGTTCGATAAGCCGAGGTGGGGTGGACCGGCTGGTGGCCGCAGTGGGACGGGCGATGGGCGCGGCGCGCCAGATGGCCGTGGAGAAGCTGTTCGCCTTCGCCACCTCGGCGGTGCGGGACGCGACGAACCGCGAGCAGATCGTGGCCCGGATCCAGCGCGAGGCCGGCGTGCTGCCCCAGTTCCTCACCGGCGAGGACGAGGCCAGGCTGACCTACCTCGCGGTGCACAGCTGGTACGGCTGGTCGGCCGGGCGGCTGCTGGTGATGGACATCGGCGGAGGCACCATGGAGATCGCGTTCGGGCGGGGCGCCGAACCGGACCTCGCGGTGTCGCTGCCGTTGGGCGCGGGCCGGTTGACCCGCGCGTTCCTGTCCGACGACCCGCCGACCGCCGAGCAGTTGAAGGCGTTGCGCCGGTACGTGCGTGGCGCGCTGCGGGAGGTCTCCGACCGGCTGCGCTGGGAAGGCCCGCCGAGTATGGCGGTGGCGACCTCGAAGACGTTCAAACAGATGGCCCGGTTGACTGGGGCACCGGCGCAGCGCAGGGGACCGTTTGTGCCGCGCACCCTGCGGGTGGATGACGTGGCGCGGTGGCTGCCCAGGCTGGCCAAGGGAGACGAGGCCGATCGGGCCAGGCTGCCCGGGATCTCCGCGACCCGGGCCCGGCAGATCCTGGCCGGCGCGGTCGTGGCGAAGCAGGCGATGTGCACGTTCTCGGTGCCCTCGGTGGAAGTCTCCCCGTGGGCGCTGCGGGAGGGCATCATGCTGCACTACCTGAATGGGGGCCTGGGCGACACCGGCGCGCTGCCGCTGCAACCGGTGACCCCGGAGGAACCCCCAGGACACGTCTTGGCCCTGTCCAGCCACGACCGCTAGTCAGGAAACGAGGGCATGCACGCCCAGGTAGGTCAGCGCGGCGGAGGCGGCGGCCATCGGGATGGTGAGCACCCAGCCGATCGCGATGTGGCCGGCGACCTGCCAGCGCACCGCCGAGAGGCGTTTGGTGGCTCCCACCCCGAGGATCGCCGAGGTGATCGTCTGGGTGGTCGAGATCGGTGCGGCGAAGACGAACGCGGTGGTGTACAGGATCGCGGACGCGGTGGTCTCGGCGGCGAACCCGCGCGGTGGATCCAGGTCGATCATGCGCCTGCCGAGCGTGCGGATGATCCGCCAACCGCCTGAGTAGGTGCCCGCCGAGAGCGCACCGGCCGAGCACACGATCACCCACCAGGGGATCTCGAAGTTCTGGTGGAAGCCGCCTACTACCAGCGCGAGCACAATGACGCCCATCGTCTTCTGCGCGTCCTGCAGGCCGTGGCCGAGCGCCATCGCCATCGCCGATACGGTCTGCGCCCTGCGGAAACCCCGGTTGAGCCGGGTGGGCTTGCCTCGACGGAAGATCCACAGCAGCGTGGTCATGAACAGCGTGGCCAGCACGAACCCGACGATCGGCGAGACGATCATCGGGGTGATCACCTTGTTGACCACCCCCGACCACTGGACGGTTCCCCCGGCGGCCAGCGCGGCGCCCACCAGGCCGCCGATCAACGCGTGCGAGGACGAGGACGGCAGCCCGAAGTACCAGGTGATCAGGTTCCACGCCACCGCGCCGACCAGCGCGGCGAGCACCACGGTCAGGCCGGGCAGACCGCTCGGGGCGGTGATGATCCCCTGGCCGACGGTGGTCGCCACCTCGGTGCCCAGGAACGCGCCCGCCAGGTTCATCACCGCGGCGATGGCCAGCGCGGTCCTCGGCGCGAGGGCGCGGGTGGAGACCGAGGTGGCAATCGCGTTGGCGGCGTCGTGGAAACCGTTGGTGTAGTCGAACACGAGCGCGACGGCGATCACCAGGAGTACCGCGGCGAGCTCCACTCAGGCGTCCTTCACCGCGATGCTCTCGACCGTGTTGGCCACCGTCTCGAACGCATCCGCCGCGTCTTCCAGCGTGTCGACCACTTCCTTGATCTTCAGCAGGGTGAGCACCTCGAGCGTGGACGGCACGCCGGAGGGGCAGAGCAGCTCGCCGAGCAGGTCCCGGTAGATCGCGTCGGCGTCGTTCTCCAGCGAGTTGACCTGCACGGTGTACTCGTGCAGTTCGGTGAGGGTGGCGAGCCGGGGCATGGCCAGGGCGGTCGCGGCGGCGGCCTTGCACAGCACGTCACATTGCGCGCACATGCCGGCCGGCAGCTCCCCGAGCTGGTAGAGCACTATCCGGTCGGCCGCTTCCTCCAGGTCGTCCAGCACGTCGTCCAGCGAGGACGCCAGCCGGTGGATGTCCTCCCTGTCGAACGGCGTGATGAATGTCGAGTTGAGCTTGACCAGGATCTCGTGGGTCAGTCGATCGCCCTGGGTCTCCAGCTCCTTGATCTGTCTGGCCAATGCGACCCTGGCCGGCGGTTCGGCCGCGACCAGCCGCGCGACCTGGTGCGCCGCGTCGGCGATGTTCTCCGCGGCCCGGGTGAAGAGCGGGTAGAAGCCACGCTCCGTGGGGGTCAGCCGGAAGCCCACCGCGGTCAACTTCCTTTCAGGCTGCCGATGCCCAGGCAGTGCTCGGTCGGGTCCTTGTCGGAGGTGTCCAGGTCCCGCAGGAGGCTGTCGGGCTGCTCAGGCACCAGGGGACGATGGACTCGAAGGGTCCCCATGGGCGATGGTCACAACGTCAGCCAGATCCACATCTGGTCCGAGAGCGCCTGCTGGGGGGCCCGCCGGGTATTTGGCCGACCAGCCGACCACATTCAGCATGCGCGCGACGATGGGTCGGGCCCGGCCGGTCAAATGGAACCCGACGCGTCTCGCCACGGCCTCGGACTGGGCGTTGAGCAGCGTGGTTAGCCCGGCCACGCCGAGGAACTCCAGTTCGGTAACGTCGATGAGCACTACGGTCGGGCGTCTGTCCAGGTGTTCGGCGAGTCTGTTGCGCAGTCCCGGCGCGGTGTAGGAGTCGAGCTCGCCATACAACCGGACGACGAGCGCGCCTGAAGCATCCGCCTCGGCATCCGCCGAGCAGGGCGCCACAGACCACAGAGTGGGTTGGAGTCGACTGTTCATGTCGTTCAGCGTGACCAGGATCCGCCGTCGGCTCTTCGACACACCGGTGCAAATCGTGGGGTGTGACTCTGGTCTGTGGTGACCTCCAGCTGCTCGGCCGGGCGCCGCGCCACACGCGAGGCGGCTGCTGCCGCGGTCCTGACTTGCCAGGACGTCACGAGCGAGAGGTGGGGTTCGACAAGCCGGAGGCCGGGGAGATCCGCAGGCTGTTGCGCCTGGAGTGGAACTGCGCATTTGACGTGTTGCGGCAGATCTTCTGGCTCGCCCCGGGGGAGGACTTCACGCCCGTCGCGCACCCTCGTAGGGTTCGTGGCGGCTCCAGCCGATCTGGCGGCGCCACAGGAACACAGTACGGCCGAGCACCGGGGCGATCCACAGGTGGGAGAGCTCCGCCGGCAGGGACGGCGTCGAGGGCGGCACCCCGTCCGCGCGCAGCAGAGCCTCGAACGCCTCCGGGGCGAGCCCCCGGCAGTCCACGGTGAGGTACAGCTGCCGCTCGTCACCCTCCCGGCGGCTCAGCCTGCGCAACGTGCGTCGGAGCGCGCCGACGCTCAGGCATCGCTGCACCGCCGGCACCACGCTGACCATCTCCCGGTCCGTCGGGCTGGCGTGGGTCACCGTGACGGTGGCAGGGCGGCCCAGCACGTCGGGGTGACCGACGAAGCGAGCCGGCACCTGGTGCAGCAGCCAGTGCAGGTCGGGAAGCACGAGCGTCATGTTGGCTGGCAACTGGTCCGGGCCCGCGGCCCCTCGGGCCTCACAGGCTCGCGCGGTCATCGGGAAGATCTCCCATACCCGGGCTAGCGCCTGGACATCCCGGATCAGTACCTCCCACCACCAGCGCCCCGGGGCGGGCCACTGCAGCTCCCGTTCGCGGCGCAGCTCCGCCAGCGGGAGTTCGGGTCGGTCTCCGAGAGTGGCCTCCTCCAGGGCGGCACGGCGGCCGTCCGGGTAGGTCAAGATCATACCGTCGCCGCCATCGTCGGTGACGTCCTGGGCGGTGACGCCGAGCACCCGGGCCGCCACCTCGGCGGCAGCCTCCTCCTGGGGCGCGAGCGCGGCGGCCATGGTCTCTACCGTTGCCTCTTCCGCCGAGGGTCACCTCGGCCTGGCGCCGGCAAATATCCGCTCAGACTTCGCCATCGGATGTCACAGGGCGCGCTCGCGCCGCTGTTCCCCCCGGGGGCGGGCGGGGCGCTCGGCCCGGGGGAGCCAAGCCGGTCAGCAGGGTTGCTTCTGGCAGGCCGGTCCGGCTTCCGCCCGCGTCTTGCCAGGGTGGTTCCGGTGCCGGCGGGACCGACTCGCCGGCCCTACCAGACCGAGGAGGACTTGAGTGACACTCATGCGATCTGATCCGTTCCGTGGCTTCGAGCGGATCATGGAGCAAAACTTCCCAGGGTTCGGACGCGCCCCTCGCAGCATGCCGATGACCGCGCTGCGCCGGGGCGACACATTCCTGGTCGAGCTCGACCTTCCAGGGGTGGTTCGCGACGACGTGGATCTGACCGTGGAAGGCAACGTCGTCACTGTGCACGCCCGCCGCGCTCCGGCCAACCAGGATGGTGACGAGGTGATTATCGACGAGCGGCCGTACGGCGAGTTCAGCCGGCAGCTGTTCCTCGGCGACAACCTCGACTCCGGCAGGTTGGCAGCCGATCTGCGGGACGGCGTGCTGAGCCTGACCATCCCGGTCAGCGAGGAGAGCAAGCCCAGGCGGATCGCGCTCGGTTCCGGCGCGTCCTCCAGCGACGGCTGAACCGGGGCGTCCGCGACCGGCCAGGCTGGAGGCGCGAGATCCCTCCAGGACAGACAGCCCCGCGCACGCACTGGCGCGGGGCTGTCGGCCGGGGTGGCCGGAGTCGCCGCCGTGTCGTTGTCGGCGAGCAACGCGCCGCGCAGCCGGCGCGCCGCGCCGTGCACCGCCGGCCGGCCGGCCGACCGGGAAGCAGTTACCAGCGGGAGGGCGCGCCGGCCAGCTCGATGCGCTCCACGCGGGCGCGCAGCCGGCCCTCCGGCGCGTCCCAGCTGATCTCCTCGTCGACTGGGGCGCCGAGCAGAGCGCGACCCAGCGGGCTTTCCGGGGTGACCGATGGGACGTCCTCGTCCGGCACCGCGGTGACCTGCGCCGTCTCCACTTGGCCGTCCGGATAGCGAAGCGTCACCACAGCGCCCACCCCAACCCGGTCGGGGGCGGCGTTGTGCCGTGCGGCGGCCGCCCACAGCAGGTGGGTGAGGTCGCGGATCTTGCGGTCAATCCAGTCCAGCTCGTCCCGGAGCTGGATATCCTCGGACTCGTCCCCGCGGTCGTCGGGGCGGTCCTGCACGGCCAAGGCGTCCTCGATCTCTCGGCGTCGCTCGCGCAGCAGGTCCAGCTCCTCGAGCAGGGCATGCCGCTCGTCGTGCCCGGCTGTCATGCCTCCACGGTGGCAGCACGCGGGGCCGCGCACCTCCACCTGGCGGGGCCGAATCCGAGCGCCCGGCTGGTCCGCGGAGTCGAGATCCGGCGGTATCGACGTAGAACACCGTCCTTGGTGAGCAGCCCGTCCCGCCGGGCGTTCTCCGTGGCATGTCGCTGCAGGTCCACCAACTGGTCCCCTCAGGACGAGAGCTCACCGGCGGCCCGGAGCGGAGGCCAGGTGGGTGCGCTAACGCTGGCCCGAGCCGACCGGCGTCCGCTTGTCGATGTGCACGGTGACGTTCATGCCGGGCACCAACTCGAGGCCGGCGGCGTTGGTGATCCCGATCCTGACGGGAATCACCTGGGTGACCTTCTGGAAGTTTCCGGAGCTATTTGACTCGGGGAACAGGGAAAACAACGCGGCGGCCGCTCCCTGGATCTCCTGGACGATCCCGGTGATCGGTACGCCGTGGTAGGCGTCCACGTCGATGTCGACGAGCTGCCCGGGGCGGACGTTGCCGATGTCGGTCTCGTCCACCCGCGCGGTGATGTAGATCTTCCGGAGGTCGTACCCGGTGGCCAGCTCCTGGCCGGCGGTCACGAACTGCCCCTCCACCACGTAGCTCACCGCCACGGTGCCCTCACCGGGCGACTTGATCGGCCGCTGCGGCTGCGCGAAGCTGCCCAGCACTTCGATCCGGCCGACGGTCTCCTTGGGATGCACGGGTGAACCCTTGCTGAGGGTCCAGCGGGTCAGCGTACCGGTCATCGGGGCGTTGATGTCGATCCTGTCACCGTCCACCTGGGCGTTGTCGGTGGACACGTAGTTGCGGGTGTAGAGCAGATACGAGGCGCCGAAGCCGGCCGCCGCGAACAGTGCGAGGACCGCGATCACAATCACCGCGATCCGGGTGGACCGCTTCATCCGGCGGAATGCGGAGGCCCCGGCCGGGGGCCCCGGCTGGACTGACGTCGCCGCCTTGGCTGGGGATCCCCCCGCGGTGGGGGGCGCTGATGCGGCGGGCGGTACCGGCGCCTCGGCCGCCGCGGCGCGGGCCGCGCCTGGCTGGTCGGACGCTGCATCGCCGAGGTGACCGGGACGCTGGCGCTCACCCGGCGCGGTCCAGGTGAGTCCATCGCGCCCGGACACTGGCTGGCCGGCGGGGGTGAAGCGCGCCTGGCCGTCCGGGCCGGTTCTAGTGCCGCCGCCTGACCCACTGCCACCGCCGGGCCGCGGGCCGCCGCTAGGCCGAGAGCCCGCGCTGCCCACGGGGACGTGCGGGCCCTGCATCATCTTGGCCTCCACAACAGCGGGTCAACAGGGTGCGTCGAGGCCGACCGCGCTCTCCGGAGGCGGCACAATCGGCCGAGCCCACCCGGACGTCGGCCTCCCGACTGGGCCATCGTGCGCCGGTCGTATCGTGCGCACTTGGGCACGGGGCCACGAGAAGCGGCCGCACGAGCCAATCCGCGAGGCCCAGCCGGCCGGTAGCGGCCCTCGGCGGGAGGCGCGGGTCACAACAAAGCCGTTGGACACCCCGGCACATGGCACCGTGGAGAGGTTGGCTCTCCGAGGACGAAAGCAGAAGCTGTGCTGAACCACCCGCCGGCACCCACCCGACATGAGATCGTGAGCTTCGAGGACTGGCTGGTCACCCAGATGGCGGCAGACAATCCCCGCCGCAAGCTCGTCGCCCTGATGCTCGACCAGCGGCTGAACGAGGTGGACTTCGGTGCCCGGACGGTGCGCCAGGAGTTCCGCCGTATGCTCGACGACTTCGAGTCGGCCACCCACGGCCTGCCGGTGCGTAGCCGGCCGCTGCCGTTCCGGTCGCCGCGCACCGGTCGCCGCCCCGCCGCGGACCTGCCCGAGGAGGGCAAGGCCGGCTGACGCGTTCGGGTGCAGGGTCGGCCGAGCGTGCTGAGCTCGCGGTCGAGCGGTCGTGGGGTGTCCCCCTGGATCGAGGCGTGGTCCCTGCATCGAGCCTCCCGCGCGTCGGACGGCGCGTCCTGGTCCCGCCGGTGCCAACGGCGCCCAGCGAATACGCTCGACCGGCACGGGGCCGGGGAGTGTGCGGGATGTGCGCGAGGCGAACACGGCGGGTGGACCGCCCGCATGCTCCCTGGGCGGTGAAATCGCGGCGCCCAGCCGGCCTATCGGGCCAGAGTCGACGCCCACTGGTTCTCCGGCGACCCCCGCGGGGCGAACCATCGGTATCTGAGCCGTCGGACTTCGTCAACGGCCCACGAACGGCCCTCGGCACGGCCAGGACGGGAGCCCGACTCGCAGAGGAGCGACTTTGACGTTCGGGGTCCGGACCGGTTCCGCGACCGACCGAGAGGAGAATCCAGTGGTTGAGCGAGAGGTACCCGTGGCGGGTGCCGTTTCGGAGATCGTAGTGGTTTCCGAACCGAGGAAGCTTTGGCCCGCGCTCGCGGTGCGCGGCGTGCTGAGCCTGGTATTCGGGATCCTGACGCTGCTGTGGCCGCATATCACGGTACTGGCCCTGGCTCTGCTGTTCGGGGCCTGGGCGCTGCTGGACGGAGTGTCCTTCCTCGCCACCGCCTTCCGAGCGGGCCGGGCCGGAGCCAACTGGCGTGGCTGGGTGCCCCCGCTGCTGGGCGGGCTGCTGGGCATCGCCGCCGCCGTGGTTACCGTGTTCTGGCCGGCGATCACCGTGCTGGCCCTCGCGGTGGTAGTGGCGGTGCTGCTGATCGGCGTGGGCGTGGTGGAGATCATGCTGGCGGCCCGGCTGCGCGCGGTGATCCGGGGGGAGATGGTCCTGGCGATCGCCGGGCTGGCCGCCGTGCTGGCTGGGGTGGCCATCCTGGTCTGGCCAGCGCCGGGGATCATCGCGCTCACCATGACGCTGGGCGCCTACGCGGTGGTGGCCGGCGTTCTGCTGATCGTCGCGGCCTTCCGGGTGCGCGCCCTCGTGGCCCGACACGGCGAGGACCGCTAGCGGCGCCCCGACTCGGCCGCAAAGCGGCAAGCGCCGGGCGGCGGCTAGGGCTCAGGACAATCGTCAGTTCGGGGAATTAATGATCTGCGCGAGACGGCGCGCGATCATGAGCAGGTCGTCGTGGATGCTCATGAGCTCATCCTGGCGCTGTTCCCGCTTCTCTGATGTGTCGGCTAGCTGGTCCGCAAGTCGGTGTAGCTGTTCAGCAAGCTCGTGCATCGTGTATTAGCGATACCCATGTTCGCTCCCTGTTAACCATTGCGCAACGACGCCCACGCTCCGTGTCCGTTTGCGGTTGGATCGTCGTGGCCGGTCGCCCAGATGAACACGATCAGCTCGGGGCGCCGCCGATTTCCGCGCCGCCCGCTTGACTAAGGCCTACCGGCACCGCGCACCCGCCAGACCCGCGTGGCGATCTGCAGGTTCAGCCGAGTGTCGACGTTCCCGAGGTCGTAGTCGGTCAGCTCGCGGATTCGGCGCAGCCGGTAGCGCAGCGTACTGCGGTGGATCAACAGCGACTTCGCGGTCGCGTCGTAGTTGCCCGCGTACTCGAAGTACTGCGCCATTGTCGCCACCAGGTCGCAATGGTGCTTGGCATCGTAGTCGATCAGTTGGCCGAGCCACTCCTGAATGAACTCCCCGGCCGCACGGGTGCTCTCCTCGTTGTCCAACATGCGGTAGAAGCCGAGGTCCTCGAACGAGGTCACCCCGTCCCGACGGGTGGAGTTCTCCCGAACCCGTAGGGCCCTTATCGCCTCGGTGTAGGAGCGCGGCAGGCTGGCAGGGTTCGCGCAGGCCCGCCCTACGCCGATGGCGGTGGTCTTGGCGGAGGGCGCGGCCCCGACCAGTCGATGTAGCTCGCCCCAGTCCTGCTGGCTGTCATCGCCCTTCCGCGCGGGCGCGATCAGCACGATCTTGCCGTCGCGTCGGGTGAGCAGTGGGCGGGATTGCGTCATGCGACTTATTGCCCGGTCCACCGCCGAGGCCAGCCGCTGCTCGTCCACCGTGCCTGGGTAGCTCAACACCAGGACCTGGTGCGGCGGGTGCAGGTCGTGGCCGAGGGCGGCGGCACGGGCCAGCGCGCTGATGTCGTCGGTACCGGCGAGCAGGTCGTCGACGAAGTCGCCGCGCAGCCGCAGCTCCGTCTCCACCAGGCTGCGCTGGTGGGACAGCTCCATGGCCAGCACGACCGCCGCCGCCTCCAACGCGAACAGATCGGCTGGCCCGGCTTCTCGGCGGGGGTCCGCCAGGGCGAGCGCGCCGAGCACATCGCCCCGGGTCTGGGCCAGCGCGAGGATTCGGTCGGCGTCGCGCATCGGGCGTCCGTGCCGCTGGACCTTATTCAGCAGCGCGGTCCGGGCGGACGAGGCGCGCGGCCAGGCGGGTTTCGACCCGGCACCACCGGCCGACGCCAGCGGGTTCCCAAACCTGTCCTCGACCACCGTCGGCTTGCCGGTGAGCTGATACAGGGTTGCCGCGATCCTGGGCGCTCCGCCCCCTGTCGCGGCCACGTTCATCAGCGCGGCGTGGATCTGGGCGCGGCGGTCCAGGTCCGAGACGGCCTGCCGGAGGTCCTTATTGACCCCGGCCAGGTCGTGGGAGCGCTCCCGGAGCTGCTCGGACGTGGCCTGCTCACGCCGGTGGAGGGCCGCGCTGTTCAGCGCGGCGCCGGCCTGGTGGGCCAGCGTCCTGAGCAGGAACTGCTCATCGTTGCTTGGCGTGGCCTCGGCGGACACCACGAGGTAGCCGTGGTGCTCGCCCAGCCCTCTCAGCGGGTAGCCCCACCCCCACCCCCTGCCCGGTCGCCCGAGCGGCCCGTCCACACCGGCGAGCGCGGACAGTTGGGTCCGGAGCTCACCACTCGGCCGGTCCCCGTTGCGGTCCGGACCGTCGCCGACGAGGTAGATGCCCTCCACCCGGCACGGCGCCAAGGCGGGCACCGCGCTGGCCGCAAGCTTGATGATCTCCTCCTCCTCGGCGCGGTCGAAGAGGGTCATCGACAGAGCGAACAAGCCACAGAGGTTCGATATCTGGTCGCGCAGTGCATCAGTCATGTCAACTCGTCCCGTCCCGCCGCCTCGCGCTACGGCTAGGTCTCGCGCAGGCAGGTCGGCTCTCTCCTCAACGTGGCAACGTTTATCGAATTAACTCTGGATCAACTCTGGGGCCCGCCCGGCGAACGGCAGGTTGTCGGTCGGGTCGCGTACCCCCGCGGAAACAACGGGGCTGAACCCTGCCACGCGCTCCTTCAGCACGTCTTCGCCCTGCGAGGTCGAGTCGGTCACGCCGGTCTTTGCCCCACCAGAACAGGTTCAGCCAGCGCGCGAAACGTTGACCTGCCTTTCCACAGTGGGCGCCTGCCCTGCCAGAGCGATTTCAGCCCGGTTGCCTGGCGTAGCGCGGGCGGGCCGAGCAGGGTGGGTCAGGCACCCACCCGCAGGGATGCAGCCCGTTCAACAAGGGGGCGGAGCCGTGTCGACTAACCTCGATCTGGGGGTCGGCGGCGTCCGGGCACAGCTGGGCGATCACATCTGCGGGCTCTACACCGGCGAGGCGCAGCGTGACCAGATCGTGATTCCCTTCCTCACGGCGGGCCTGGCATCTGGCGACAAGTGCATCTGTGTGGTCGACGGGATCGACCCGGCAAAGATTGTTATGTCCCTTGATTCCCACGTAGATGCATCGAAGTTCACCGCCACCAACCAGCTCGAGGTAATCCGCGCCTCGGACGTGTACCTGCGGTCCGGCAGCTTCTCCGCCGACGAGGTGATCGGCTCGTGGAAGGCCGCTATGGCGGACGTGATGTACGACGGGCGGTTCGATGTGGTGCGTGCCGTGGAGACCTGGTCGCGGCGCGACGTGGTGCCCGACATGGACGAGCTACTGATGCTCGAGTCCGAGATGAACCGGTACTTGCCGCTATATCCGCAGGTCATCGTATGCCTATACGACATCGACCGGTTCGGGGCCAGCATCGTCGTCAACCTACTCAGGACCCACCCCCGCGTGCTCATGGGCGGGACGCTCGTCGACAACCCGTACTTCCGGACCCCCGACGAGCTCCTGATCGAGCAGGAGCGAACGGGGACCGCCGCGGCACAGGAGATGGAGAAGGCAGCGGAATGGTACTTCGACGCGACGACTGGCACGACCTAGCCCGCAAGGTCGACTGGACTCCACGCTACGTCGACGAGCGAGAGCTGTTCCCCCCGGAGATCAGCGGTCACCCCTGGCTGCCACACGAGGCGTGGCAGGACTGGAACGAGGTCTACCGCACCACCTACCGCGAGTACGTCGCGAACCAGCGCGACAAGGACGCCGCCGTACTCGGGGTGCGCGCCGCGCTCAGCAAGCCCCGGCTTTTCGACGAGCTCGACCCCGCCTGGGTGCAGCTGGTCAAGTTCCACAACGGCGCGATCGCCCTGGTGGAGTACGCCGGGGCAGTGGCCGAGCTGCGGATGGCCCGGTTCGGGCGGGACAGCGCCTGGCGGACGATGGCCACCCTAGGCGCGCTCGACGAGATCCGGCACACCCAGATCCCGCTGCTGATCGGCCATGACCTGCTGGCCTACGACGGAAATTTCGATTGGACCCATAAGGCGTTCCACACCAACGAGTGGGTGATCCTCGCCGCGCGTCACCTGTTCGACGACATGTTCCTTGCCGCCGACGCGATCGACCTGGCGATCCAGCTCAACTTCGTGTTCGAGACCGGCTTCAGCAACCTCCAGTTCATGGCGATGGCTGCCATGGCGGACCGCGCCCACCACCATCTGTTTGAGAAGACCCTGGCGAGCATCCAGACCGACGAATCCCGGCACGCCCAGATCGGCCACCCGGTGCTGCGGACGTTGCTCGAGAACGGCTCCCGGGAGCGGGCCCAATACCTCGTGGACAAGATGTGGTGGCGGTCTTGGCGGCTGTTCCTCGCGCTGACCGGCACTGGCATGGAGTACCTCACCCCGCTCGAGGCCCGGACGCGCTCGTTCAAGGAGTTCATGACCGAGTGGGTGATCGAGCAGTTCGTGAAGAACCTCGAGGAGTTCGACCTCGAGCGGCCCTGGTTCTGGGACCTGTTCGTGGAGGAACTGGACTTTGCGCACCACAGCTTCCAGCTCGGGCTGTACGCCTACCGGACGACCCTGTGGTTCGACGTCACGCTGCCCGATGCGGCTGAGCGCGCCTGGCTGAACGGCAAGTACCCCACCTGGAACGAGACTTACGGGCCGTTCTGGAAGGACCTCGAGCGACGCTGGGAGGCCGGCGGAGAGAGCAGCACACTGTCCTACGGGCTCCCCGGGCTGTGCAACCTCTGTCAGCTACCGACGCTGTTTGTCAGGCCCGGCCGGAACACCGCGTGCACCCTCGAGCGGGACGGCCGCCGCTACCTGTTCTGCTCCGAGCCGTGCCGGTGGATCTTCCAGCAGGAGTCCCCGAAGTTCGCCGCGCACAAGAGCGTGGTCGACCGGATCGTTGCTGGTGAGGCCCCCGGCAAGCTCACCGAGCTGCACAAATGGATGGGCCTCGAAGCCCCCGTGGAGACCGGCAAGGATGTGCGCCGCGGCCTCGACCCGTGGCGTCTCGACCCGATCCCGAGAGCGTGAGGTATGGCGATGCGCGTCTACCTGTTCGGCTACGCGAGCGATGACTACCTGATGCGGGTCGTCGTCACCCCGGACAACCGCACCGTGGCGCACCTGGCCTCCCAGCTGGTCGCCTGGGGCACTGCCCCGGAGCGAAACGGGTCGCTCACCGTGCGCAACGAGGCCGGCGAGATCCTCGATCCCACATCGACCATCGCCCAGGCGGGGCTCGGATATGGCGAAATCTTCACGGTCGAGCGGGGCTGACCCCGCGTGGCGGTACGCGGGGACACTGGACGATGTCTGGGAGGGCGAGATGTGCGCGGTGACGCTCGGGGCCGTCGATGTGGTGCTATGCAACCTGGACGGGGAGCTGGTCGCCTACCGGGACAGCTGCCCGCACCTGGCCAACCCGCTCTCCGAGGGCGACCTGCACGACGGGGTGCTGACCTGCGCCGCGCACGAGTGGCAGTTCGACGCGCATACCGGTCAGGGGGTGAACCCGGCCAGCGCGTGCCTGGAGCGCTACCCGGTGCGACTCGACGAGGACCGGGTCTTCGTCGGTATCGAGGAGGACCAATGAGCACGTCCGATGGCGCGGCCGACGGAGTGGGCCCGGTACTGCAGGCCACGCCGTTCGCGCATGCGGTGGTCTCCGTCATCGAGGAGGAGAACGAGCGGGTGCTCATCCATGACGAGGATGCATACCTGCGGGTGCTGGTCCCCCGGGTGTGTCGGCTCTCCCGGGCCGGGCTTGAGACCGCGATGGGCGCCGCCGTGCGGTTCCCCGGCGAGTTGGAGTTGGTGCTGTCCTCGTTCACCGGAGTCATGGAGCTGTCCGAGGACGGCGCCGTCTGGCGGCTCGCTGGGGAACCCTCGGTGAGCCCAGCCGCGGCGCCGACCGGGCACTCCGCGTCGCGGGCCGGAGAGCCCGCGCTGGCGGGTGACCGGTGAGCCCGGCGGGGGCCCGGCCGCCGGGTCGCAAGACGTACACCCGGCTCGCGACGGGGCGCCGGGTCCCACAGGAGTACGAGGTGGTGAGCAGCGACCTGCACTACAACCACCCTCAGCGGTTCGAGCTGCCGGCCACCAACCCAGTAGTCGCCTGGTACTACCGTTACCGGGAGGGCTCACCCCTACAGGCCCGGGACTGGACGGGGTTCGCCGACCCGCGCCGCACCATCTACCGCGGCTACACCCAGCTGCAGGACGGCCGTGAGGACGTCGTCGACGGGCTGCTCCGCGAGGTCGACGAGACCGACTACGACCGGCAGCTGGACGCGGAGTGGGTTCGCTTCCTCGATAGCTGGTACTTCCCCCTTCGCTTTCCGGCGCACGGACTGCAGATGCTGGCCTCCTACATCGCGCAGACCGCCCCGGACTCCCGGATCACCAACTGCGCCGCGTTCCAGGCGGCGGATGAGATGCGCCGGGTCCAACGGATCGCGTACCGGACCGTGCAGCTGCACGATGCGCCGCTGGACGAGGAGACCGCGCGCCAGCAACGGACCGCCTGGGAGGAGGCCCCGGCGTTCCAGCCATTGCGCGAGCTCCTCGAACGGGCGCTGGTCAGCTACGACTGGGGAGAGGCGTTCACGGTGACCAACGCGGTCCTTAAGCCGTGCTTCGACCGCCTGGTCAACCAGCAGCTCGCCGGCGCGCTGGCCACCGCGAACGGCGACCCGATCCTGACCAGCATCCACTTCTCGTTGGACGAGGACGCGCGGTGGCACCGGGGGTGGACGGCGGCGCTGCTGCGCCACCTCATCGACGACACCCCAGAGAACGCGGAATTACTCGTGGGCTGGGTCGACAAGTGGCGACCGCTGGCGTCGCACGCGCTGGAGGCGTTCGCCGGTGTGCTCGCCGAGGCACCCGAGCCATTCGACCCGACCGCGGTGGCCACCCGCATCACCGACGAGGTGTCCCGGGAGCTGGATCCCGTGCTGGTCGAACCGTCCGAGACCCCAGATAGCTGCTGACCTGTAGGGCTCGAATATCACGGTCGAGTTCGGTGTCGGCGCGCCTGGCGGGGCGGGCGCGGATCGCGTTGTTGGCCGCCGAGGGGCTGTCCAACGCCGAGATCGCGCGCCGGACCGGGACCAGCCGGCCGACTGTGCTGGATTGGCGCGCCCGCTACGACGCCGGGGGAATCCTCGCGTTGGATGATCTGCCGCGCAGTGGACGGCTACCGGAGATCGACGAGATCGACGTCGTGGTCGCCACGATCGCCGACGAAGGCCGGCCGCCAGCGCACCTGGGCGTGACGCACTGGTCGGCGCGGCTGCTGGCCGCCGAGCTGAAGATCTCCTTTGCCACCGTGGCCCGGATCTGGCGTAAGTGGGACCGCTCGTGGTTGAACATGGTCGAGATTCTTCGGGATCATCACCCGCCAAGCCATCCGCCGCGGCACTTTTGGCTCCGTCCGCGACCTGACCCAGGCCATCACGGCCTTCATAAACGGAAAACGCCAGGGGGGCGACTCCACAGTCCAGCGCGGCCGGCTCGAACCCCTTGACACCGGCTCTTCGGATAAGTCACTGCCCGGACCTGTCAACGCTGAACCCTGCAACCGAGACCAAGATCGACCTGACTAGGTGGCTTCTGGTACCAAGTGAGGGCAAGGTTTTCAGATCCACATGGTGGATGCGCAGGTGCAGACCTGCAGGACACAGCTATGCCCAATGGCATTCACTGGGGTCGATACAGCCGGCCTATCCGACGCTCAGCCAGAAATGATCAGGCCAGCTGAATACGTGTGGCGAGTTGAAGGTTAAATTGGGTTTCGGGATCGGTGAGATCGTATTGGGTGAGGCTGCGGATCAGGTGGAGGCGGTAGAGCAGGGTGCTTCGATGGATGCCAAGAGTGGCGGTCCGGTCGGTCCGGTCGGTCCGGCGGTCTGAGGATTGGGTGATCTTGTTGGCGGGTCCGTGGCTGCGCTCAGCGAGTTATGAAACAGCTACTCACGGCTACTCCTCGGTAGTGAGCCGCGGGGTGCGTCCCAGGTGGGTCCGCTTCCCTGACTCGAGTCGTCCCTCAATTCGGGCCCACAATCCGCCGATCTAACTCAGAGATGATCTCTTGCAGTTCATCGCGAACGGTCATCAGAACCTCGTCACGCCGGTCTGATCCGGCGTGGTTAAGCTGGTCGGCCAGCCCGCGGAGGCGGGAGCTGAGCTCGATATCGGGCTGCAACGAGACCTCGCATGATCGCCCTCCAGCCAGGAGGTCATCGATGTTCAGGTGGAAGCGACGAAGTCCAGGAAGGTGGTTGCTGGCGGAGCAAGGCTCGGCGGCCCATGTCTCACCGTCGCACCGGAAGGCCTCGCGTCGAGTGAAGATCAAGACTGAGCACACCCACACTAGCAACATGAGGGCACGGCCCTAGAGCAACCCCGCCTCTATGTGCAAGACGGGTCTAGCTCCAAACAGAGTCTGGGCCTGGACGTGGCCACCCAGGGGCAGCGGATCCTGAACCAGGCACAGATCTTCGCCATCTCCGCCGAGGCGCGCAGCCGGATCAACACCGCCTACGTCACCGGCAACTTCGTCGGCGGTGCGGCCGGCTCGATCACCGCGTCCGCGCTGTGGGCCTTCGGCGGGTGGATCGCGGTGAGCGTTGCCGGCGCGGTGCTCTCCTGACCGGCTTCAGGGTGTGGGCGGTCAACCAGCTGCGCCGGCCACGGACAGGGTGAGCACGGACAGGGTGAGCTCAGCGGCGCAGGGTGCGCGCCGGTGGCTCGCCGAACTTGGCCCGGTAGGCGGCGGCGAAGTGTCCGTGGTGGGCAAATCCCCACCGGGTGGCGACCTCGGTGACCGTGGTGTCCCCCGGGACGCCGGCCAGCAGCTCGGCGCGGACCCTGGCCAGCCTCACCTGCCGCAGATAGCGCATCGGGGACATCCCCGCCGAGCGCGCGAAGGCGTCCTGTAGCGCGCGCACGCTGACATGCACGCTTCCGGCCAGCTCACCCACCGACCAGGTGTGCTCGGGTCGCGCCTCCAGATGCTCCATCGCCTCCCGGACGACCCTCGGGGAGGTCGCCCTGGCCGGCTTGTTCAGCTCCGCCGTGTAGTTGTGCGGCTGGGCCAGCAACAGGCTGTCGACCAGCAGGTTTTCCAACGTCCGGGAGGTCAGCGGGTGCAGCGATCGGCCCTTGCCGCGGTCGGCCTCGTTCAGCACCAGGCGCAGCGCGTCCAACCAGCCTCGCGCCGTCGGGGAGGTCAGGCACATCGCCGGGGCGAACACCACTGGCTCAACGATCTCCCGGTCGAGGTGCCGCTCGAGCTCCCGATCCAGGCTGGACCGCGGCAGCATCAGGCAGAGCTGCGCGCAGCCGCCGCTCCAGAGCAGCTCGCCGTCCGTGCCCGGGCCGAGCACCGCGGCCACCGAGGGCGTGGACTGCACCACGTACCTGCGGGCCCGCCAGATCGTGGACCCGCGCAGCGGAACGTTCACGTGGTAGGACGCCGTCTCGCTGTTCACCACGTGGATGTCGGCGCCGAAACGCAGGTAGCTGGCGGTGACTGCGCCCACGTCCAAGGCGTTCATGTGCATGGTGAAGAGCGCGCCGGCCTCGGTCACCCGTAGCTGCAGGGGGATCCGGGGCAGTACCCGCTCCAGCACCTCGGTGGCGTGCCCGATGTCCCTGGTACGCGCGACCGGGTACGCGGCCAGTGCCTCGTCCGTCGAGTCAGTGTTCACCGCCAGCGCGCCCTCCGGAGGTCCTCGCCGGCCCCTGTGGGCAGGCTCAGGAACGGACGTTAGGCCACGCGGCCGTGGCCCCGCGCGCGGCCCACCGCAGAGCCGGGCGCCGCCCGAGGTCCGCGCAAAACAGACGCCGAGCAGCGTTTTCCGGATCGCTCGGCGGGTCCTCAGTGGATTGGCTGACGGCGCCGGCAGGACCGGGGCCGGTCGCTGACTCAGTGAGGAGTTTCCAGGAGATGTACGCGATGCTGACCCCCACGAGCTCGGGGCCCCGCCGGTGAACAGTCGCCGGGAGCACATGAAGCGAGTCTTCGAGCGGGTCCGTACCGAACCGGGCCTGGCCAGGAACACCGTGGTTGTGGTCGCGCTGATCGCCATCGCCGGCGTGGTCGGCGGGATCATCCTGGGCAACCAGCGGCTGGTGGCCCCGTGGAGCGACCGGCTGGTGGTCACCGCGGACTTCCCGGCCTCGCCAGGCATCAGCCCCGGCAATGGCCAGGAGGTGCGGATCGCCGGGGTCAACGTGGGGGACATCGCCGGCGCCGAGGTGGCCCCGGACGGCCACGCCCGACTCACCCTGTCCCTCGAGCCCGGCCATCGCCTCTACCAGAACGCCACGCTGGTGCTGCGGCCGAAGAGCCCGCTCAACGAGATGTACGTGACCATCGCCCCCGGCGCGCCGCCGGCCCCGACGGTCGGCTCCGGGTACCAGTTCCCGATCACCAACAGTGAGCGGCCGGTCCAGGTGGACGAGGTGTTGAACCACCTCGACGACAACGCCCAGCGCATGCTCACCTCGCTGCTGGCCGAGTCCGACGTGGCGCTGACCAGCGCGCGGGCCGACCTTCCCGCCGGGTTGGATGCGACCACCGCGGTGGCCAACCGAATGCGGCCGGTCGCTGAGCAGCTCGCCGAGCGCAAGGAGCTGATCCGGAGGCTGATCACCGCGCTGGGCCAGATCGCGCAGGCGGTGGGCGGCGATGACCAGCGGTTGCGCACCCTGGCGGCGGGCTTGCAGACCACCCTGCACAGCTTCGGCAGCCACCAGCCGCAGGTGGACCAGACGCTGGCCGAGCTGCCCGGCCTGCTCGCCGAACTGAAGCGCTCCACCGACTCGGTGCACGGACTCTCCGATCAGCTCGACCCCACGCTGCACAACCTGGCGGAGGCCTCCGACCGGTTCCCCGACGCGCTGGACCACCTACGGGGCACGGCGGACAAGCTGGACACCGCGGTGGACGCCGCCGAGCCGTTCCTGGATGCGGCCCGCCCGGTGGTGGCGGATCTGCGCCCGTTCGCCAGCGAGCTGAGCATCGCGCTGCCCGAGCTGCACGCCACCACCCAGCGGCTGGATCCGATGACCAACGCGCTGCTGCCGTACCTGCCGGATCTGGGCGCGTTCACCGTGCAGACTCGTTCGATTGTCAGCCTGGAGGACAGTAACAACGGGGTCCTGCGTGCCACCGCGCCGTACAGCTTCCACACCCCGCCACCGGTGCTGGGCACGAATAACGGGGTGCGCCCGCTTCCAGCTGGTGTGCCGAGCGGGAACTAGAGCATGTGGGCGTGGCGACGGATGCTCAGGTGAGCGCCGTACGGCTATGTCGTCGTGGATGCGGGGCCACATCCGAACCCGCGCAAGGCAGCCGAGGGTTATCCGCTTCGAGTGCTCTCCGTCGAAGACGCCTCGGCGCGGGTGGTGCGGCGGATCTTCGCTGAGTACTGGACGGGCGCGGTGACCGGGCCATCGGTCCCGGGCACGGGAGGGGGTCAGCCGGTGTCGATGACGGAGAGGCTGGACGAGCCGGCGTTGGCGGTGTAAATGCGCCGGCCGTCGGGGCTGACCGCCACCCCGCTCGGAGTCGAGCCGACCGGCACGACAGCGACCAATGCCCGAGCCTCGGTGTCGATCACCGCGATGCTCGCCCCGGGGTTGCTGTTGGTGCCGGGCTCGGTGACGTAGAACCGGCGGCCGTCCGGGCTGGGCGCCAGATCGTATGGTCCGAGGCCGACCGGGATGGTGGAGCTCAGGCGGCCGCCATCGGTGTCGATCACTGAGACGGTGGAGCCCGGGGCGGCTTCCGAGCCGCTGTTGGTGACGTAGGCCCGGCGCCCGTCGGGGGAGATCGTGACCCCGCCGGGCGCGAACCCGACGGCGACGGTGGCGCGGACGGTGTTGGTGGCGGTGTCGATCGCGGACACGGTCGTCGAGGGGGTGCCGACGGAGCCGTTGGTGGCGACCCAGACCTGCTGGTTGTCGGGGCTGACTGCCACGTCGAGCGGGTTGAGCCCGACCAGGATGTTCGCGGTGACGACATTGCTGGCGGTGTCGATGACCGCCACGGTGCTGTTGGTCGGCGTCGCCGGGCCCTGGACGCCGACGTACGCGTGGCGGCCGTCGGGGGCGACGGCCACGGCCGAGGGATTGGGCCCGACCGGGATGGTGGTCATCATCGTGCCGGAGGCCAGGTCGACCACCATGACGACGTTCCCGTTGGCCGTCGCGGTGCCGTAGCTGGTGATGTACGCGCGGCGGCCGTCGGGCGTGATCGCCATGTCGCGGGGTTCCTCGGGGCAGGGCGATGGTGGTGACCCGGAACCCGGCCGGGGTGCCCGCCGCCGCGCCGGGGCGGGTGGCGTCGTGGATGGTCACTCCGATCAGCGCGGCCACCAGCAGTGCGCCCGCTGAGGCCAGCGCGACGACCGAGCGCCGGCCGAGCGTGACCTCGCCGGGCCGTCGGGGCGGCGTCCGGTCTCCAGGTAGCGGCGGGTCTCCGGGCAGCGGCGGGCCTTCGGATGGCGGTGGGCCCTCGGAAGCCGGGCGGGGGGACGCGGCCGCCCCGGTCGCCCTGGCCTCGGTGGGTCGGTTCTCCCACGGGGGTATGTCGGTGGACGGGTTCAGTCACGGGGGTGGGGTGTCGGGTGGTGGGTACGCCGGGGCGTCGGTGGCCGGCGATCCGGTTCGGGGCCCCCGCCAGCTCCGGTTCAGCTCGGCGGCGAGCAGCGGGGTAGTGACGGCGTGGTACTCCCAGAAGCGCAGCTCCGCGTAGGTCACCACCCACATCCGAACGGAGAGCACCAGGAACGGGATGTAGTACAGCGGCACCATGATCACTCCCACCGCGGCGCCGATCCAGCCGTTCCCCCCGGCCAGGTCGAACAGGCCGAACTCGCCCCCGGCCACGCCGACCGTCACGATGATGAGCCCGACCACGGCGACGAACAGCGCGGCGACGATCCCGTAGCGCACCACCGTTCCCCACCACCGCCGCCGGATCAGCGAGAAGCACCGCCACACCGGGGCCCGCTCCACCAGCACCACGCCAGGCAGCGACGAGAACAGCGTCCCGGCCAGGTAGATCGACCCGCTGGAGGTCACCGCGACCCCCAGCGGCAGCAACGCCGGGATGCCGAGCTGGAACGCCGGCACGGCCACCACCAGCAGCGGGGCCCCGACCATCAGCAGGGCCAGCGCGGACCAGCCGACCAGCGCCGGCACCCGGGGCGCGGCCGACCGCAGGGCGTCGCGGAGGGTCGCCGGTTGCCGGTTCGCGGCCCGTACGACGAGGAAGAACCCGGCGCCCTGGTAGAGGGGGCCGACCACCGCGAAGACGAGCCAGAAGAGACCGATGAGCACGGGCGTGACGCCGTACCCCAGCAGGTAGAAGAACGGGTTGGCCCCTCCCTGTACCGCGTCGGCGATCCGCTGTGGATCGGGTTGCGCCGCATTTAAGGCCAGCCCGAATGCCAGGTAGAGGACGGCGGGGACGGCGGACAGGGCGACCAGGCGCCCGAAGCTGTCGTCGGCGACGCCGAACACCCTCCGCAACCAGTCGATGACGCCCAAGGGGACCAGCGGGTCGTCGGAGACCGCCGTCGGCCAGCCCTGGTACCCGCTGGGGAGCCCGGCATGCCCGCCCAGGTACCCGTCGAACCCGGTCGGATATCCGGCTACCCCGGTCGGATATCCGGCGGGCTGGTCGACTGGAGGGGCGGGGTGTCCGGTGGCGGGCGCGGGCTGGTCGGCGGGGTCGGCGGATGGCCGATCGGACTCGGCGCGTCGCTCGACCGAGACGTCCTGGTCCGTACCCGAAGATTTCCGCCAGCGATCGTCCTCTTTCCCCGGCGGAATGACCATGCAACCACGATAGGTAACCCACCCGCGCTCGGAGTCGTCTTCGTCCGAACGTCCACCAACGGGTGATACGCCGTCGGCCCGGATCGCCGGCGGCGAGTAGCTGGTGGAACCGCGGTGAAGCCTGTGGGGCTCGACTGACCACGCTTCGGATGCTCGAGCAAATAGGGGCGGGCCGCCGAAAGCCGGGGCCCGCCCCTTCGAACGTCGTACTCCGATTCCCCAAGATAGTCTGCCGCGGCTGGTCGGCGAACCATGCGCGTCCGCGCACTATGGAA
>DATHIT010001114.1:0-6769 GCA_035489915.1 Pseudonocardia sp. | reverse complement strand
GCGGGTGTACGTCCGCTCGTTCGGCAAGGGCAACCGGGTCACCACCTCCGACCACCGCATGGACCAGCTGTTCCCGCCCCGGCCGGCGACGCTGCGCGAGGAGTACCAGCACGTCCTGGTGCGCCGCGACGAGCACCTGCTGGAGGTCACCATCAACCGGCCGGACGCGCGCAACGCGCTGCACCCGCCGGCCAACGACGAGCTGGACGAGGTCTTCGACGCGTTCTTCGCCGACCCCGAGCTGTGGGTGGCGATCCTGACCGGCGCCGGTGACCAGTCGTTCTCCGCCGGGAACGACCTGGCCTACACCGCCGCCGGCAAGCCGATGTGGGTGCCGAAGAACGGCTTCGCCGGGTTGACCAGTCGCCGGGGGATGACCAAACCGGTGATCGCCGCGGTGAACGGCTACGCGATGGGCGGCGGCTGCGAGATCGCGCTGGCCTGCCACCTCGTGGTGGCCGACGCGACCGCCCGGTTCGCGCTCAGCGAGGTCAAGGTCGGCCTGGTCGCGGGCGCCGGCGGGCTGGTCCGGCTGCCCCGCGCGATCCCGCCGAAGGTGGCCACCGAGCTCATCCTCACCGGCCGACGGCTCAGCGCGACCGAGGCGCTGGGCTACGGGCTGGTCAACCGGGTCACCGAGGCGGGCGGCGCACTGACCGGCGCCCGCGCGCTGGCCGAGGAGATCCTGGCCAGCTCGCCCACCTCGGTCCGCGCCTCGCTGCGGATCATGGCCGAGACGGACGGCATCACCGACACCGTGGACGCGGTGACCTACCCGTCCGGCGCACTGGACGAGCTCATGGTCAGCGAGGACATGATCGAAGGCCTCACCGCCTTCACCCAAAAACGCCCACCCCACTGGCGCAACCGCTAACCCCACCCCACAAAGCCCGCGAGTCGGGGCTCTCAGCACACTGAGTCGGCGCTCTCAGCACACCGAGCGCGTCGCGTGGTCAGGTGGTGGGCAGCGGCTGGCTCGGACAGCCGGCGAGTACCCGGTCGATCGCGTCGCGTTCGGCGGGGATCACCCAGAGCCGGTACTTGGCCTTCACCGCGACCTGGCGGGCCACGTAGTGGCAGCGGTAGGCCTTGTTCGCCGGCAGCCAGGCGGCCGCGTCCCGGTCGCTCTTGGCTTGGTTGGTCGGCCCGTCGACGGCCAGCAGCTCGAGCAGGTCCCCGGCCATCTGTGCGCGGGTCTGCTGGTCAAGCTGCTGGGCGCCGGTCCGCCACGCGTCGGCCAGCGCCACCACGTGGTCGATCTGGACCGCCTCGCTGGTGCCCTGGCCACGCACGAAGTTGATCTGCTTGCCGGTGTACGGGTCGAGCAGCCGCCCGGAGGCCACCACGCACCGGGAACCCTTCCGCAGCTGAACCGCCGTCATGTCCCTGGCCAGCACCTGGTTGCGCTGGTCGCAGCCGCTGCGGTCGACGTCCGCCCAAGCCGGTCCGAACGCGGCTCGGCTGTAGCCGGTCAGCGGCGCCGGGCCTTTCACCGGAAGTGCGGCCAGCGCCGAGCGGGCGTCCCCCGCCACCACCGAGCCCCCCGAGGGCACCGGCGAGTCCGCTGGGCCCCCCGCCGGCCCCGGCACCGGCGCCACCTGGGGCTCCGGCACCAACGACGCCGGCGAGGCCGGCGAGGCCGCTTGAGGCTGCGGCACCGACGGCGCCGGCACCGACGGCGGCGCGGGCGACGCCGGCGGCACCACCGACGGCGTGGCCCCAGGGTGCAGGTTCTGGTTGATCGACACCGCCGGCGCGATGACCACGTGCCCCGGCGCGGGTGAGACCACCCAGCGCGCGGCGGCGGCGGATCCCACGGCCAACGCGACCATCAGGACTCCGGTGGCAAATCGGGACGCCACTACCGATGTGCGGCCTCGGCGCCCCTTACCACCTGGAGCGCGGTGCACCGTGTCAGACATCTTCGACTCCAACGAGCTCGGTGCGGCCAGGACACCGGCACGGCACCGCCGGCCAGCTGGGCATGCGGCACGGCCAACCACAAGCGGACCGATCCTGCACCGCGCGCGGCGCCGGACCGCGCCAACACGCCGAGCGTGGGATTGATCACTTACCCGAAGCCGCCGGCCAGCACCGATCCGTACCGATCGGTATATTTGAAAGGCTCAGGCGCACGACCGGCGGAGGCCACGATGAGAACCGGACGACCTCGCGAGTTCGACATCGACCAGTCGCTCGACCGCGCGGTTCAGGTGTTCTGGCGGCAGGGCTACGAGGGCACCGCGATCTCCGACCTGACCGAAGCCCTCGGCATCAACCGGCCGAGCCTTTACGCGGCCTTCGGCAACAAGGAGTCGCTTTTCCGGCGAGCGCTGGACCGATATGCGGGTCGGACGGCGCGCTACGTTCCCGAGTCGCTGGAGCAACCCACCGCCCGCGCCGTGGTCGAGCACCTGCTCCGCGGCGCGGTGGACGCGACCACCGGCCGAGGGACGCCTCGGGGCTGCCTGGCTGTGCAGAGCGCGCTGGTCTGCTCGCCGGACAACGACCCGGTGCGCCGCAAGCTCGCCTCCTGGCGGCGCGCCGGCGAGGCCGCCACCAGGGCCCGCCTGATCCGGGCGCGCGAGGAGGGAGACCTGCCGACCGGCGCCGACCCCGCCGACCTGGCCCGCTGGGTCACCACGGTGATCCAGGGCATCGCGGTGCAGGCCGCTGGCGGTGCCAGCCGCCGCCAGCTGCACCGCGTGGTCGAGATGACGCTGCGCGGGTGGGACGCCGTGGTCGCGGACGCGACCGCCGCGACGGACGCCCAGCCAGTCCCGGCGGGAGCGACGGACGCCCAGCCACCCCCGGCCACTTGACCGACTTCCCCGATCCGCCTAGATTGATACCTATCGGTACAGAACTAGCAGCAGGGAGATAACGATGGCTGACTCACTCGAGGGCAAGGTCGCCCTGGTCACCGGCGGTTCGCGCGGCATCGGCGCGGGCATCGCCAAGCGGCTGGCGGCGGACGGCGCGTCGGTGGCGCTGACCTACGCGAACTCCAAGGACCAGGCCGACCAGGTGGTCGCGGACATCGCGGCGGCTGGCGGCACCGCATTCGCCATCCAGGCGGACAGCGCGGTCGAGGCCGACGTGGTCGCCTCGGTCACCGAGACGGTGCAGCGGTACGGGCAGCTGGACATCCTGGTGAACAACGCCGGCGGCGGCACATTCGCCACGCTCGACGAGATGGCCACCGCCGACATCGACCGGACCCTGGCGGTGAACGTGCGGGCGGTGATCCTGGCGATCCGCGAGTCGCTGAAACACCTCGGCCCGGGCGGCCGGATCATCAACATCGGCAGCATCAACGCCGAACGGGTGCCCTTCGCCGGCATCTCGGTCTACGCCGCCAGCAAGGGCGCCATCGCGGGCCTGACCAGGGGCTTGGCTCGGGAGCTGGCACCGAAGGGGATCACCATCAACAACGTCCAGCCAGGGCCGGTGGACACCGACAACAACCCGGCGGACGGCCCGGCCGCGCCGCTGATGCTCGCCGCGATGGCGCTGGACCGGTTCGGCGACGTCAGCGAGATCGGCGCGTTCGTGTCCTTCCTGGCCGGCCCGGACAGCGGCTACATCACCGGCGCCAACCTGAACATCGACGGCGGCTTCACGGCGTAAACCGCGGTCACTCCTCGGCCGGCAGCGCGGATTCGTGCCACCGGCCGAGCAGCCGACGCTCCACCAGCACCACCGCGCCGAACAGCAGCAGAGACACCGCGCAGGCGGCCAGCACGGCGAGGAACAGCTCCGGGGTGCGCAGCCGCACCGCGCTCTCGGTGATCACGTAGCCGAGGCCGCCCTGCCCGCCGCCCACCCCAGCCACGAACTCCCCGACGATCGCACCGATCACCGCTGCTCCGGCGGCCACCCGCAGCCCGGTCAGGATGGCCGGCAGCGCGCTGGGCAACCGCAGGGACAGCAGCCGGACCCGGGGCGGCGCGCCCGCCATGGTGTAGAGCTGAATCAGGTTGCGGTCGGTCGACTTGAGCCCGGCCAGCGTGTTCGCGGCCACCGGGAACAGCGCGATCATGGCGGCCACCACGGTGTTGGTCACCGCGCCGGGGCCGAGCCAGACCACGAACAGCGGCGCGATGGCCACGATCGGGACGGTCTGCAGGATGATCAGGTAGGGGTAGAGCCCGCGCTCCATCAGCCGCCAGCGGGACATGACCAGGCCGACCAGCACGCCACCGATCCCGGCGAGCAGGAAGCCGACGTAGGCCTCGCGCATGGTCACCCAGGTCGGCGCGCTGATCATGGCCAGCTCGGCCAGCACGGTCCGACACATCGTCGCCGGGGACGGCAGCATGTACCCGGGAATGTCGAACAGCGTGATGACCAGCTGCCATGCCACCAGTCCGACGACCAGCGCGCCCACCGGCGGCAGCACCGTCCAGAGCAGCCGGGACCGGCCCGGCGCGGTGGATCGGGTCATATCCGGGCGCCTCCCAGCATTTCGGAGATCTGGATCCGTAGCTCACGCAGCGCGGGGTCGTCGCGCCCGGCCGCCCCAGCGCGAGGCGGCGGGCTGGGCGACCGGAACACCCGCACCAGATGGCCCGGCTGGGTACCCAGCACGGCGATCTGGTGGCCCAATCGCACCGCCTCGGAGATGGAGTGGGTGATGAACATGACGGTGAGTCCGCGCGAGCGCCACAGGTTCAGCAGCTCGTCGCCCATCTTCTCCCGGTTGAACTCGTCGAGTGCGGCGAACGGCTCATCCATGAGCAACAGCTCCGGCTCGCTGGTCACCGAGCGGGCCAGGGACACCCGCATCCGCATGCCGCCGGACAGCTCTCGCGGGTAGGCCTTCTCGAAGCTGGCCAGCCCCACCATCTCGATGGCGCGCCGGGCCCGCTCCCGGCGCTGCGCTCGCGGCACGCCCTGCAACCGGGCCACCAGCTCCACGTTCGCCTGGATCGACCGCCACGCCAGCAGGGTCGGATCCTGGAAGACGTAGGACATCCGCTCGGTCCGGCGGGTGATCCGACCGCTGGACGGCGCGGTGAGCCCGGCGGCCATCCGCAGCAGCGTGGTCTTCCCGCAGCCGGACGGCCCGACCAGCACGGTGATCTCGGCGCGGGCCAGGCTCAGGTCGATCGGGTCCAGCGCCCGGAAGCCGTTGGCGAACACCTTGTCGGCGGCCGCGAACTCCACCAGCGCGGTGTCCGGTTCGACCCGCTGGGCCACCGGCGCCGCCACCTCAGTACGACCCGGACGGCGGAGGCGGCAGCTGCGCCGGCGCGCCGATCGGGGGCAGCAGCGAGTCGTCGAACAGCTCGGTCGGCGACGGTCGGGTGGGGAGCTCGCCCAGCTGCTGCATCTGGTCGAGGAAGGTGCTCCAGCGCTGGGCCGACATCGCGCCGAGCTTGCTGGCGCCGTCCCCGGCGACCACGTAGGCGCGCTGCTTGTCCCAGGCGTACCAGATGCTCTGCATGGTCTGTTGGTTGTTTGCCGCCAGCAACGCCTGGTTCGCCGCCCGGGCCACGGATACGTCGCCCAGGTAGTCCCGCCAGCCCTGCATGCTCGCGGCCAGGAACCGTTGCAGCTGGTCATGATGGGAGGCGAGGTAGGACTCGGAGGTGAAGAACACGTCGTTGTAGGGGTTGAACCCGGAGCTGGAGAACGGGATGAAGGTGACCGGGACCCCGGCCTGCTGAGCCTGGTAAGCCTCGTTCGTCGGCCAGCCCTGCTGGACCAGCCGGTTGTTGTTCAGGAAGTTGGCGATCGAGCCCTGGTACTGCTGGGTCTGGAAGCTCACCCCGGTGGTCTTCTGGATCCACGCCGGCCCGAGCTGGCCGGCCTGGACCACCCAGGTCATGCCGGCCATCTGGGCGAACGACTTGATGCCGGTGTCGGCGTGCACCATCACGCCGACCGGGTTGTTCTGGTAGAGCGCGCCGATCGCAATGATCGGGATGCCCTGCGCTCGGGCCTGCACGATGCCGGCCGCGTCGGTGAACCCGACCTGCGCCCGGCCGGTGGCCACCAACTGGGTGGCGGAGACCTGTGGCCCGCCCGGCTGGAGCGTGACGTCCAGCTTCTTGTCCCGGTACAGGCCCTGCGTCTGGGCGGCGAAGAACCCGCCGCCCTCCGGGTCGGCGTACCAGGGCAGTACCAGGGTCAGCTGGTCGTTGCCGTCAGCCGGCGTCGAGCCGGCGCCGCCGGCGCACCCGCTGAGCACCGCGGCCAGGACCGCGGCGAGCACGGCCAGTAGCGCGACACCGGCACGGCGACCACGACTGACGCCCCGACCACCCAACAAGCGCTGCACCGGCACCGAGCTCCCCACTTGGTCTGGCCAACGGTCCATATGGACCAACCGCAGCGTAAGAGCCGCAAGGCCGGCGGTGGAGTCGTGCGAAACGTTGTAAAGCGATATTTACCGCCGAAGCGTGCCCGCAACATGGCGCGGCCCGGCTCCCCCCTCGGAGCCGGGCGCGCTGAACCAGACGTCACCAGACCGAGGGAGAGCACTGGCCTCCCCTTCGCCCCAATGGTTACATAGTTAGCATATATAAAGTTTTATAGGACGCCTCGGGGGTGCCAGATGACCACCACCAACCCGATCGCCGGCCAGCGGCGCGAGGACGAGCTCGACCCACCCAGGTATCCAATGCCCCGGGGTTGCCCGTTCGATCCGCCCGCCGATCTCGCCCGACTGCGCGCCAGCACGCCCATCTCCCGGGTCGCGCTATGGGACGGCAGCACCCCGTGGCTGGTCACCCGCTACGAGGATGTCCGCGCGGTGCTCGCC
>DATHIT010001113.1:0-8726 GCA_035489915.1 Pseudonocardia sp. | reverse complement strand
CTGCTGGTCCGCGGTCCCGGAACTCTCGGCCCGGGTCTCCGTGTGCAGGTCGCCGCTCCGGTCTCCCGCGTGCTCACCGCTGACCAGTTGCTCGTCGGCGTCCTTTGGGCCGGTGTCGACGGTGCCGGTCGCCTCGCGAGTGCTGTCCTGGGTGGTCATGCGCCGGCCTCCTGTCCATTCCGCTGCGGGGTGGTCCGCCCCTGTCCGTTCAGCCCTCGGCCGGCGGTCTCCCGGTCAGCGCTATCTGGGTCAGCGCTCTCCCGGTCACCGGCCTCCCGGTCAGCGGTATCCCGGTCACCGGTGCGCCGATCAGCGGTATCCCGGTCAACGGTCTGTCGCTCCGCGGTCCTCCGGTCACCGGCCTCCCGGTCAGCGAAGTTCCCGCGATCGCCGCGCCGGCTATCGGCGTCTCGGTCATCGCTATCCCGGCGATCAGCGATCCGGCCACCGGCGCCGCCGGCGGGTTCGTTCCCTCTGCGCTGCTCGGTCCGATCGTCGTCCTGGAGCAGGGCCTCAACCAGCGACCGGTACGACGTAACCGCGCCGCGCAGATCCTCGGTGCTGGCTTCCCCTCGCTCGTTGGCCCGGGAGATCTGGCGCGCCTCCCGGTATCGCGCGGTGACCACCGGGTAGCGCACCGAGAGGTCATCGGCTCGCTGGTCGAAGTCGTCCACCGGGTAGCCACGGGCGGTCATCACGTCGACCACCAGGATGTCCGCCTGGCGCACGGCCTGCCCTGGGCCGTCCACAAAGTCCCGCTGCACGTCCGACCAGCGCTGCTCGAAGTGCCGCCGCTGGCCCTGGTCGAGGGTGCGCAGCTCGAGTTCCCGCTGGCGCTTCTCTCGAGCGCGCAGCTCGGACTCCGCGGAGCGGCGGTCGTCCTTCTGCTCGACCGCCCGGTCGTACTCGGGGCCGAATTGTTCCCTCAGCCGCTCCGATCGCTGCTTCTGTGTCTGTCGGAAGATCGCCACGCCGATGGCCGCGATTATGATCACCGCAATGACGATCACAATTGTTAGTGTGCCAGTATTCATGCCAAACGGTTTCCCCGCAAAATCGCTTAGCAAGCCACGTTGTGATGTGGGTCACACTATGTTTGTGGATCTATTCTTTTGGCGATAAATCTAAGTCGAAAAGGCGTTTAGGCGGGATCCGAGGCCAACAGCTCTGCCACTCCGGCATTGATGAACGCGGTGTCCACGGCGTTCGGGCCGCCGCCCGCGAAGTGGCCCCACACGCCCGGGATCACCCGCAACTCAGCGTTCGGCATGTGGCTGACCGCCCACGCCTCGTCCTCCGGAGGGAAGTAGAGGTCCTTCTCCGCCGGCATGATCAATGCCTTCGCCCGGATGGAGCCGAGAGCCTGCTCCACTGACTTGAACCCAGGAGTGCTACCCACATCACCGCTCCACCAGGTGTCCAGCATGGTGAGCAGGTTGTTCGGGTCCCGGCCGTCCAGGAAGAACCCCTCCCAGAAGCCGACCGAGAAGTCCTCCAACGAGGTGAACCCGAGCTCGCGCCACGCCTCGTTCCAGTAGAACGCCTGCGAGAAGCCCCATCCGGCGTAGATCCGGGCGAACGCCCGCAACCCGCGCACCGGCCACTGGTCCTCGGGATACCAGCCCTCGGCGAACGCCGCGTCCGCGGTGAGCGCCGCGCGCAGCGAGTCCAGGAAAACCTTGTTGTGCGGAGCGGTGCGCGCCGAGCCACAGAACGGCAGGATGCGCTCCACCATCTCCGGATGGCTGACCGCCCACTGGTAGGTCTGCCCGGCGCCCATTGACCAGCCCAGTACCAGCGGCAACTTTTCGATGCCGAATACTTCCGTCGCCAAGCGATACTGCGACTCCACGTTGTCCCGCACGTTGATCCGGGGGAACCGGGCGCGGTCCCACGGCGGCGGGGTGTTGGACGGCGAGCTGGACAGCCCGTTGCCCAGCATGTTCGGCACGATGATGAACCACCGCTCGGGGTCCAGCGCCATGCCCTCGCCGATCAGCCACTCGTTGTCCCAGTGCCGCCCGGAGTACCAGGTGGGATACATGATCGCGTTGGACTTGTCCGCGTTGAGCGTGCCGTAGGTCTGGTAGGCCACCCGGGCCGGGCGCAGGGTGGCTCCGCATTCCAGGGTGAAGTCCGGGATCTCGTGCACCTCGTACGGTGCATCCGGGCCGGTCATGACGAGACCGCGCAGCTTCCCCGGTCAGCGGTGATCGGGCCAGCCGCCGACGGCTTGATGTCGAAGTCAAATATTGCCGTCGGAAGGTATAGCGAGCAGCACGCGTTCGGGATGTCCACCACACCGCTCACCCGGCCCTCGATCGGCGCGGCGCCGAGCAGTAGGTAGGCCTGCTCACCGCTGTAGCCGAACTTCATCAGGTAGTCCACCGCGTTCAGGCAGGCGTTGCGGTACGCGACCGTGGCGTCGTTGTAGAGCTGTGTGTCCGTGGTGTGGTCCACCCCGATGCCGATGAACGTGACGAACTCCGAGTAACGCGGCTCCACGTTGCCGGGCATCAGGATCGGGTTGGTGGTCACTCCGTAGGTGGCCATCCCGCCCTTGATCAGGTCCACGTGGAAGTCGATGAAGCCGCCCATCTCGATGGCGCCGCAGAAGGTGATCTCCCCGTCACCCTGGCTGAAGTGCAGGTCGCCGCCGGAGAACAGCGCGCCGGGCACGTGCACGGGGTAGAACACCCGGGATCCCCTGGTGAAGTTCTTGATGTCGTGGTTGCCGCCGTTCTCCCTGGCCGGCACGGTGCGCGCGCCGTCCCGGGCGATCGCGGCGGCGATGTCGCCGGTGGCCGAGCCGGGCAGCGTCTGGTCCTCCAGCGGGGGCAGCGCGAGCGGTGGCACCCGGTCCGGGTCGGTGGCGATCAACGCCCGCTCGCGCGCGTTCCACCTGGCCAGTAGGTCGGCGGACGGGGCGGTGCCGAACAGGCCCGGGTGGGTGATTCCGGTGAACTTCACGTTCGGGATGTGCCGGCTGGTGCAGGCCTGGCCGGCAAAGTCCCAGATAGCCTTGTACGCGTCCGGGAACCGGTCAGTGAGGAAGCCGCCGCCATTGGCCTTGGCGAAGATTCCGGTGTAGCCCCAGCCCTGGCCGGGTGCGTCGCCGACCTGCTGGGGCACCGGTCCCAGGTCCAGGATGTCGATGACCAGTAGGTCGCCCGGCTCGGCGCCCTCCACATAGATGGGTCCGCTGAGCATGTGCGCCCTGGTCAGGTCCACGTCGCGGACGTCGTTGGCGGAGTCGTTGTTGCCGATCTGGTTGTCGGTCCACTCCCGGCACTCAACGCGGATGTCCTGGCCGGGGCGCACGTTCACCGCCGGCGGGATGTCCGGGTGCCAGCGGTTGTGACCGGGCACCGCCTGCTCGGCCATCGACTTGGCCTGGTCGACACTGAACACGACATCGGGCATGGCGATCCTCCGAAGCACGCGCCGCCAGGCTCGGTCGGCACGGGTAGGTGCGAGTTAAGGACGGGGCAGCCGGGCGTGCCGGGGGTCGGTGCTGATCGGGGTCCGACGGTGGGACGGCGCCACTGACGTCACCACCGCCGGTTGGTGTGCGCTGCGCTCCTGTGCATCCAGCGCACGGCGCATAGCGGGGGCTACCGCGCGCAGGGCAGGGGCACCGAACACCCTCGACGCGGGCCCCGCGCAGGTTGGGCACCGCTCGAGCTCGGACAACTCGGTCATGCTGCGCCGCACGTCGAACGGCCCGCACCGGCCACACCGGAAGCCGTACGTCGGCACCGCGTCACCTCATCCACATGACTGTCATCAGAAATAGTGTCATTAGAAAGTATTCATGTGGACTTGTATCGTCAAGAGCGCACACCCTGAGCCAGCTAGTGACGCCGCACACCGCCCCACTGCCGAGCCCGGCAAGCTGTGCGAGTGGCGAACCCGGGCTGCCCAATCCCCGCCCCCCAATCCCCGCCGCCCCAACCGCGCACCCCGACCCGCCGCGGCCTAGCCCTCACACAGCCCGCCGCTAGCTCACACAGCCGTCCCATCCGCTCACACAGCCCGGGGCGGTTCACCCAGCCGCCCAACGCGCTGTGCCGAGCCCGGGAAGCTGTGCGAGCGCAGACGGCCGCCGCCACGCCCACGGCGCATGCCCCCGCCGCGCCAGCCCCGCCCCACCGCGCCAGCCCGCGTCAGGGCGCCAGCCCGGCGTCAGGGCGCCAGCCCCGCCTCACCGCACAAACGGCGCTCAGACGCTGGTCAGCGCGGCGAGGACGTCGAACTCGAGGCCGTCGGCCCGGGCCAGGTAGATGCTCTGCAGCAGGTGGTTGCCGTGCATCCGGACGTCGCCGCGGGGGCCGGAGTAGGCCAACGCTTCGGCCGAGGCGATCATCGGCGCGGGAGCCAGCGCGCCGGCCCGCTCGGCCAACCGGGCCAGCAGCATGATCCCCTCGTAGCAGGATTCGCCCAGCGAGTTCAGCGTCGGGGCGTGCACGCCGAAGCGGTCCACGTAGCGGCGGGAGAAGTCCAGGCTGTCGGCCGTGGGCAGGGATTCGAAGTAGCCGGCCGAGGCGTAGAGCCCGACCGCGTTCGCCGCGCCGGTGGCGAGCAGCATGTTCTCTTCCATCAGCGGGCTGAACCGCACGCAGCTGGTGTCCAGCCCGGCCGCCGCGAATGCCCGGTTGAACTGCACCGCGTCCGAGCCGACCAGGAACATCAGCACGCCGTCCGCCTCGCTGCGCGCCACCCGGCGCAGGACCGCGGTGAAGTCCTGGGTGCCCAGTTTGACGAATACCTCGTCGGCGATCACCGCCCCGCAGCTCGGTGCGTACCGCCGGGCCGCGGCCGCCGACACCCTGGGCCACACGTAGTCGTCGCCGACGATGCACCAGCTGCGGACGCCCAGCTCAGTGGCCATCCAGCGCAGTGCGGGCAGCACCTGGCGGCGCGGGGTCTCGCCGGCCAGGAACACCCCCGGGGTGGTCTCGCCGCCCTCGTAGAGCGGCGAGTACACGTAGGGGACCCGCCCGGCGATCAGCGGGGCGATGCGCTGCCGGACCGCCGAGATGTGCCATCCGGTGACGGCGTGAATTGCGCCGTCGGCGACCAGCCCGGCAACCTCCGAGGCCACCACGTCGGGCGGCGCGCCGCCGTCCACCACCCGCAGCCGCAGCTGCCGCCCGAGCAGCCCACCGCCGGCGTTGATCTCCTCCTGTGCCAGCAGCCCGCACGCCTCGCAGGACGGCCCGAACATGCCAGCCGGTCCGTCCAGCGGCACCACGAAGGCCACGTCCAGCACATCGCGGTCCGGCCCTGCCTCCAACCACCGGCCCGGCGACCAGTTCGGCCGGCCCTCCGGTTGTCGCTCAGTCCGTGCGGCCACTACCGCCTCCGACGACTGGTCGAGGTCACTTCCCCATTGTGACGCTACTTCGTTTCGGAAATGTTTATCCTGAAGAAGTTGCTCGGCGAAAGGCGGAAGACGGGTGTCCGTACCAGTTCAGACCTCTCTGGCCGGACTGCTCGCCCAGACGCAGCACCGGGTCGGCCGCCGGATCGAGTGCGCGTTGCGCGCCGCCGACATGAGCGTGGAGCAGTGGCGGGTGCTCACCCTGCTGGCCGACGGCGCGGGTCACCCGATGAGCGAGATCGCCACGTTCGCCATGGTGCCGGCCCCCACCCTGACCAAGATCGT
Organism: Pseudonocardia sp.; assembly: GCA_035489915.1. Lineage (GTDB taxonomy): Bacteria > Actinomycetota > Actinomycetes > Mycobacteriales > Pseudonocardiaceae > Pseudonocardia. The sequence continues at coordinate 3,058 of DATHIT010001113.1, read as the reverse complement.
CGACCGGTTGATCGACCGGGGCCTGGTCTACCGCCGGGTGGACACCGAGGATCGCCGACGCGTGCTGGTGTTCCTCTCCTCCCGAGGCACGGAGCTCTACCACCTGGTCGGCACGGACGTGGCGGTGGCCGAGCGCGAGCTGGCCGATGCACTCGGCGTCGAGGACGCCAACCAGCTCGCCGAGCTGCTCATTCGCCTGCTTGAGCACCTCGACTCAGGACACTAGGTGCCCTTGGGCCGGTCGCCGGGGCCCGGTCCTACCCTCGCCGGTATGACCGCGCTGCGCTCGGTTCCGCTGTTTGTGCTGGCCGCCGTCGCCGAGATCGGCGGCGCGTGGCTGATCTGGCAGGGCCTGCGGGAGCATCGCGGGCTGCTCTGGATGGCCGCCGGCGTGGTCGCGCTGGGCGCCTACGGCTTTGTCGCCGCCTTCCAGCCCGACCCACACTTCGGCCGGGTGTTGGCCGCGTACGGCGGGGTGTTCGTGGCCGGGTCGCTGCTCTGGGGCATGCTGGTGGACGGGTTTCGACCGGATCGGTGGGATCTCACCGGCGCCGCGCTCTGCCTGCTCGGCGTCGCCGTGATCATGTATGTACCGCGCTGAAGCCAGCGGCTACTGGACCGACGACGAGCCGGTCCACACCTCGGCGGACCGGCTGGCGAACCGGGAGTGCCGACGGCCGTAGGCGAAGTAGACCGCGAACCCGATCGCCATCCAGACCAGGAAGCGCAGCCAGGTCTCCACGCTCAGGCTCAGCATCAGCCACCCGCAGGCCAGCACGGCCAGGATCGGGATCAGTGGCACCAGCGGGGTGCGGAACGCCCTGGGCAGGTCCGGGCGGGTCCGGCGCAGCACGATCACCCCGATGGAGACCAGCACGAACGCGAACAACGTGCCGATGTTGACCATCTCTTCCAGGCTGCTGGCCGGGAAGAACGTCGCGGCGATGGCCACCACGCCTCCCACCAGCCAGGTGATCCGGGTCGGGGTGCCTCGGGAGCCGGTGTGCGCCAAGCTCCGGGGCAGCAGGAGATGATCACTGCGCCGCCGGTGGCGGGATGTAGGGGCTGTAGTTGGCCACCTTGATGTAGCCGATACCCACCACCACGACCAGCAGCACCACCAGGATCTTGATCGCGGTGATCACCTGGCTGACCCGACTGGACAGCTTCACCCCGACCGCGATCACCCAGGTGAGCACCACGATGATCACCAGCGCGCCCCAGTCGAAGGTGAACGGGCCGGCCAGCGAGACCGAAGCGCTGGACAGCGGCACCCCGATCAGGCCGAGGAACTGCGCGAGGTAGGCCGACCAGCCCTTCGCCACCACCCCGGCGGCCAGTGCGAGCTCCAGCACCAGGTCCCAGCCGACCACCCAGGCCACCAACTCGCCGAAGGTGGCGTAGGAGAAGGTGTACGCGCTGCCGGCCACCGGCACGTGGAGGCGAACTTCGCGTAGCAGAGCGCGGCCAGCCCGCAGGCGATCGCGGCGAGCACAAAGGCCAGGGAAACCGAGGGGCCGGCGACATCTCCGGCCGCCCGGGCGGTGAGGGTGAAGATGCCCGCGCCCACCGCGACGGCCACTCCGAATACCACGAGGTCCAGCGCGGTGAGTTCCTTGCGGAGTTTGGTAGCGCGGCACATGGTTCTCCTGGCCGCGCCGGCAGGGCAGTATCTATGAGCTGGTCAAGTTGGAGAGCCACGTTGGGGAGCGCGAGTGAAGAAGGCATCAACCACCGCCGGGCCACTGAACGCGACCGGATCGCTGCACAATCGCGAGGGCCTGCTCACGGCGGGCGAGCTGCGTTCCGCCATCGACACGCACAGCATCGACACCGTGCTGCTCGTGCTGGTGGACATGCAGGGCCGATTGCAGGGCAAGCGCTGCTCGGCCCGCTACTTCCTGGAGGAGGTACTCCCGCACGGCGCCGAGGCGTGTAACTACCTGCTCGCGGTGGACGTGGAGATGAACACCGTGGACGGGTACGCGTTGACCTCATGGGAGCAGGGCTACGGGGACTTCGAGCTGGTCCCGGACCTGACCACGCTGCGCCGGGTGCCCTGGCAGGCAGGCACCGCGCTGGTGTTCGCCGACCTGCGGCTGACCTCAGGGGAGCCGGTGACGCCGTCGCCCCGGCAGATACTGCAGGCCCAGCGCGAGCGGCTCGCCGAGCGTGGCTGGCACGCCTTGGCCGGGACCGAGCTGGAGTTCATCGTCTACACCGACACCTACGAGGACGCCTGGCGGTCCGGCTACCGCGACCTCACCCCGGCCAACCTGTACAACCTGGACTATTCGATCCTGGGCACCTCCCGGATCGAGCCGCTGCTGCACGCGATCACCGCCGGGATGAGCGGCGCGGGGCTCTACGTCGAGTCGGCCAAGGGCGAATGCAACCTCGGCCAGCAGGAGATCGCCTTCCGCTACGACGAGGTGCTGGTCACGGCGGACAACCACGCGCTGTACAAGAACGGCGCCAAGGAGATCGCCGCCCAGCAGGGCTGTTCGCTCACCTTCATGGCCAAGGTGGACGCGCGCGAGGGCAACTCCTGCCACATGCACCTGTCCCTGCGCGACAACTCCGGCAACCCGGTGCTGTCCGGGCCGGACGGCGAGATGTCCGCCATCGGTGAGCACTTCCTCGCCGGTCAGCTGGCCGCGCTGCGCGAGTTCGCCCTGCTGTTCGCGCCGAACATCAACTCCTACAAGCGCTACGCCCTGGGCAGCTTCGCGCCGACCGCGATCGCCTGGGGCCGGGACAACCGGACCTGCGCGCTGCGACTGGTCGGGCACGGGCCGTCGCTGCGGGTGGAGAACCGGGTACCGGGCGGCGACGTGAACCCGCACCTCGGGCTGGCCGCCGTGATCGCCTCCGGGCTGCACGGCATCGAGCGCGAGCTGCCACTGCCGGAACCCTGCGTGGGGAACGCCTACAACTCGGGCGCGCCCACCGTGCCCACCACGCTGCGCGAGGCGCTCGCCGAGTGGGAGTCCAGCGAACTGGCCAAGGAGTGCTTCGGCGAGGACGTGGTGGCGCACTACGCCAACATGGCCAGGGT
>DATHIT010001112.1:0-18714 GCA_035489915.1 Pseudonocardia sp. | reverse complement strand
GATCCGCGAGGTGGACTTCAGCGACCCGTTCCGAATGCTGCGCGACGTCGAGCCGGAGGTGGACGCGCTGATCACCCTGCTCCCGGTGGACGAGCCGGAGCTCACCGTCGGCCCGGTACTGCTCACCGAGCCGATGGTGCTCGCGGTGTCCGCCCGGCACCGGCTGGCCGCCCGGGACTCGGTCACCCTGGAGGACCTCGCCTCGGACACCGTGCTGCGGGCCGCGCACCCGCCGCCGCCCTACTGGGTCCCACCGCCGCTGCCGTGGCACACCCCGAGCGGGGCGGAAATCCAGCGAGGGCAGCCGGTGGACACCTTCCAGGAGCTCATGCTGATGGTGTCTGCCGGCCGGGGTATCTGCCCGCTGGCCGCGCATGCCGAGCAGTACTTCGCCCGGCCGAACGTCGTCTACCTGCCGTTCCGGGAGGCGCCGTCGGTCGACTGGGGTCTGGTCTGGGTGAGCTCCGCGGAAACCGAGCGGATCCGGGCGTTCGCGGAAACCGTGCGGCGCTGACCGCGAGGCGCCGCGAACCGGACCCCGGTACCAGCCGCGGTGCCAACCACCCGGCTCAGCCCTCGACGATCCGTCCCTCGATGATCGGCGGCTGGCCGGGTCGCTGTTGACCGGGCCATTGCTGGCCGGGTCGCTGCTGGTCGGGCCAGCGCGTCGCCGAGCCGCTGGGACCCGCGCCGGGCACCACCTCGCCGTCGATCACCACGCCGCCGTCGCGGATCCGCGCGGTACGCAGCACCGGTGCGCGCCGCTCGGCCTCACGGACCAGCCAGCGCCGCGCCAACGCCCGGGTGGGCGGCAGCACCAGCAACAGCCCGAGTACGTCGCTGACCACGCCCGGCACCAGGATCAGCAGGCCGGCCAATCCCACCAGCGCACCATCGGTCACCTCAGCGTGCGCCGCCCGCCCGTCACGCACCGCCTCGGCCATGGCCAGCGAGGCGCGGGCGCCTTCCCGGCGGACCAGCCACATGCCGACCACGGCGCCGGCCATCAGCAGCAGCAGCGTCCAGCCGAACCCCAACCACGAGACGACCGCGACCAGCGCGACCAACTCGACCACCACGTACAACCCGAACAGGCGCATCTCGGCCTCCCTCACCCTGTCCAACGCAGGAAGCCGCGCGGTTTCTCCCGGAGGCGGTGCCTACCGCGCCACATTGCTCTGAAACACCGTTATTCCGCCTGGGACAGGACCGCCTCACTGTGGCAACCTGAGCTCATGTCGACGGCAACTCAGCTCACCCGCGACGGCCTGACCTTTGACGTCACCGAGGACGGCCCCACCGACGGCGAACCGGTGGTGCTGCTGCACGGCTGGCCGCAGTACAGCGACAGCTGGGACGCCGTGGTCGCACTGCTCACCGAGGCCGGCTACCGCACCATCCGGATGGACCAGCGCGGCTACTCCCCGGGCGCCAGGCCGCGCGGCCGGCGCGCGTACCGGATGACCGAGATGGTGGCCGACGCGGTGGCGCTGATCGACCGCTACGGCGGTTCCGCGCACGTCGTCGGGCACGACTGGGGAGCAGCTGTGGCCTGGGCGCTGGCCGCCGCGGCGCCGGACAAGGTGCGCAGCCTGACCGCGCTGTCCGTGCCGCACCCCGGTGCTTTCCTGCGCGCACTGGTGACCAGCCGCCAGGGGCTCAAATCCTGGTACATGCTGTTCTTCCAGCTGCCCTGGCTGCCCGAGCGATTACTGAGTCGACGGCTCGCCTGGGCACTGACCAAGGGCGGGCAGTCCGCCGAGCACGCCCGCCGGGACGCCGCCCGGTTCACCGAGCCGGGCGCGATGACCGGCCCGCTCAACTGGTACCGGGCGATTTTCCTGGTCGACCCCCGACAGGCCAGCGAGCCGGTGCGCAGCCCGACGCTGTTCGTCTGGTCCGACGGCGACGTCGCGCTGGACCGGCACGGCGCGTACAACACGGCCAAGTACGTCCAGGGCCCGTACCAGTTCGAGGTGTTGCGGGGAGTCAGCCACTGGATTCCCGACGAGGCACCGTTGCAGCTCGCCGCGATGCTGCTGCCCCACCTCAAGCGCTGGTCTGTTCCAGAGTCGTGAGCTCTGATTCGCGCTGACCCGGCTGGCTCCCGCGAGCCTCCCTCCGCCGGGCATCCCACAGCAGGGCTGCCGAGGCCGCGACCATTGCCGCCGCCGTGGCGCCGTGCACGCCGAACGCAACGGCCGGTGAGCCGCCGCTGCCCAGCACGATCAGCGCATCTCCCACCGGGATGACGCTCTCCACGAGCACGCCGATGGCGACCAGCCTTGGTTGCCGGGTGGCCAACAGCGCCAGCACCACCAGCCCCGACGCGATGTCCCGGACGCCTTTGACGCGCAGGAACGGGTCATCGCCCGGGGGCACCCGGGGCACCCCGAAGGTGGGCGCGATTGCCCCCGGCTCCAGTAGGTACCGGGCGCCGATGTAGATGATGCCGAGGCTGATCACCGTGGCCATGGCGTAACCGAACTTCCGCATAGCTACTCCTCTTCTAGCGTTGCTAGATGTACTAGCGACTGTAAGGAAGTCAGTGCTCGTTTGTCTAGCGCTGCTAGGATTGGCCGGTGCCCGTACAGCAACGCCGGGAACGGCAGCGCGCCGAACGCCACCGGCTGATCCTGGACACCGCGCGGGAGATCGCCGAGGCGGAGGGCTGGGACGCGGTCACCACCCGCCGGTTGGCCGACGCGATCGAGTACAGCCAACCGGTCCTCTACAGCCACTTCGCCGGCAAGGAGGAGATCGTCGCGGCCGTTGCGCTGGACGGGTTCGGCGAGCTCGCCGGGTCGCTGCGGGCCGAACTGGACTCCAGCCGCCATCGGGCTGAGCCGGACGCCGACCGCCCCCGGGCCGAACCGGACGCCAGCGGCCCTCGGGCCCAGCTGGCCGCCGTGGCCAGGGGATACCTCGAATTCGCCGCCGCGCACCCGGCCGTCTACGCGGCGATGTTCACCGTGGACTCCGCGCTGAAGTTCGCCTCGGCGGAGTCACCGGAGCCGCTGCGGGAGGGTTTTGCCCTGCTGCGCGACGCCCTGGGCGCCGCCACCGGCCAACGCGACCTGGACACCCGCACCGAACTGTTCTGGAGCACCCTGCACGGCCTGGCCACGCTCACCGCCGGCCACCGACTACGCCCCCAGCACGCCCAACAACGCCTCACCCTGCTCATCGCGCAGCAGGGCTGACGACTTCGCTCACCCAGCGCGCGCTAGTAGGTCATTGCCAGGCCTGGGTCGGCGAGCAGGGAGCCCACGTCGGCCAGGAACCGGGAGCCTTGTTCGCCGTCCACCACGCGGTGGTCGAAGGACAGCGCGAGCTGGCAGACCGTGCGCACCGCCAGCTGCCCGTCGACCACCCACGGCGCCTGCTTGACCGCACCGAGCGCCAGGATCGCCGACTCGCCGGGGTTGAGGATGGGCGTGCCGGTGTCCACCCCGAACACCCCGACGTTGGTGATGGTGAACGTGCCGCCGACCAGGTCCGCCGGCGGGGTCTTGCCGGACCGGGCGGTCTCGGTCAGCTCGCCGAGCGCGCCGGCCAGCTCGCGCAGCGACAGCCGGTCCGCGTCCCGGATCTTCGGCACGATCAGTCCGCGCGGGGTGGCCGCCGCGATACCCAGCTGCACGTGCTCGAAGTAGACGATCTCCTGTGCGGCGTCGTCCCAGCTGGCGTTGACCTCCGGGGTGCGCCGGGCGGCCAGGCAGACCGCCTTCGCGGCGAACGTCAGCGGGCTGAGCTTGACGTCCCGGTAGTCCCGGGTGGCCCGCAGCCGGTCGCGCAGTTGGATCATCGGCGTGACGTCCACGGTGAGGAACTCGGTGACGTGCGGTGCGGTGAACGCGCTGCTCACCATGGCCGCCGCGGTGGCCTTGCGGACACCTCGGATGGGCACTCGCCGCTCCCCGGTGCCGCTCGGGGTGCCGGTCGGCTCCGCCGCCTCGGCCACGGCGCCGTTGCCCGAGGGCGAGCCACCGGTCCGGACGTCCTCCCGGGTGATCACCCCGCCCGGCCCGCTGCCACTCACCTCGTGCAGGTCGACGCCGAGCTCGCGGGCCAGCTTGCGCACCGGCGGCTTGGCCAGCGGCACCGTGCCGGACGCGGCCGGCTGCTCGGTCGGCTGCTCGGCGGCGGCCTCCGCCGGCCGCTCATCCGGCGCCGGCCGCTCGGTGTGCTCGGAGCGCCGACTCGGTGTGCTGGGAGCGCCGACTCGCGGAAATGCGGGGGGTGCCTTGCGGGCGCGGCGGGTTACTGAGCCGGGTTTGGGGCCGTATCCGACCAGGGTGGCAATCCGACCACCCGCGCCGGCCTCGCCGATCTTCGCCCCGGGGTGCTCGGCGGCGGCCGGCTCGGCGGCGGCCGGCACTCGGGAGGCGGCCGGCTCGGCGGCGGCCGGCTCGTCCTGGCCGTCGCTGATCGCGATGATCGGAACGCCCACCTCCACGGTGGCGCCCGGCTCGGCCAGCAGCTCCACCACCGTGCCGGCGTACGGCGAGGGCAGCTCCACCGCCGCCTTCGCCGTCTCGATCTCCACCAGGATCTGGTTCACCGTGACCGTGTCGCCCACCGCGACCTGCCAGGAGAGGATCTCCGCCTCGGTCAGCCCCTCACCGACGTCGGGCAGCTTGAAAACCTGACGCACGGCCGATCACCAGGCCAACGAGCGGTCGACGCCATCCAGCACCCGATCCAGGTCGGGCAGAAAGTCGTCCTCGCACTTGGACGGGGGGTACGGGGTGTCGAACCCGGTCACCCGCAGCACCGGGGCCTCCAGGGAGTAGAAGCAGTCCTGCTGCACCTTAGCGGCCACCTCGGCGGCCACCGATACCTCGGATGGCGCCTCGGACACCACCACCAGCCGCCCGGTCCGGCGGACCGACTCGTACACCGGCCCCATGTCCAGCGGGGACAGTGTGCGCAGGTCGATCACCTCGAGTTCGGTCCCGTCGGCGTGCGCAGCCTCCGCCGCGTCCAAGCAGGTCCGCACCATCGGCCCGTAGCAGGCCAGGGTCACCGCCGACCCCTCCCGCAGCACCCGCGAGCTGAACAGCGGCGGCGGGGGGACGTCGAGATCCAGCTCGGCCTTCTCCCAGTACCGCCGCTTCGGCTCGAAGAAGATCACCGGGTCGTCGCTCTCGATGGCCTGCTGGATCATCCAGTAGGCATCCACCGGGTTGCCGCAGGCCACCACCTTGAGCCCGGCGACGTGCGCGAACAGCGACTCCGGGGACTCCGAGTGATGCTCCACGGCGCCGATCCCGCCGCCGAACGGGATGCGCACCACCACCGGCATCGGCACCCGCCCCTGCGAGCGGAAGCGCAGCTTGGCCAGCTGGGAGACGATCTGGTCGAACCCGGGGAAGACGAACCCGTCGAACTGGATCTCGCACACCGGCCGGTAGCCGCGAATGGCCAGCCCGACCGCCGTACCGATGATCCCCGACTCGGCCAGCGGGGTGTCCAGCACCCGCTCCTCGCCGAAGTCCTTCTGCAGCCCGTCGGTGATCCGGAAGACGCCGCCCAGCTTGCCGACGTCCTCGCCCATCACCAGGACCTTCGGGTCCCGCTCCATGGCCGCCCGGAGACCGTTGTTCAGCGCCTTCGCCATGGTGATCGGGCTCATCACGAAGTCCCCTCAAAAGAGGCGTGGTAGGCCAGGAAGGCGTCCCGCTGGGCGTCCAGCACGGGGGACGACTCGGCGTACACCTCGGAGAACATCCGCTCCGGCCCCGGCTCGGGCATGTTCGTGCAGTACTCCCGGAACCGGGCGGCCAGCGCGTCGGACTCGGCGGCCACCTCGTCGAAGAAGTCCTGGCCCACCTCGTGCTCGCGGACCAGGTTGACCCGCACCCGCTCGATCGGGTCCTTGAGTTTCCACAGCTCCAGCTCGTCGGCCAGCCGGTACCGGGACGGGTCGTCGGAGGTGGTGTGCGCGTCCATCCGGTAGGTGAACGCCTCGATCAGCACCGGCCCGTTGCCGGTGCGGCACTCCTCCAGCGCCCACCTGGTGACCGCCAAGGTGGCCAGCACGTCATTGCCGTCCACCCGGATCCCGGGGAAGCCGTAGCCCTGCGCCCGGCGGTACAGCGGCACCCGGGTCTGCCGCTCCAACGGCTCGGAGATCGCCCATTGGTTGTTCTGGCAGAAGAACACCACCGGGGTGTCGTACACCGCCGACCAGACGAAGCTCTCGTGCACGTCACCCTGCGAGGTCGCGCCGTCCCCGAAGAAGCAGATCGTGGCCTCACCGGACTCGGCGTCGCCCACCTTGCCGTCGAACCGCTGGCCCATCGCGTACCCGGTGGCGTTCAGGCACTGGTTCCCGATCACGATGGTGTACAGGTGGAACCCGGTGGCCGCCGGATCCCAGGAGCCATGATCGGTGCCGCGGAAGATCCCCAGCAGCTCGGTCGGGTCGATGCCTCGGCACCAGGCCACGCCGTGCTCCCGGTAGCTCGGGAAGGCCATGTCCCTGGGGGTGAGGGCCCGGCCGGCGCCGATCTGCGCGGCCTCCTGGCCCAGCAAAGGCACCCAGATGCCCAGCTGGCCCTGCCGCTGCAGCGAGTTGGCTTCACGGTCGAACCGGCGGACCAGCACCATGTCTCGGTACAGCGACTGCAGGCGGGGAACGTCCACATCGCCCAGGTATCTGTCGAACCGAGGTTCGGCGATGCGCACCCCTTCCGGGGTCAACACCTGCACCAGGTCCTGACCACCCTCGACGGTGGCGTGCAGACCGGCTATGACCTGGGCGGCAGTGGGCTCGGGCTCGACGAAACCGGGCCATGACGGCATGGCGACTCCTCGTGCTCAGGTCCCCCGGGTCGCTTGTGGCGACACGGGGCACGTCGGCAGCGAATCGACCGGGGCACCCGATCCGGGCTCCGGCCGCCCGTCCCCGTCGACGGGCTCGCTACCAACATCGTGGCATGAGCGGCGCCACCCGGCATCGGCCGCCGGAGTCAGCCCCTCGGGTACGGAGTGGGGCGCTCGTCCGTTGGGGCCGGGGTCGGAGTGATCACGGCCTGGCCGGTCACCGGCGGCTCCGGCGCGGCGTAGCCACCAAGACCGGCCACGGTGCGCTTGAGTGACTCGATCTGGCCGTGGTACTTGCCGCGCGTGCGCTGGTCGGCGAACGACGCCGCCTTCTCGGTCAGCTCGCGCGCCTTCTCCGGGTTCTTCTGGGCGTAGCGGCGGGCTGCCTCGGCGGCGACGCCGAGCGCGGCCAGCTTCCGGAACAACGACATGAGGAATCTCCTTCTGCGGTCGGCCTGACAACGTATCGAACCACCCTCAGGGTTCCGGCGTGCGCGCCAGCATCGCGGAAGGAGATCGCTTAGCCTCCTCGCTGTGACCCGCTTCACCCCATTCGGCCTCATCGTGGCGCTCGCCGCCGCCACCCTCGGGCTCGCCCTCGCCCTGGACGCGTGGTGGTGGCTCGCCGCCGGACCACTGTTGCTGCTGGCCGCGCTCGGCGTCTACGACCTCGTCCAGCGGGATCATTCGGTGCTGCGCAACTACCCGATCGCCGGCCACCTGCGGTTCCTACTGGAGGAGATCCGCCCGGAGATCCAGCAGTACTTCATCGAGCGCAACACCGACGGCGCGCCGTTCGACCGGGAGGCCCGCTCGGTGGTCTACCAGCGGGCCAAGGCCACCGAGGCGGAGGAGCCGTTCGGCACCGAGCGCGAGGTGTACGAGATCGGCTACGAACACTTTGTGCACACCATGTGCCCGCTGCCCACGCCGGAGCAGCCGCCCAGGGTGCGCATCGGCGGGCCGGACTGTCGACAGCCCTACGACATGGCGCTGCTGAACGTCTCGGCGATGTCGTTCGGGTCGCTGTCCTCCAACGCGATCCTGGCGCTGAACGGCGGCGCGGCCAGGGGCGGTTTCGCCCACGACACCGGCGAGGGCGGGCTCTCTGAGTACCACCTGCGGCCGGGTGGCGACCTGGTGTGGGAGATCGGCACCGGTTACTTCGGCTGCCGCACCGAGGACGGCGGCTTCGACGAGGCCAAGTTCGCCGAGAAGGCGGCCCACCCGGCGGTGCGCTGCGTGTCGTTGAAGCTGTCCCAGGGCGCCAAGCCCGGGCTGGGCGGAGTGCTGCCGGGTGCGAAGGTGACTGCCGAGATCGCCTCGGTGCGGGGGGTTCCGGAGGGCAAGACGGTGATCTCGCCGCCCGCCCACCGGGTGTTCAACTCACCGGTGGGACTGATCGAGTTCGTCGCGCACATGCGCGAGCTGGCCGAGGGCAAGCCGGTCGGCTTCAAGCTCTGCGTCGGTTCCCGCAGGGACGTGCTGGCGGTGTGCAAGGCGATGCTCGAGGTGGGCACCACCCCGGACTTCATCATCATCGACGGGTCCGAGGGCGGCACCGGGGCCGCCCCGCTGGAGTTCCTCGACCACGTCGGCACACCGCTCACCGAGGGGCTGATCACCATGCACAACGCGCTGGTGGGCACCGGCCTGCGGGACCGGATCAAGCTGGGCGCCAGCGGCAAGGTGCACTGCGGCTCGGACATCGTGAAGCGGCTGATCCAGGGCGCGGACTACACCAATTCGGCCCGGGCGATGATGTTCGCGGTGGGCTGTATCCAGGCGCAGAAGTGTCACACCAACCACTGCCCGGTCGGGGTGGCCACCCAGGACCCGCGCCGAGCGCGCGCCCTCGACGTGCCGGACAAGGCCAGCCGGGTGCAGCAGTTCCAGCGCGCCACGGAGCGCAGCACCACCCAGCTCATGGCCGCGATCGGCGTGCACAACCCGGACGAGCTGGAGCCGCACATGCTGCGCCGCCGGATCACGCCCACCGAGATGCGCAGCTACGCCGAGCTGTACGACTGGCTGCGCCCCGGCGAACTGCTCGCCGAACCGCCGGAGGGCTGGGTGGCCGACTGGAAGGCCGCCACGCCCGCCGCGTTCACCACCTGAACGCTCGGCGGACCCAGATCGCGGTCGCCGTTCGAGGCGCAAGCCTGCATCGGTTCGGCGGCTGATCGAGTCAAACGCTTACCCCACAGGGGTGGGATTTGGCACGATGCGGTGAATTCTGACCCAACCCCAGAGGAGATGGCCGTGTTCAGCCGACCCCGATCGCGCGCGGTACCCCTATTCGGCCTCGCCGCGGCCGCGCTGTTGCTCGCCGGCTGCGGGGCCGGTGGCAGCGGCGCGCCGAGCTCTGGCGGCGCCGCGCCGTCCGAGGCGGCGCCCGTGAGCAAGGACGACGCACTGGCCAAGCTGGTGCCGGCCAATGTCGCCTCCGACGGCAAGATCGTGATCGGCAGCGACGCCTCCTACCCGCCCAACGAGTTCTACGACGCGGACGGCCAGACCTTCGTCGGGATGGACGTCGACCTCGGCAAGGCCGTCGCGCAGAAACTGGGCCTGCAGGCCGAGTTCCAGAACAGCGCGTTCGGCGCGATCCTGCTGGGCATCGGGTCGGACAAGTACGAGCTGGGCATGTCCTCGTTCACCATCAACGCCGAACGCACCAAGTCGGTCGACATGGTCAGCTACTTCAACGCGGGCACCAAGGCGGCCGTGCTGAAGGGCAACCCGGACAACGTCAACCTGGATGACCTGTGCGGCAAGGCGGTCGGCACACAGAAGGACACCGTGCAGGAGGAGGACGTCAACAAGCGCAACCAGAAGTGCCAGGCCGAAGGCAAGCCGCCGATCGCCCTCACCTCGCTGCAGGCGCAGACCGACGTGACGCTGGCGCTGACCTCCAAGCGGATCGTGGCCATGCTGGCCGACTCCCCGGTGATCAACTACGCGATCAGCCAGACCAACGGCCAGCTCGAGCCACTGGGCAGCCAGTACGAGGCCGCGCCGTACGGCATCGCGCTGAAGAAGGGCCAGGGTGACTTCACCAAGGCGGTCCAGGGAGCGGTGCAGGCACTGATCGCCGACGGCACCTACGGCAAGATCGTGGCCAAGTGGAACGGCACCGAGAGCGCCATCCAGACCGCACAGATCAACCCCGACACCGGTCAGTGAGCGCGCGGTGACCACACAGACCGACCCCGGTCCGCCGCCGGTCGGCTCGCCCCCCACCGGGGCCGCGCCGATCAAGGCGGTGCCGGTCCGTCACCCTGGCCGCTGGGTATCGGTGGCGGTGCTCGCCGTGCTGGCCGCGCAGTTGGTGAACGCGATCTTCACCAACCCCCGGTTCAACTGGCCGGTGGTCGGCCAGTACATGTTCTCCGACGTCGTGCTGAGCGGCCTGCGCAACACCCTGATGCTGACCGTGCTGGCGATGGGGATCGGCGCGGTCGGCGGGCTGATCCTCGCCGTCATGCGGCTGTCCCCGAACCCGGTGCTGAACAGCGTGGCCGGCGGCTACATCTGGTTCTTCCGGGGCACCCCGGTGATCACCCAGCTGGTCTTCTGGAACTTCCTGGCCAGCCTGTTCCCCACCCTCGGGCTGGGCATCCCGTTCGGCCCGGAGTTCGTCACGTTCGACACCAACCAGCTGATCGTCCAGTTCACCGCCTGCTTGCTCGGGCTCGGGCTGAACGAGGCCGCGTACATGGCCGAGATCGTCCGAGGTGGCATCAAGTCGGTGGAGCACGGCCAGACCGAGGCGGCCAGCGCGCTCGGCATGTCCCGCACCCAGGCGCTGCGCCGGATCGTGCTGCCGCAGGCCATGCGGGTGATCATCCCGCCGACCGGCAACGAGACCATCTCGATGCTCAAGACCACCTCGCTGGTGGTGGTGATCGGTTACTTCGAGCTGCAGACCGCGGTGCAGTCGATCTACTCGCGGAACTTCCAGCCCGTCCCGCTGTTGATCGTGGCCGCGCTCTGGTACCTGGTGCTGACCTCGGTGCTGTCGGTGGGGCAGATGTATCTCGAGCGTTACTACGGGCGCGGCGCCGGCCGCCCCGGTGAGGAAGCCGTGCGGCGAAACTGGTTCGCGTTCGCGCGCGGTCTCGGTCGCGGGGTCGGTCGTGGGGGAGGCAGAGTCAGGTGAACTCAGGGATGGTCAACGCCGAGAAGCCGAGCACCGAGCAGCCGATGGTCAAGGCCGAGCAGGTGTGCAAGAACTTCGGCCACAACCAGGTGCTGCGCGGCATAGACCTGCAGGTGCAGCCCCGCGAGGTGATGTGCATCATCGGGCCGTCGGGCTCCGGCAAGTCGACGTTCCTGCGCTGCATCAACCACCTGGACAAGGTCAGCGCGGGGCGGTTGTGGGTGGACGGCCAACTGGTCGGCTACCGGGAAGCCGGCAGCAAGTTGCACGAACTGCGCGAATCAGAGGTGGCCAGGCAGCGCCGCGACATCGGCATGGTGTTCCAGCGGTTCAACCTGTTCCCGCACCGGACCGCGGCCCAGAACGTGATGGAAGCCCCGGTGACCGTCCGCGGCGACTCCCGGGCCGAGGCCCGTGCGCTGGCCGTCGAGCTGCTGGAGCGGGTGGGCCTCGGCGACAAGGTGGACAACTACCCCTCGGCGCTGTCCGGCGGTCAGCAGCAGCGGGTGGCGATCGCGAGGGCGCTGGCCATGCGGCCGAAGCTGATGCTGTTCGACGAGCCGACCTCGGCGTTGGACCCCGAGCTGGTCGGCGAGGTGCTGGCGGTGATGCGTGGGCTCGCCGAGGACGGCATGACCATGATCGTGGTGACCCACGAGATGGGGTTCGCCCGCGAGGTCGGCGACTCGCTGGTGTTCATGGACGGCGGGGTGGTGGTGGAGGCCGGCAAGCCGCGCGACGTGATCAGCAACCCGGCCCACCAGCGCACCCAGACCTTCCTCTCCAACGTGCTCTGAGCCGAGGGTCCCCCCAATTCGCGTCTTGTCGGGTAGGCCCGTGCCCCCGATGCTGGTCGGATGGTCAGCGAGTCAGGCCCGCTGGCGATGGGCCGCGCGGCGCTCAGGCAAGCGGCCTGGTCGCGGGCCCGCCTCCATTTCGAGGAGGCCGCCGCGACCAGTGAAGGCGCTGAGGCGTGGGAGGGGCTGAGCTGGGCGGCGTGGTGGCAGGGCGATCAGGACGCGACGTTGTCCGCGCGCGAACGCGCCTACCGTGCTTACCGAGGGACCGGCGATGTGTGCGGCGCGGCGCGGATGGCGATGTGGCTGGGTTCTGACCATCTCAAATTTCGTGGCGACGACGCGCTCGCGTTGGCGTGGGTGGCTCGCGGCCGGGCGCTGGTGAGCGGCCACGAGCCGTGCACCGAGACGGGCTTCATCAGGGTGTTCGAAGCGGATATGGCGTTGCTGGCCAAGTGCGATCCGGTATCCGCTGAGCGCCTGGCGCGGGAGGCGCTTGAGCTGGCGCGGGGCATTGCGGACGTTGGGGTTGAGGTGGTCGCGCTGGCGGTCCTCGGGAGTGCCTTGGTCGCTTCGGGCTCGGCCGAGGAGGGTCTGAGGCGGCTGGACGAGGCGGCGGCGTTGGCGGTCGGCGAGGAGTTCGCTGAGACGATCGCACCGGGTTGGGCGTTGTGTCACACGGTCTCGGCGTGCGCCGAGGTCGGCGATTTCGCGCGCGCCGAGCAGTGGTGCCGCGCGCTGCATAGCTGGTCGGCGACCTGGCACGCGCGCCTTTTCTTCGGGGTCTGCCGCACCGCCTATGGCGAGGTGCTCGCCGCCGGCGGCGATTGGCCGAACGCTGAGCAGGAGCTGCAGAGCGCGATGGCCGACCTGTGCGCGACACGCCCCGGGCTGGTCGGGCCAACCGCCGTGCGGTTGGGGAGGCTGCGGGCGCGGCAGGGCAATCTCGCCGAGGCCCGCCGGTTGTTTGCGGTGGCGCTGCCGCTGCCAGCGGCTATCGCCGCGCTCGGCGAGCTGGACCTGGCCGGCGGCGATGTTACGGCGGCGGCGGACGCGGCGGACCGCGCGCTGCGGCGGCTGGGCGACGCGAGCGTGTTGGATCGGCTGCCAGCGCTGGAACTGCTCGCGCGGGCTCGGGCGGCCGGCGGGGATAGGGCTGGCGCCGCCGCGGCTGCCGAGCAAGTGGAGTGTCAGGCGGAGGGGCTCGCGACGCCGTATATGCGCGGTCGCGGGCGTCTAGTGCGCGCGGAGGTGCTGTTGGCGGGCGGCGACCACGACGGCGCCCGGCGGGCCGCTGAGGATGCCGCCGACCTGTTCGGCGCCTGCTCGGCGCCCTACGAGGCGGCGCAGGCGCGGATGCTGCTGTCGGAGGCACTGGAGGCGCTCGGGCGCCCCGAACGGGCCGAAGCGGAAGCACGCTGCGCGCGGGAGGCGTTCGCGCTGCTCGGTACACGGAGGCCGAGACGACCGGACACATCCGAGGAGCTCAGCCCTCGGGAGGTCGACATCCTGCGCCTGGTGGCGGGCGGGCTGGGCGATGCCCAGATTGCCGAGCGGCTGTTCCTCAGCGCGCACACCGTGCACCGGCACGTGGCCAACATCCGCACCAAGCTCGGCGTGTCCTCAAGGGCGGCGGCGGTGGGACATGCCACCCACCACGGCATGCTCTGATGGCCGGTTCCGGCCATCCCACCTGATGGCCGATTGGGGCGAAGCGGCGCGCCATGGGCCGGCGCGAGCCTTACCCCATGACATCGACAAGCACCCGCACCACCAGTGCCGACGAGTTGCGTTTCCGCCTGCACGGCGGCCTGCACGAGCCTGGTGACGCCTACTACGAGGACAGCCGCACACTGTTCAACACAATGATCAACCGCCGGCCGCGGTATGTCGCCGAGTGCCTGGCGGTGGACGACGTGGTGGCGGCGCTCGCATTCGCCCGCGACCACGACCTGCCCGTCGCCGTCCGCGCCGGTGGGCACTCGGTGGCCGGGCTGTCGCTGTGTGAGGACGGCCTTGTGCTCGACGTGCGCGGCATGGCGGACATCCACGTCGACCCGAAACAGCGCGTCGCGCGGGTGGGCGGCGGCGCGCTCTGGGCGGAGGTGGACCGCGCGACGCAGGCCCACGGGCTGGCGACCACCGGCGGACGCGTCTCCACGACCGGCGTGGCCGGGCTGACCCTCGGCGGTGGCTCGGGCTGGCTGGAGCGCAAGCACGGCTTGGCCTGCGACAACCTGGTCGCCGCCGAGCTGGTCTGCTGGGACGGCCGGATTGTTCGCGCATCCAGCGAGGAGAATCCCGAGCTGTTGTGGGCGCTGCGCGGCGGCGGCGGGAGCTTCGGCGTCGTCACAGCGCTCGAGCTGGCGCTGCACCCACTTGGGCCCGAGGTCTTCGCCGGCGTGGCCCTGTTCGCCGCCCATCGCGCCAACCAGGTGCTGCGTAGCTTCCGCAACGTCATGCACCAGGCACCCGACGAGCTCTCCCTGGCCTGCGCGTTCATCACCGCGCCCGAGGAGGACGACATCCCGATCGAACTGCGCGGACGTCCGGCCATCGCAATCCTCGGCATGTGGGCGGGGAGCATCGGGGACGGCGACTGGGCACTGGCGCCCATCCGGGCGCTGGGCCCCGACGTGGACTTCTTCGGTCCCACCGGCTACGCCGACTTCCAGTGCTCGGTTGACGACCCGCCCGGCTACCGCAACTACTGGACCGCCGAGAATGTCGTCGACCTGCCCGACGAGGCCATCGACGCTCTGGTGCTGCGCGCGGCCGAACTCCCGGCCGGCCCCTCGCAGCTGTTCATCGTGGCCTGGGGCGGCGCACTCGGTCGCTTCGGTCCGGAGCACTCACCGCTCGCCGGCCGCGACGCGGGATTCATCGTCCACCCGCTGCTGCTGTGGGAGGACGCGGCCGACGACGACCGCAACCGCGCCCTCGCCCGCACGTTCCGCGCCGACGTGCGGCGCTGGTCGACCGGCGCGACCTACCCGAACTTCCTCGGCGACGAAGGCAGCCAGCGGATGCGCGCCGCCTACGGCACCAGCACCGAGCGCCTGGCCGCCGTGAAAGCCGAATGGGACCCACACGGCATTTTCCGCACCCACCAAAACATCCAGTAGCCGCCCGCAGCCTCACTCACCGGGTGCGGAGCATCACCGGGCGCACCCGACGTCACGACGGCGACGCGACAGCGGGCACGCCGAGCCTCGTACGGGACCGGCCGCGAGCCGGCACAACGGAAGGACGGATCATGGATCACGACAAGTTGATGGAGTTCCTCGGCCGCTTCACCGCTGACCTGGGCGCGACCGGCTCCGCCGGCCTCGCGGTGATCGGCAACCGGCTCGGGCTGTACCGAGCACTCGCGCAGGGCCCGGCGACGCCGGGTGTGCTCGCCGAGCGCACCGGCTGCCACGAGCGCTACCTCACCGAGTGGCTGAATAACCAGGCCGCCGGTGGGTACGTCAGTTACGACCTCGCGACCGGTGAGTTTTTCCTGTCCGACGAGCAGGCGTTCTGCCTCGCCGACCCGAGCGGGCCGAACATCTCGGCTGCCTTCCTCATCGCGCTCGGCTACCTGCGCGCCGAGCCGCGCATCACCGAGGCGTTCCGCACCGGCGCCGGCCTCGCGTGGCACGAGCACCACGAGGACGTCTTCGTCGGGTGCGACGCCTTCTACCGGCCGGGTTACGTCGCTGAACTGGTACCGAGCTGGATTCCGGCACTGGACGGCGTGGCGGAGAAGCTCGCGGCTGGCGCCCGGGTGGCCGACCTCGGCTGCGGCCTGGGTTCCTCGTCGGTGCTGATCGCGCAGGCGTACCCGAACACCAAGGTCATCGGGTCGGACTACCACGCCGAGTCGATCGAGCGGGCGCGGAAGAAGGCCGCCGACGCCGGGGTTGCCAACCAGGTCGAATTCGAGGTGGCCACCGCACAGACCTTCAGCGGGACGGGCTACGACCTCGTCACCATGTTCGACGCCCTGCACGACATGGGCGACCCCGTGAACGCCGCCCGCCGGGTGCACGACGCCCTGGCGCCCGACGGCACCTGGCTGCTGGTCGAGCCGAACGCCTCGGACACCGTCGAGGAGAACTTCAACCCGATCGGCCGGCTCTACTACGCAGGCTCGACGTTCCTGTGCGTACCCAACGGGCTGTCCCAGCCGGGCGGCTACGCACTAGGCGCGCAGGCCGGCGAGGCAGCGATCCGTGAGGTCGCGTCGAAGGCCGGGTTCACCAGGTTCCAGCGGGTCGCGGAGAGCCCGTTCAACGTGGTGTACGAGATCCGGCGGTAGCCGGACCGCGGCCCAGGTCCGAGATCCAAAACCGATCCGTTCACAGTCAAGGAGACCCGTCATGGAGAAGCTCGCCATCGTCGTCCGGGACGACGGCTACGACAAGATGCTCACGCCGCTCACCTTCGCCTTCCTCTGCGCGAGAAAAGGCGTGCAGGTCGACATCCTGTTCGTGCTCTGGGCGGTACGCGCCCTCACCAAGGCGGGCGCCGCCGCACTGGAGATCGACGGCCGGCATGCCGCGGACGCGGCCGCGCTCCGCCGCACGCTGGTCAAGGACGGCGAACCGACCGACATCCTCGACTGGCTCACCTACCTCGCCGGCACCGGCAAGGTGAACCTTTACGGCTGCCGCCTCGCCGCCGCCACCTTCGGCGTCGACGAGTCCGACCTCATCCCGGAGGCGGCCGGAATCGTCGATGCGGCCTGGTTCCTCGAGGAGAAGGCGATCGTCGCGGATCACTGCCAGTACTTCTGATCGCGGACACCAACCGCCATACCCGTCACGAGAGAGGACCATCGTCATGCCCACGTTCATCGGCTCCCGGGGCCGGATCTTCCACGACAGCTGGCAGCCTGACGGCGCCGTCCGCGGCGCGGTCGTCCTGCTGCACGGCTACGGCGAGCACCTCGGGCTCTACGACGCGCTCGCCCGCAGGCTCGTCGCCGACGGCCTCGCCGTGCATGCGATGGACGCCGTCGGTCACGGGCGCAGTGACGGCGAGCGTGCCCTGATCCCCTCGTGGGGCGAGTTCGCCGACGACGCCCTCGGGCTCGTCCACCTCGTCCGAGCGCAGCACCGACAGGTGCCTGTCGCCGTCATCGGGCACTCCGGCGGCGGGCTCGCCGCGATGCTGCTCGCGCTGCGCGCACCGGAGATCCTCGACGCGCTCGTGCTTTCCGGCGCGCCGCTGCTCGCCCAGGACTGGATCGACGCGGAGCTCGCTACCGGCGCCGCCGAAACCGAGGTAGGCGACCCGATCGAGTGGATGAGCACCCACCCGCGGTACGTGCACGCCCTCCTGCACGACCCGCTGACCTGGAAGGGTGGCTTCCGGCGGGAGTCGCTGCTCGCGGTCAGGGCCGCCTGGCCGGAGGTCGCCGCCGGACTCGCCGAGGCGCGACCTGCCCTGCCGGTGCTCCTGGTCCACGGTGGGGCCGACCCGATCGTGCCCGCGACCGACGCGCACACCGTGGCGGAGACTCTGCCCGACGCGACCCTCCGGGTCTTCCCCGGGGACCTGCACGACGTGCTGAACGAGCACGACCGCGACGCCGTCCACGACGTCGTGGCCGCGTTCCTCGGCACGGTGGTCGCGGGCCGGCGGACTGTCCCGGAACCCGTCCAGCTGGGGGCGGCAGCTCTTAGCGGGGGAGGCGGCCCATCAGGAAGAACTCGGGGTTGGGGCGCAGGGCGGTGAGGTGGGCCAGGCGGTTGGACATGGCGAACAGCGCGGTGATGGCGCCGACGTCCCAGATCTCCTCGTCGGTGAGGCCGGCGTCCCTGGCCGTGTCGATATCCTCGTCGCGCAGGCTGGCCGAGTCGGTGGCGAGCAACAGTGCCAGGTCCACGATGGCGCGGCGGCGGGGATCCAGGGCCACGCTGTAGGGGTTGGCGGCCACCTGGTCGGCCAGCTCGGGGTCCTTGCCGCGGACCCGCAGGATCGCCCCGTGCGCGACGATGCAGTAGGTGCAGTGGTTCGCCCCTGAGGTGGCCACCACGATCAGCTCCCGCTCGGCGGCGGACAGCGTCGATCCCGAGGCCCCGTCCTCGGCGGGGATCATCAGCGCGTCGTGGTAGTCCAGGAACGCGCGCAGCTCGGCCGGCCGGCGAGCCAGCGCGAGGAAGACATTCGGCACGAAACCGGACTTCTCCGCGATCGCCTCGATCCGCTGCCGCAGGTCATCCGGCAGGTCGCTGGGTTCCACCACACCGAAGCGGCTCACCGGGCGGTCGGTCTCTGCGGCGCTCATGCAGCCGAACCTAGTGCCCTGCGTCCAGAGGTCGCTTCATCACACTCGGTACTCCCAGTCATCGGGTTGGTCGATCGCGTCCGGCGGATGTTCGAGGGATCATGAACGGGTGGCCGTGCCGAAGGAGTACCAGGCGTTGTTCAGTCGCTGGTGCGCCGACCGCGTACCCGGACACGCTCGGGCCAGCCTGCAGATCGGCTACAGCATCCACGGCGACCAGGTGACCATCGTGGAGCGGCACCCGCCGGAGTTCCCCGAGCTGAACTCGGCGTGGTCGTCCACCCCGGTGGCGCAGCTGCGTTACAACGACCCGGAACAGGGGCTGTGGCGGATCTACCAGCGGGTTGAGCAGAGCTGGAAGCACTACGAACACCCGCCGGCGACCATGCCGGAACCGCTGCTCACCGAGATCACCAGCGACCCGAAATCGGTGTTCTGGGGCTGAGCCCCGCCCGCGTTCAGGCGCCGGCGCGCTGCTCGCCCCCGGCACGGTCACCGGCGGGCTCGACCGGGCGGGCCACAATCCCGAGCGGGAGAACCACATACTCCGTCTCGACCTCTGGCTCATCGGCCGACTCGTCCGCCGGCTTGGCGTCGTTCGGCTCACCGGCGCCGCGCCTTCCCGCGCTGGGGGTGCCCCGGCGGTG
>DATHIT010001111.1:0-14323 GCA_035489915.1 Pseudonocardia sp. | reverse complement strand
GTCCACCCCGTTGTGCACCGGCTGTCCGCAGTGCCGGCAGGTCGCGCCGATCAACACGTCCCCCGCGCAGCCGGCGTGCCGGGCCAGCCTCGGCGGCCCGGCCGGACCGGCCAGGTGGGCGTCGCCCCACTGCATCAGGGCGAGCACCGGCACGCCCAGTCCCCGGCCCCGCTCGGTGAGCCGGTACTCGTAGCGCTCCGGCCGCCGCTGGTAGCGCACCCGCTCCAGGACTCCGGCCTCCACCAGCCGGCCGAGCCGGTCGGTGAGCACGGTGCGAGCCAGCCCGAGGCTCTCGGAGAACTGCTCGAAACGGGTCAGCCCGAGCAGCGCGTCCCGCACGATCAGCAGCGTCCAGCGCTCGCCGACCACCTCCAGGGCGCGCGCCAGCGAACACACCTGGGCGTCGTACGTCCGGCCCAGCACCATGGGCTTCCTTGCTACGTCGGCCGTGCTCATCGGTTAGTTGCTTCACCATACTGACTTGCTCTACGGTCAGGAAGCCACCCGCCCCGGGCTGATCGGAGGACGGCAGCCATGGCCAAGATGGACTCGCACCCCAATGTGATCGAAGTCCGTCGGCGGGTCGCCGCCGGGGAGGTTTCCGCGCCGCCGGAGGTGCTGGACGCCGGCTGGCTGCGCGAGCTGTGCCATCGCGCCGGCGCGGACGACGTCGGGTTCGTGGAGATCGAGCGCCCCGAGCTGGCCGAGGAACGCCCACACCTGGAAGCGGCCTTCCGGCGACCCCGAGCGCTGATCAGCTTCGTGTGCACGATGAACCGGGAGGCGGTCCGCAGCCCGGCCCGCTCGGCCAGCAACCTGGAGTTCCACCTGACCAACCACGACACCAACGAGGTGGCCCGACGGATCGTCGCCGAGCTGGAGTCGATCGGGGTGCGTGCGTTCAACGGCGCGGTGGGCTTCCCGATGGAGATGGACCGCTTCCCCAGCGAGCGGATCTGGGTGGTGGCGCACAAGCCGATCGCGGTGGAGGCCGGGCTGGGTCGGATGGGCATCCACCGCAACGTGATCCATCCGAAGCTCGGCAACTTCATCCTGCTCGGCACGGTGGTGCTGGACACGCCGGTGAGCGAGTACTCCCGGCCGCTGGACTACAACCCGTGCCTGGAGTGCAAGCTGTGCGTCGCGGCCTGCCCGACCGGGGCGATCAACTCGGACGGCCGGTTCGACTTCTCCGCCTGCTACACGCACAACTACCGGGAGTTCCTGGGCGGCTTCGGGGACTGGGTGGAGAACGTGGTCGAGGCGAAGGACGCGCCGGACTACCGGGCCAGGGTGTCCGAGCCGGAGACCGCGTCGGTGTGGCAGAGCCTGTCCTTCGGGCCGAACTACAAGGCCGCCTACTGCGTCTCGGTGTGTCCGGCGGGGGAGGACGTGCTGGGTCCGTACCTGGACAGCCGCAAGACCCACCTGGCCGAGGTGGTCAAGCCGCTGCAGAACAAGCCGGAGACCATCTACGTGGTGGCGGGTTCCGATGCCGAGGCACATGTGGCGCACCGCTTCCCGCACAAGCGGACCAAGCGGGTCGGCAACGGCCTGCGCGCCCGGACGGTGGATGCGTTCATGGTCGGGCTGCCGCTGATCTTCCAGCGGGAGGTCTCCCGGGGGCTGGCCGCCACGTACCACTTCACCTTCACCGGCGCCGAGCAACGGGCGATCACCATCGTCATCCGGGACGGCGAGCTGACCATCGCCGAAGGCCACGATGGCGCCGCTGACCTGCGAATACGCGCCGACACCGCAACGTGGTTCGGCTTCCTCGCCGGCGAACGTGGGCTGCTCGGCGCGCTGCTGCGTCGCCGAATCCGCATCTCCGGCCCACCCCGGCTGCTCCGCGCCTTCGCCCGCTGCTTCCCACGCTGAAACGCGCAACGGCACACACCGTCGGGCCGCGGCACACAAGTTCAAACCTGTGTGCGGCGCCGTCGTGCTGTGTGCCGTCGGATGGGTTGCCCGGCTACTCGGGGAGTAGCCGGGCTGGGGATGTGACTACTCGGCGAGCAGTCGGTAGATGGCCTTGCGGGCGTCGGCAAGGGCGGTCGCGGCGGTTTCCCGCTGCTCGTCGGTGCCTGCCGCCATGATCTGCGCCACGGCCGCGTGTAGCTGGCCGTACTGGTTGCGCAGGTTGGACACGGCGGTACTGACCTCGTCATCCACCGAGTCCCAGACCTTGGCCAGCTCGTCGCGGTGTTCCTCGACGTACGTGGTGCCGGTCTCGGTGAGGGCGACAGTGCGCCGGCCCTCGGACTCCTCGGTGCGCACCAGGCCCTCGTCGGCCAGCTGCTGCAGGGTCGGGTAGACCGAACCTGGGCTGGGCCGCCAGGAGCCCGAGGTGCGCTCGGCAATCTCCTGGATGATCTCGTAGCCGTGCCGGGGGTGCTCGGCGAGCAGCGCGAGCACCGCGAGCCGGATGTCGCCGCGGGAGCGACGAGCGCCCCGGCGGCCGCGGCCACGCGGGCCCTGGCCGAAGCCGGGGCCGAACCCCGGACCAAAGCCAGGCCCGAAGCCTGGACCGAAACCCGGCCCGAAGCCGGGGCCATCGGAACCGCCTCGCGGTCCCCGCCGGCGGCCTGGCTTTCCTGGCCCTCGTGGGCGTTCAAAGCCTTCGCCGCCGAATGCGTCCCCTGGTTCATGTTCGTTGCTTGGACCCCGCTGGGCGAATGCCGCCAGCCGGCCGCGGTGGCGCATGGCGCCGCGCAGCGCGGAGAAGCGTGGATCCCAAGCCGCGTTCATGCTAGTCATAGTGATACCTCCTGGATACCTCTTGTCATGTTGCGACTGTTGCCGCTGCACTCACGATATATCGTTACATGTCGTTCCGCAAGGATTCTTTTCGCCGAATGCGACCGAAGCTGAACCGCCGGGGCGGCGCCCACGTGTGCAGGGGTGACGCGCCGTATCCCCAGCCGGCGCGGGATCACGAGGAGAAACCCATGTTCAGGCCTATGCCGCTGCTGGTGGGCGCGGCGCTGGCGCTGGCCGCCCTCGGCGGCTACGACGTCTGGCGCGGCGACCCCCAGGCTGCCCCGTCCGCCGGTCCCGCGCCGGCCGCCGACGCGCCGATCACCCTGACCACCGCTCGTGTGCCGCTCGGTGAGGTGGTGACCAGCTCCGGAGCCACCCTCTACCGGTTCGACAAGGACACCGCCAAGCCAGCCAAGTCGAACTGCGCCGGTCAATGCGCGGTCACCTGGCCGCCGGTACTGGCCACCGGCGGCGCCCCGCAACTGCGCGGTATCGCGCCGGGACTGGTCGGCATCGTGCTCCGCTCGGACGGCACCGAGCAGGTCACGCTGGCCGGCTGGCCGCTCTACCGGTACCTCGGCGACACCGTGCCCGGGCAAACCAAGGGCGAAGGAGTGGCGGGCAGCTGGCACGCGGTGGGCCCGGCCGGCAAACCCGCGGTAGCCGCCGCGAAGCCCACCGGCCAACGAGGCTCCAACGTCTCCAGCGGCTCCCTGGGCGTCCCCGCACCCCGACCGGCGCCCCCGAAACCCGCGCCCGCGCCCGTGTCCGACCCAGCCCCCAGTGGCGGCTACGGCTACTGAGCACCCCAACCGACCCGCCGCCGCCCCCACGGCTCGTGCGGCTGGTTGCCTAGCTGCACAACCGGCAGGTTTGCCCGCTGGCCGGCATGTCTGTGGTGCAGTTGGGTAACCGCCGGCCGGGGCTGGTCAGGAACCACGGTTGCCGGTGGCTCGTTGGACCGGCTGTGCCAGGCATGCTGAACCCCCGGCGGATCTCCGCGTTCCGCGCGCTCTGGCGGGCCGTGGCGCGCGGCCGCCGGCCCGGTGCCCCTGGGCTGGGTGAGCGGGCCCGGGCGCTGCCCCGGATGGTCGGCGCATCGCTGGGCGGGCGCTACCGAGGGCTGAGCCGGGGGCGGCTGGCGCTGTTCCTGGTCGGCCTGGTCTACCTGATCTCGCCGGTGGACGTGGTGCCCGAGCTGCTGTTCAACGTGTTCGGCCTCGGCGATGACGCGGTCGTTGCGCTGTGGCTGGCCGGCGGCTTTCTGGTGGAGACCGAGCGGTACCTGGGCTGGAAACGCGACCCGACCGGCCAGTTGGGCTCAGCCGACTGATTCGCCCAGGTCGAGGGCCAGCGACGCGATGAAATCGAAGGCCTGCTGGCCGTGGTTGGCCGCGGCCCAGTAGGTGTCGAACAGCCGCGCGTAGAGCGCGATGTCCTCGCGGTCCCGGATGGCCAGCTCGGCGTTGATCGTCTCGATCAGCACCAGGCTGTCGTCGAAGATCCAGAAACCGTGGCTGGTCGCCTTCAGCAGCGGGGCGTCGGCCGGGATGACCGACAGCTCCACGTTCTCCATGCCGGAGAGCACCATCAGCCGGTCCAGCTGGGCGCGCAGCACGGCCGGCGGGCAGAGCCGGGCGCGCAGTGCGGCCTCGGTGACCAGGAACTTGAACTGGCGTTCCGGGTGATACAGCGCTTCCTGGCGGCGCATCCGGGAGCGCACCGCCTCCTCCACGTCATCCGGGCTGCGGTGCAGCTCGGACAGGCCGTGGAAGACGTGCCGGGCGTAGTCGGCGGTCTGCAGCAGCCCGGGCACGATCGCCGTCTCCAGCGCACGCAGCCGGGTGGTGGAGTGCTCCAGCACCACCCCGGCTTTCTGCCGGGGCGCGAGCCCGGAGCGGTACTGGCGCCGCCAGGTGGCGTACTCCACGCGCAGGCTGCGCAGGTCGGAGACCAGCTCGTCGCGCAGCTCCTCGGGCGCGCTCAACGCGCTCGCCCAGGCGCGCACGTCGTCGGCCGAGGCGGTCTGCCGGCCGTTCTCCAGCCGGGACACCTTGGACGCGGGCCAACCCAGCCGCTCGGCTAACTCCTTGCCGGACAGCTCGGCGTCCTCGCGCAACTGACGGAGCCGGATGCCGAATCCGGTCCGCCCGTCGTGGTCGTCGGTCACGGTCCTCCAGTGGACAGTTTCCGGGACGAGTCGGACATTCCTGCGCCCCGGAACGGTTTGCTTCGCAAACTAGTACCTCGGGGGCGCGGTGTGCGCCAGGTTCAGCTCAAAGATCCGGATGTCCGCCGGGTGAGGGAACGCCACCCTGACCGGGTCGCCTGACAGTAGTCGGGCGGCGTGCCGGTGCTGAGCGCGCGGAGGCGATCCGCTAAACAGCGGATATGGACTTCATGCGGGCGGTCAGCCTGGATCGCTACGGGGACCCCGAGGTGCTCACCGTGGTGAGCCGTCCGGTTCCGGCGCCCCTGCCCACCGAGATCCGGGTGCGGGTGGCCGCCGCCGGGGTCAATCCGGTGGACTGGAAGACCCGCGCCGGGCAGGGCATGGCGGCGGTGCTCGGCGACCCCCCGGTGGTACTCGGCTGGGATGTGGCCGGGGTGGTCGATGCGATCGGCCCGGGGGTGACCCGGTTCGCGGTCGGCGACCTGGTGTTCGGCATGCCGTGGTTCCCTCGGCAGGCCGGCGGCTACGCCGAGTACGTCACCGCGCCGTCCCGGCACTTCGCCGCGCTGCCCTCCCGGCTCGACCCGATCGCCGGGGCGGCGCTGCCGCTGGCCGGACTCACCGCCTGGCAGTGCCTGGTGGACATCGCCGAGGTGTCCGAGGGGCAGCGGGTGTTGATCCACGCCGCCGCCGGGGGAGTCGGCCACCTCGCCGTGCAGATCGCCAGGAGCAGAGGAGCGTACGTGATCGGCACCGCCAGCTCGGCCAAACACCGGGCGCTCGGCCAGCTCGGGCTGGACGAGGCGATCAACTACCAGGGCACCGAATTCGAAAAGGTGCTCGATCCGGTGGACGTGGTGCTGGACCTGGTCGGCGGAGACGTGGCGATGCGCTCCCTGGACGTGCTCCGCCCCGGTGGCCTGCTGATCTCGGTGCCGTCCCGGACGGCCGGGGCCGCATTGGCCGCCGCGGCGGAGCGCGGCATTCGGGCCACCGGCATGCTGGTCGAGCCGGATGGGCACGGCCTCGAGCAGATCGCCGCGCTGGTGGACGCTCGGCAGCTGCGCCCGGTGGTGGCGGAGACGTTTCCGCTGGATCGGGCGGACTCGGCGCACCGGGTGGGGGAGACCGGCCGGACCGCCGGCAAGCTGGTGCTGACCGTCTGAGCGCTACGCCGTTCGGTGCCGGCGCGCCAGTGGTAAGGGTCATCTTACTGAGCCCGGGGTGGGCGCACCCCGGGCGAGCGCCGGGACTACATTCGATGTTGAACGAGCTCCTCCGGCATCGGTGCCGAAATACCCGTTCACCGTTGCCAGGAGGCCGCTTTGTCTACGCCCAAGAACGGTGCGCCCACCAACGACGCGCCCAGGAACGACCCGCCGATCGACGCCGAGGAGGCGCGCCTGGCGGTGGGCAAGCCGAAGAAGCACGCCGCCGGGGTGCCCGCGGTGCGGGTGAGCATGACCATGGCGCTCAAGCAGATGGGCGTGCGGAAATCCGCGCGGAACCTGCTGTCGCTCAACCAGGTCGAGGGCTTCGACTGCATGAGCTGCGCCTGGCCGGACCCGGATCCGAACCACCGGCACACCGCCGAGTTCTGTGAGAACGGCGCCAAGGCGGTCGCCTGGGAGGGCACCAGGGATCGGGTCGGCCCGGAGTTCTTCCGCGAGCACTCGCTGGCCGACCTGGAGCAGCGCACCGAGTACTGGCTGGAGAAGCAGGGCCGGCTGACCCACCCGATGGTGCGGCGCCCAGGCGGCACGCACTACGAGCCGATCGAGTGGTCAGACGCCTTCGCGCTGATCGGGCGGCACCTGAACGGGCTGGCCAGCCCGGACGAGGCGCTGTTCTACACCTCGGGGCGCGCGTCCAACGAGGCGGCGTTCGTCTACCAGCTGTTCGCCCGCGCCTACGGCACCAACAACCTGCCGGACTGCTCCAACATGTGCCACGAGTCCACCGGCGTGGGGCTGTCCGAGACCATCGGCATCGGCAAGGGCTCGGTGTCGCTGCACGACCTGCATGAGGCTGACCTGATCGTGGTCTGCGGGCAGAACCCGGGCACCAACCACCCCCGGATGCTCACCGCGCTGGAGCTGGCCAAGCAGCGCGGCGCGCGCATCCTGGCGATCAACCCGCTGCACGAGGCCGGGCTGCTCAAGTTCGACAACCCGCAGTCCCCGCGCGGCCTGGTCAAGGGCACCCCGCTGGCGGACACCTTCCTGCAGATCCGGGCCGGCGGCGACCTGGCGTTGCTGCAGGCCATCGGCCACCTGCTGCTGGTTGCCGAGGAGGCCAACCCGGGGACCGTGGTGGACCACGCGTTCATCGAGCAGCACACCGTGGGCTTCGAGGCCTACCGCAAGCACGCGGACCTGCTGGACTGGGACGAGGTGCTCACCGCCACCGGGCTCACCCGGGCGGAGATCGAGGGCGCCGCGGCCATGTTCGCCGAGTCCAAGCGCATCGTGACCTGCTGGGCGATGGGTATCACCCAGCACCGCAACGCAGTGGCCACCATCAAGGAGTTCGTCAACCTGGCGCTGCTGCAGGGCATGATCGGCAAGCCGGGCGCGGGCCTGTGCCCGGTGCGCGGGCACTCCAACGTGCAGGGCGACCGCACCATGGGCATCTGGGAGCAAGTCCCGGATTCCTTCCTGGACGCGCTGCGCGACGAGTTCGGCTTCGAGCCGCCCCGGCACCACGGGGTGGACGCGGTGAACGCGGTGCGGGCGCTGCGGGACGGCCGGGCCCGGGTGTTCGTCGGGCTGGGCGGTAACTTCGCGGCGGCCATGTCGGACACCGAGGTGACCGAGGCGGCGCTGCGCTCGACCGAGCTGAGCGTGCAGATCTCCACCAAGCTGAACCGCTCGCACCTGACCGCCGGCGAGACCGCGCTGATCCTGCCCACCCTCGGGCGCACCGAGAAGGACCTCACCGGGGGCCAGGTGCAGCGGGTCACCGTGGAGGACTCGATGTCCGCGGTGCACGCCTCCCGGGGCCGCAGCGAGCCGGCCGGTGAGCTGCTGCGCTCCGAGGTGGACATCCTGTGCGGCATCGCGGCGGCCACCCTGGGCGGGCGCTACGACATCCCGTGGCGGGGCTTCGCCGAGGACTACGACCAGATCCGCGAGCGGATCGGTCGCGTGGTGCCCGGCTGCGAGGGCTACGACCAGATCATCCGGGAACGCGGCGGGTTCACCATGCCGCACCCGCCGCGCGACTCCCGCACATTCCCCACCCCGGAGGGCAAGGCGGTGTTCACGGTCAGCCCGCTGCCGGTGCTGACCGTGCCGGAGGGGCGCCTGGTGCTGCAGTCGCTGCGCAGCCACGACCAGTTCAACACCACCATCTACGGGCTCAACGACCGCTACCGGGGCATCCACTCCGGCCGGCGGGTGGTGTTCATCTCCGCCGCCGACCTGGCCGAGCTGGGCTTCGCCGACGGGGAGACCGTGGACCTGGTCAGCGAATGGTCCGACGGCCCCGCCGGCACCACGCTGACCGAGCGCCGCGCCGAGGCGTTCCGCCTGGTCGAGTACAACACCCCCAAGGGCTGCGTAGCCGCCTACTACCCGGAAACCAACCCCCTGGTCCCCCTGGACTCCACCGCCCTAGACAGCAACACCCCCACCTCCAAGTGGGTCATAGTCCGCCTAGAGCACCGCGCCTAGGCAGCCCACGCGCACTTTCGCGCCCTCACGCTCATGCTCCAGCATGTGCGTGAGGGCGCCGGAGTGCGCGTGGCGGCCCTTTCAGCCGTAGATTGTGCCGATTAGTTGTTGGGCGATTGTGCTGGCAACCGCACGCCCGTCGGGGGCGGCGTTCAGGTTCGCCCAGACCGCCAGGGCGATTTTCTTGTCCGGGTCGTAGCCGCAGAACGACTGGAACCCGGGTAACTCCCCGGTGTGGCCGTACATCGGGCCGAACTTGGCGATGCCCATGCCGTATCCGAGCGACGCTGGGTTGGCCGGGTCGATCGGCTGGATGCTCTCCAGCCGCCTGCGCTGCCAGGTCGGGTTGAGCAGGGTGCCGTCGCCCATCGCGGTGGCCCAGGTGGCCAGGTTCGCGATCGTGGAGATGCCCCCGCCGGCCGCCCAGGTCCACGACGGGTTCTCGTCGGTGACGTCGTTCGGCTTGGTCCGCCCGGCGAAGGCCGCCGGTTGCTGGTCCAGCGGCAAGCCCTCGCCGTTCATGGTGGCGACGTTGGTGCCGTACTGGTAGCCGTGTGGGTGCGGCTGTGGAATCGCGACGGAGTCGGCGGGCGGCAGTGAGGTCTCCTGCATGTTCAGCGGGGTGAGCAGTCGGTCCTGGTAGGCCGCCGCGAGCGGCTTCTTGTCCAGCTGCTCGATGATCAGGCCGAGCAGCACGTAGTTGGTGTTCGAGTAGTGGTAGCCGGTCCCGGGCGGGAAGTACGGCGGGTGCTGGTACGCCAGCGCGAGCAGCTCCTCCGGCGTCCAGACCTTGCCGGGATTCTCGTCCAGTGACTTGTTGAGCTCCAGCGACTCGCTGTAGTTGTACAGCCCGCTGCGCATCTCCAGCAGCCGGCTGACCGGGATGTTCTTCCCGTTCGGCACGTCCGGGCGGTACTCCGACACCGGGGCGCCGACGTCCACCCTGCCCTCCTGGGCGAGCTGCAGGATGCAGGTGGCGGTGAGCGTCTTGGTGACCGAGCCGATCCGGGCGTGGTCGGCGAGGGTGATCGGCTCGGTGCCGGCCACCGTGCGGAAGCCGTAGGTGGCGGACTGCTCGCCGGCCGGGGAGCGCACCAGCATCACCGCGCCCGGAGTGGTCAGCTCTTTGGCCGTCGCCTCGAACCGGGCGCGCAGCTGGTCCGCCGGGGGCCGCGGGGCCGGCCCCGGTGCCGTCGGCGCGGGCGGTGCGCTCGGCGTAGGTGCGCAGGCGGCGACCAGCGCGCCCAGGCCCAGCGCGGCCGCGCCGGACAGCACCGCGCGGCGGGCGATCGCGGGGCCGGCCGGCGTCTCGGGACGGGGTGACGTGACCATCGGACGGCTCCGGGCGTCGGCGGTGGGCGGGCCGGCCCAGTGTCCCGGAGATGTGAGCTGGGTTACATAGCCAAAAGTGCCGATGCGTGGGCGCCCCGCCGCTCAACCGCAGCGCAGCTCGACGGTGCCCAGGCGGTCGGCCGAGGCGACCACGACGTCGCCGGAGGCCAGCGGGACGGCGGCGGTGAGGCCGCCGGAGAGGACCACCTCGCCGGCGCGCAGGCCCTCGCCCTCGGCGGCCAACGCGCGAACCAGCCAGGCCACCGCCGCGGCCGGGTGCCCGAGCGACGCCGAGCCGGACGCGGTGGCCACCACCTCGCCGTTGTGCTCCAGCACCACGCCGACCAGCCGCAGGTCGATGCCGGCGGGCGGCACCGGGGCGCCGATCACGTACCGGGCGGCGGAGGTGTTGTCCGCGACCACGTCGGCCATGGTGAACCGGTAGTCCCGGTAGCGGGAGTCCAGGATCTCCACGCCGACCGCCACCCCGGCCGTCGCGTCCAGCACCTCGGCGGCGGTGACATGCGGCCCGGCCAGGTCTCGGCCCATGGTGAAGACGATCTCCGGCTCCGCCCTCGGCTGGATCAGCTCGCCGGTCTTCAGCGGGGCGCCCAGATCCAGCGCGTTGCCGGCGGCCAGGAAGCCGTAGACCGGGTCGCTCACCCCGACCTGCGCCTGCTTGGCCCGCGAGGTGACGCCCAGCTTCCACCCGGCCAGCGGGCCGGCCTGCTCGCGCAGCGCGCGCTGCACCGCGTAGCCGGTGGCCAGGTCCAGGTCCGGTGCTTCGTCGGAGAGCTGCTCGATGGCGGTGCGGTCGGCGACCGCCTTGCTCAGCCGGGCCGCCAGCTCGGTCACGTTGGCCATGTCAGGACCCCTCCCCGGCTACCACCCGGACGGTGACCGGCCCGAGCCGGTCGAACTCGGCGCGGAACACGTCCCCGGCGCGCATCGGCACCGCCGAGTGCAGCGCCCCGGTCATCACCAGGTGCCCCGGTTCGAGCGCCACGCCGTTCTCCCCGAGCACGTTGGCCAGCCAGGCCACCACCGCCACCGGGTCGCCCAGCGCGGCCGCCCCGGCTCCGGTGTCGATCAGCTCGCCGCCCCGGGTCAGCGTCATCCCGATCAGCCGGGTGTCCAGGCCGTCGACCGGTACCAGCCGGCTGGAGGTGACCACCGCGCCGTTTGAGGCCAGGTCGGCCACCGTGTCGGCCAGCTTGATCCGCCAGTCCTGGATCCGCGAGTCGACGATCTCCATGGCCGCCGCCGCGCCGAGGATGGCCCGGCGTGCGTCGATGGCGCTGACTCCGGGCCCGGCCAGCCGGGAGCCGAGTACGAACACGATCTCGGCCTCCAACTTCGGCTGGATGAACCGGTCCAGCGGGATCGCGTCCCCGTCCCCGTACACCGTGGACGACAGCACCGGCCCGTAGTCGGGGGAGTCCACCCCGATCATCCGCTGCATGGGCTTGGAGGTCAGCCCGACCTTGTAGCCGATGATCCGGTCCCCGTCGGCCAGCAGCAGCGGCACCAGTTCGCGCTGGATGGCGTAGCCGTCGGCCATGCCCAGTGCCGGGTCCGCGTCGGTGAACGGCGGGATCGGCACCCGGCTGCGCCGGGCCTCGTACAGCGCGCGGGCCTTCGCTGGCGCGTCGGTCACGGGCATTCAGCTCTCCTTACCGTGGAGGTGTTCGGGGGCCCATCCCAGCCGGTGGGACACGGCCTCGCCGGCGTCGATCACAGTCTGCGCCAGGCGCCGGCGCGGCACCCCTCGGAACCGGGTGACCGGGGCGTTCACGCTGATCGCGGCCACCACATCGCCGGTCAGGTCGCGGACCGGCGCGGCCAGCGAGGCCACCCCGACCTGCCGCTCGTTGATCGCTTCGGCCCAGCCCCGGGCGCGCACCGTGCTCAGCTCGTCGCGCAGCCGGACCGGATCGGTGATGGTGTGCCGGGTGAGCGGCGCCAACCGGACCCTGGCCAGGTACGCCGCCCGCTCCGGGTCATCCCGGTAGGCCAGCAGCACCTTGCCGGAGCTGGTGCTGTAGAGCGGCAGTCGGCGACCGAACTCACCGAACAGGCGCAGCGAGTGGGCGCTGTCCAACCGCTCCACGTAGACCACGTCGTCGCCGTCGGCCACGCCAACCTGCACGCTCTCCCCGGTCTGCTCGCGCAACCGGACCAGCACGGTGCTGGCCGCGGCGTGCAGGTCCATGTGCAGCCGGACCGCCTCGCCCAGCTCGAACATCACGATGCCCAGCCGGTAGCGCCCGGTGCGGCTGTCCTGCTCGACCAGGCCTTCGCCGAGCAGCGTGGTCAGCAGCCGGTGCACGCTGCTCTTGCCCAGCCCGAGCCGCCGCGCCAACTCGGCGACGCCGAGCTCTTCTTCCCTGGTCAGAAACGCCTTGAGCAGGCGAGCGGCGTTGCGCACAGTGGACAGCGTCGCGTCAGACATCTCCGTCCGCCCGTCCTGTTCTGACATCCGGAACGCCGAGGCGTTCGTACCGGAAGCTAGGTCGAACTTCCGGGAGCCGTCAAGGACTCTCGGTGCGAGCCGCGCCGCGGTGAGGCAGAGTGTCAGACATCCGCCGAGGGTTGGCGGTCCGGAGCGATCTGGAGGAATGAGCCGGTGACACTGCAGTCGGAAGCGGCCGGACCAGCCATCCCGGTGGAGTTCTCGCTGGCGCAGCGCTACCGCGCCGGCACCGGGCCGGTGCTGCTGACCGGCGTGCAGGCGATCGCCCGAATGCTGGTCGAGCAGCACGCGGCGGACGCCCGCGCCGGCGCCAACACCGCGTCGTTCGTCTCCGGCTACCAGGGCAGCCCGCTCGGGGTGCTGGACAAGGCGCTGGCCGGCGCGCCCGAGCTGGTGGAGACGGCCGGGTTGAAGTTCGTGCCCGCGGTGAACGAGGAGCTGGCCGCGACGGCGATCTGGGGCAGCCAGGTGGAGGTGCCCGGCCGGAGTCGTGCGGTCGATGGCGCCGTTGGGGTGTGGTACGGCAAGGCACCGGGGGTGGACCGGGCCGGCGACCCGATGCGGCACGGCAACATCTGCGGCGCCGACCCGCGCGGCGGGGTGCTGGTGCTCGCCGGCGACGACCCGGCCTGCAAGTCCTCCACCATCCCGTGCATGAGCGAGCGGACCCTGTCCGGCTACGGGCTGCCGGTGCTCTACCCGGGCACCGCGGCGGAGATCGTCCGGCTGGGCCGCTACGGCATCGCGCTGTCCCGGGCGTCCGGGCTGTGGGTCGGCATGAAGATCGTCGCCGACGTGGCCGACGGCGTGTGGACCGTCGACAGTGCGGTCGGCGAGGTGGACATCACCGTGCCCGAGCTGACCTGGGAAGGCCAGCCGTGGCGCTACGAGCAGGTGCCCATGCTGATCCCGCCGGCATCGCTGCGCGCCGAGGAGCAGCTCTACGGACCCCGCTGGGCGATGCTGCACGAGTTCCTCGCGGCCAACCCGGTGAACAGCATCGAGCTGGACACCCAGGAAGCCTGGCTGGGCATCGTGGCCGGCGGCAAGGCGTTCCACGACGTCCGCGAGGCGCTCCGCGACCTCGGGCTCGATGACGAGGCATTGCGCCGCTCCGGCATCCGGCTACTGCGCCTCGGCATGGTCCACCCGATCCAGCGGGACCTGGTGCGCCGGTTCGCCGAGGGCCTGGACACCGTGCTCGTGGTCGAGGAGAAGACCCCGTTCATCGAGTCGGCGATCCGGGACGCGCTCTACCGGCTGCCCGGCGCGCCCGAGGTGATCGGCTCGGCGGATGCCACCGGCGCGCCGCTGGTGCCGGTGGCCGGCGAGATCACCGCCGGCGCCCTGGCCGGTCCGCTGCGCCGGGTGCTGCGGCTGCGCCCCGAGGTGGCCGAGCGGCTGGCCCCGCCGCAACTGGCCACCCGGCCGGTGCTCGAACTGCTTCCGGTGGCCCGCACCCCGTACTTCTGCTCGGGCTGCCCGCACAACCGCTCCACCCTGCTGCCGGAGGGTTCGGTGGCCGGCGGCGGGATCGGCTGCCACGCGATGGTAGCCACCACCGACCGGCCGGGCACCAAGGTCAGCTCGATGACCCAGATGGGCGGCGAGGGCGCACAGTGGATCGGCCAGTCGGCGCTGCTGGACGGCCCGGCGCACATGTTCCAGAACATCGGCGACGGCACCTTCGCGCACTCCGGGCAGCTGGCCGTGCAGGCCTGTATCGCCGCCGGGGTGTCGATCACCTACAAGATCCTCTACAACCGTGCGGTGGCGATGACCGGCGGCCAGGACGCCGAGGGTGGCCTGGAGGTGCCCGCGCTGACCCGCAAGCTGGCCGCCGAGGGCGTCGTCAAGATCATCGTGTGCGCCGACGAGCCGGAGCGGTACAAGTCCATGGAGGCGCTG
>DATHIT010001110.1:0-5326 GCA_035489915.1 Pseudonocardia sp. | reverse complement strand
TCGCCCTCGTTCCGGCTGAGCTCGGTGTCCGGCGGCTCGAGCGGGATCGGCTACGCCGCCACGGACCTGGTCGCCGGGCTGACCCTCACCGGGGAGTTGGAACTGACCGAGTCCGGTCTGCTGCGGCTGCGCCACCGTGTCCGCAACGACGGTGAGGCGCCGTACACGGTGGATGGCCTGGAGGCCGCGCTGCCGGTGCCGGAGCGGGCCGCCGAACTGCTCGACTTCACCGGCATCCATTGCAAGGAGCGCCAGCCGCGCCGCCACGGCTTCGAGCTGGGTAGCTGGGTGCGAGAAGGGCGGCGGGGCAGGACCGGGCACGACGCGACGATCGGGCTGCTGGCCGGCACCCCGGGGTTCGGGTTCCGCCATGGCGAGGTGTGGGCGCTGCACGTGGCCTGGAGCGGCAACCACGTCACCTACGCCGAGCACCAGCCCGACTCACGCCCGGTACTCGGCGGCGGCGAACTGCTGCTACCCGGCGAGCTCAGTCTCGCCCCGGGCGAGGAGTACGCCGGCCCCTGGCTCTACGCCGCCTACTCGCCGGCCGGCATCGACGGGATCAGCGCCGCGTTCCACCGCTGGCTGCGCTCCCGCCCACCACAGCAGCGGTGGGCGGACCGGCCCCGGCCGGTGGTGCTCAACACCTGGGAGGCGGTCTACTTCGACCACAACCTGGACACCCTGCGTCGGCTGGCCGACACGGCCGCCCAGTTGGGCGTGGAGCGGTTCGTGCTGGACGACGGGTGGTTCCGGCACCGCCGCGACGACACCGCCGGGCTGGGCGACTGGTTCGTCGACGAGACGGTGTGGCCGGACGGGCTGGACCCGGTGATCAAGCACGTGCGCGGGCTCGGCATGGAGTTCGGCCTGTGGTTCGAGCCGGAGATGATCAACCCGGACTCCGACCTCTACCGGGCCCACCCCGACTGGGTGCTCGCCCCGGCGCCGGGTGTGCTGCCACCCGCGCAGCGCAACCAGCAGGTGCTCGACCTGGCCAACCCGGCCGCCTACGCCTACATCCTGGACCGGATGGACCGGCTGCTCACCGAGTACGACATCGCCTTCGTCAAGTGGGACCACAACCGGGACCTGATCGGCGCCGGCCACGCCGGCCGGGCCGGGGTACACGCGCAGACCGTGGCGTACTACCGGCTGTTCGACGAGCTGCGGGCCCGGCATTCCGACGTCGAGTTCGAGAGCTGCTCGTCCGGCGGGGCACGCATCGACCTGGAGGTGCTCGAGCGCGCCGACCGGGTGTGGACCAGCGACTGCAACGACGCGCTGGAGCGCCAGACCATCCAGCGCTGGACCGGGGTGTTCCTGCCGCCGGAGCTGATGGGCGCGCACATCGGGCCACCCCGGTCACACACCACCGGGCGGGTGCACGACCTGTCCTTCCGCGCCGCGACCGCGCTGTTCGGCCACTTCGGCTTCGAGTGGAACATCGCCGAGGCGACCCCCGGCGAGCAGGCGGGCATCGCCGCGGTGATCTCGTTCTACAAGCAGGTTCGCGGGCTGCTGCACGGCGGCGACGTGGTGCGGGTCGACCATCCCGACCCGGCGGCCCTGGTGCACGGCGTGGTCGCCCCGGACGCCTCGGAGGCACTGTTCAGCTACGTGCAGCTGGCGGTGAGCGACACCATCCGCCCGCCCCGGGTGCGACTCGCCGGCCTCGACCCGGACCGCCGCTACCGGCTGAACCTGGTCGAACCGGCCGGGCCCGCGCGGCGGCACCAGCGCGCCCACCCCGGCTGGCTCGACCGCGGCGACGTAGTGCTGACCGGAGCCGTCCTCACCCAGGTCGGCATCCAGCTACCCACCTTCGAACCCGAACAAGCCTGCCTCCTGCACCTGACCAGCGGCGACTGACCCGTGAGTGGCAATGG
The DNA here is from genome assembly GCA_035489915.1 of Pseudonocardia sp. Taxonomy (GTDB): domain Bacteria; phylum Actinomycetota; class Actinomycetes; order Mycobacteriales; family Pseudonocardiaceae; genus Pseudonocardia. The sequence goes on along the minus strand of DATHIT010001110.1, from coordinate 3,437 downwards.
TCGCTATAGCGACCATTGCCACTCACGAGCCACTAATCAGGTGTGCGGTGTCCGGCCAGCCGTAGACGACCTGGGGCAGCTGGTGACCGGCCTCCTCGGTCACCTCGGCCGCCACCTCGCGGCCACCCAGTGCCTGGTAGAAGCGGCGGGCCGGAGTGTTGGCGGCCAGCACGGCGATGGTCAGCGCGGGCAGCCCGCGCTCGCGCAGGTGGGTGGCGACCGCCGACACCAGGCGCCGGCCCAGGCCACGGCCCTGGTGACCGGGCAGCACGTACAGCGCGCTGACCTCGCCGGTGTGCGGCAACGGTGACGCCTCGGCCGGCTGGCCCATCGCCACTCCCACGACCTCCCCGCACGGCTCGACGGCCAGGTAGACGCACGCGGTCGGGTCGGTGTCGGCGGCGATCTCGGCCAGCGCGTCCGCCCAGGCCCGGGCGGAGACCTCCGGCGTCCAGTGCTCGCGGCGGGCCAACCAGACGGGTTCGGGCACCTGACCTCGGTGCGCGGCCAAGTAGCTGGACACGGTCACCCGCCCCATCGCCTCGGCGTCCACCGGCCGTGCGAGGCGGACGAGCGGGCTCACCGGCCGACACGTGCCACTCACGAGGGCAGGGGGTGGCCGTCGCCGAGCAGCGGGGTGAGTAGGTCGCCGTGGCGGGCCAGCCGGTCCGGTAGGTCGGCGGCGGTGAACACCAGGTCCTCCGGCCGGCGGCAGGCCCGCACTTCGTCCCAGGTCAGTGGGGTGGCCACGGTCGGGCGGGCCCGGCCGCGCAGCGAGTAGCTGGCCACCGTGGTCTTGGCCGGGTTGTTCTGGCTCCAGTCGATGAACACCCGTCCCCGGCGGCGTTGCTTGGCCATCACCGCGACCACCCGGGCCGGATCCTCGCCGGCCAGCCGCTCGGCCACCGCCTTGGCGTACCCGCCGGTCTGCTCCGGGCGGGCCACCTGTACCGGGGTGTAGAGCTGCATGCCCTTGCCGCCGCTGGTGCGTGGGTAGGCCGGCAGGCCGTCCTCGGCGAGTACCGCCGCGACCCGCTCGGCCACCCGGGCGCACTCCACGATGGTTGTGCCCTCACCCGGGTCCAGGTCGAACACAAGCAGGTTGGGGTCGTTGCGGTCGCCCGAGGAATCCACCGTCCACTGCGGCACGTGCAGCTCCAACGCGGCCAGGTTGGCCACCCAGGCCAGCCCGGCCGGGTCGTCGATCAGCGGGTAGTCGATGGCCTCCGAGCCGACCGCGCTGCCCGGGGTGTCCAGCCGGACGGTGCGCACCCACGAGGGCACGTGCCGGGACACGTTCTTCTCGAAGAACGACGGCGCGTCCACCCCGTCCGGCCAGCGGCGCAGCGTGGTCGGCCGGCCGGCCAGGTGCGGCAGCATCACCTCGGCCACCGCCAGGTAGTGCTCCAGCACGTCCCGCTTGCGGAACCCGGTCAGCGGATAGATCACCTTGTCCGGATTGGCCAGCCGGACCCGGCGCCCGGCCACCTCCACGCTGGACACCGTCCGGCTCCTGGAGCCACTGGGCGGCGCGACGACCGCGGCGGCCGGGGCGGGGTCGCCGGCGGGTGGCCGCGCGCCGGTGCTGATCTCGATCCAGTCCGGGCCGCGCTGGCCCGGCTGGTAGCCGGAGTCCGCGCGTTTGGCCAGCACGGCGGGCAGTCCCTGCTCGGTCGCCGCCGCCACTACCGCCGCCCCGCCGCCGGGGTAGGAGGGCACCAGCCGCCAGTGCGGGCCGGTCAACGGCAGCGACTCGGCCAGCGCGCGCCGGTCCCGGTAGGGCAGCTCCAGGGTGTCCCGACCGTCCACGTGCAGCAGGTCACTGATCCACAGGCCCGGGGGAGTACCGCCGATCTCCCCGTCCAGCAGCACGGCGGTCGCACCCAGGGTGGCACCCAAACCGGCCAGCTCAGGGTGCCGGTCGGGCAGCGGGACGCCGTCCGGCCCGAGCAGCTCCACCCGGCCGCCGTCCACCCGGGCGAGCACCCGGGTGCCGCCGAAGCGCACTTCGTAGCACCAGCCGTCGTCCGGCTCGGGCAGCGCTCCGGGGGTGGCCAGCATGGGGGAGAGCTCGCGGGGGAGCGGCCGGCGGTCGGGGTTGCGCGGCGGATCGCCCCGGCGCAGCAGCCAGTCCTTCGGCGCGCGGCCCCGGCGGATCAGCACGTAGCGCCCGCTGGCCCGGCTGCCGTGCAGCACAACCTGCACCTCGGACTCGGTCCATTTCACCGTGTCGTAGCGGCCCCGGTCCCAGATGGTCATCCGACCCGCGCCGTACTCCCCGGCCGGGATCTCCCCGGAGAAGTCGGCGTACTCCATCGGATGGTCCTCGGTGCGCACCGCCAGCCGGATGGTGCCGGGATCCTCGGGCAAACCCTTGGGCACCGCCCAGGAGGCCAGCACGCCGTCCCGCTCCAGCCGCAGGTCCCAGTGCAGGCTTCGGGCGTGGTGCTGCTGAATCACGAACAGCTCGCCGTGGCCGCCGGCGGGGGGCGCCGGGTCGGCGGCCGGGATGGGCTCCGGGGTGCGCTCGCGGTCCCGCTTCCGCCGGTACTCCTCGAGCGGCACGGCACCCCCTCTCAGCGACGACAGGGTCAGCATGCCTGGCCAGGCGCACGGGCCCAAGCCTCCCCCTCGGCTCACTCTGGCGCAGGTTGCGGAGCATAGGGTGGCCATGCTTTCCTTAGGCTTGCCTCACTGACATCGGGCGAGAGGGCGTGCGCCAAGTGTTCGTTTGCATGTGTGTCGCGGTCACCGAAGCAGAGGTCCGCGACTGCATACACGCCGGCGCTCGGACGGTCGAAGAGGTCAGCAAACGCTCATTTGCCTGTACCGGATGTGGCGGGTGTCGTGAGAGCATCGAAGAGATGCTGGCAAACGGCGGTACTTTGAGCACCGCGTCACGATTGTGCTCATTACCACGGAGCGCGTGAGCCCAAGAACTCTGGTCACGCTTACTTACGCATCACTTGCCTAACCAGGTCATACGCTGGCCTAACTCGGCGTAACCGTGTCCTAATACCAAGCGATACGTGTAACGTGCGCGCGTTCCTATGACTGACCAGGGGGAAGCGCGCCCATGCGTGGAGATGATGAAGTTATTGCGCTGCTCAACGAGCAGCTCACGAGCGAGCTAACCGCGATTAACCAGTACTTTCTGCATTCGAAGATGCAGGCCAACTGGGGGTTCACGAAGCTTGCCGAGCACACCCGCGCTGAGTCAATTGAAGAGATGCAGCACGCGGAGAAGATCACGAACCGGATTCTGTTCCTCGAGGGACTGCCGAACTATCAGCGGTTGTTCTCGCTGCGCGTTGGACAGACCGTGCGCGAGCAGTTCAACGCCGACCTGGCGGTCGAACTCGAGGTTGTCGAGCGGCTCCGCCCGGGTATCGCCATGTGTCGGGAAAAGGGCGACATCACCACGGCGAATCTGTTCG
>DATHIT010001109.1:0-6545 GCA_035489915.1 Pseudonocardia sp. | reverse complement strand
GTCGCTCCCGCCGAAAAAGGTGGAGAAGAACAGCCCGTCGACGTGCACCCGGTCGGTCGTGCGGTAGTTCAGGCCGCCCTGGGTGAAAACGGTGCGCCCGTTCATCCAGACCGTGATGGTCCCGTCGTTGCGGCCTGGGGTGTTCAGCACGACGCGCTGTGCGATGCGGATCCAGTTCCCGGTTGTGAATCTCCACCGGCCCCGTCCGAGCGAGGCCCCGTATCCCTTTTCGGTGGGCAGGTAGGCGTAGACCTCGCCGGCCCCACCCGCCCGCCACATGAAGCGGGTGGAGAAGCCGGCGGCCTCGTGGTGCCCACCGCTGCCGGCGTCGCCGCCGAACAGGCCGGGCAGCTTGCCGCCCTTGACGAACTGGAAGCCGGGCTGGAATCGGACGTAGTAGATCAGCGTCATGTTGTCCGCGGAGCGCGGCAGGCGCAGGTAGGCCTGGGCACCGCCGACCTGGGCGCCACCACGGGCCGCGGTCGGCGAGGCCGAGCCGGCCGGATAGCTCACCCGGACCAATTTGCCGGTCGGCGCGGTCCGGTCCTGCAATAGGCGTGCCCGATCCAGACCGAATGTGCCGTGATCGATCCAGCTCACTGTATTGCCGAAGAAGGCGGCCAGATCGCCGAGTTCCTTGGGCGCGCCGCCGGGAGCGGCCAGGACGGCTTCCGACATCGGGCCGGGATCTGGCGGGACGGCGTCCGGCGGCCCGGGATCCGAGGGCGCCAGGATCGCCGGCGGACCACCCGCCGACCCGGCGATCGGCGGTGCGAGATGCGGACCCACCGGCGGCGCGGCGATCGCGGTCCCCTGGCTGGCCAGCGTCACCGCCACCGCGCTCAGCAGCGCGGCCCAGATGAAATGCGGATTACTCATCGGTCATCACCACGCCGGAGCCGGCGGCCATTTGCCGGCAGCGACAAGACATGACTCGGCCTCCGAATGCGGTACTCCCGGTTGTGTTGTGGGCGGCCGTCCTCGGCCACCACTCCACCTGCCCCACTAGCCACGGTGGTCACTTAGATTATCGATGGTCACTCTGTTCACAGAGGATAAGCACATTCGGCGCGAAGGCGTCGCGGTTTCACCAGGCCGCATGGTCTCGTCCGGCAGGTCTCGCAAGACGCCGGAAATTGTGATAGCGCAGGGTCACCTCGGGGCGAAGGCCCGTCCTATCCCGGCGCAAGCAGCGGCGACCGCCCCGCGCCGAGGCCCGGCGTGATCGAATGACCGGACCGAACCGAGCCGCAACGGAAGGAGACGCCGGTGGCGGACCATCCGACGCGCACCGAGTTCCAGCACGACGGGCTGACCCTGGTCGGCGACCTGTGGCGAGCTGCCCAACCGCGCGGCACGGTCGTGCTGCTGCACGGCGGCGGGCAGACCCGGCACTCCTGGCACCGCACCGGCCAGCGGCTGGGGGCCGCCGGATGGACCGTAGTGAGCATGGACGCCCGGGGCCACGGCGAGTCCGGCTGGTCACCCGAGCGGGACTACAGCATGGATGCCCTGGTCGGTGACCTGCGCGGCATCGTGGCGAGTCTGGATCAGCGGCCGGTGTTGGTCGGCGCTTCGATGGGCGGCAGCACGGCGCTGGTCGCACAGGGGAACGACCCGGAGCTGGCCCTCGGGCTGGTGCTGGTGGACATCGTGCCCCGGATCGAGCCGGCCGGAGTCGCCCGGATCACCGCCTTCATGTCCGCCCGGCCGGACGGGTTCGCATCGCTGGACGAGGTGGCCGAGGCGATCCGGGCCTACAACCCCCACCGGCGGCGGCCACCCACCGAGCAGGGGCTGCGCAAGAACGTCCGGCAGGGGCCCGACGGGCGCTGGTACTGGCATTGGGACCCGGCGTTCCTGCTGCGCGGCGACGAGCCGGTCCGCAGCGAGCGCCGGGAGCGGATGGCGGCCGCGGCCCGCGCGATCCGGGTACCCACCCTGCTGGTCCGAGGCAAGCAGTCGGACGTGGTCAGCGACGAGGGGGTTGCCGAGCTGCGCTCACTGATCCCGCACGCCCAGCTGGCCGACGTCCGCGAGGCCGGGCACATGGTCGCCGGTGACGACAACGACGTATTCACCGAGAAACTGGTGGACTTCCTGCTCAGCGCCGCACCCGGCGGAGCCAGCGACGCCGGCTGAGCGGACCCTCCTATGCCGCACCGGAGTGCACGTTGAGCCGGGTCCGGTCGGCCCGGAACAGGTCCACGGAGTACTCGATCGGCCCGCCGAGCTGGTCGTAGCCCACCCGCTCCAGCCGCAGCACCGGGGTACCGACCGGCTGGTTGAGCAGGGCGCCGACCGGTTCGTTCACCGTGACCAGGTCGATCGCCTCGTCGGCGCTGCACACCGACACCCCGCACGCGGTGCGCAGACCTTCGTAGACCGAGCCCAGGTAGGTGTCCAGGATGCCCGCGCACCTGCTGGCGGTGAGGTACATCCACTCCAGGGAGAGGGTGTCGCCGTCGGCGTAGCGCAGCCGCAGCAGCGAGACCACCTGCCCGTCGGGCTCGATGCCCAGACAGCTGGCGGCCCTCGGCGGTGGTGGTCGCAGCCTGGCCGAGATGACCCGGGTGCCCTCGCGAAACCCCTGCTCATGCAGCATCTGGGGGACGCCCTTGACGGTGTTCAGGCTGCGTTCCAGGCGCCGGCCGAACTCGACCTCGGCCAGGTCCTCCGGGGCGCCGTGCCCCACCGCGGTGAGGTAGGCGCCGCCGGCCCGGCCCCGCACCCGGCGAATCACCCCGTCGCGCTCGAGCAGCTCGAGTGCCTTGCGCAGGGTGGTGCGGGAGGTGCCCAGCCGCGCGGCGAGGTCCCGCTCGTTGGGTAGCCGCCGGAAGGAGCGCTCGGCGAGCTCCTCACACAGGCGCAGCAGCGCGGCGTGGGTCTGCTCGACCAGGGGCATTTGTCACCTCGCGGCACGCCTCGTACGGTTCGCCGACCCTAACCGCGGCGCGCCCGGCAGACAACGGTTCGGCGCGCCGCAGACTTCCTTGCTACCGATCCTCTGTTACGTACGCGTTACCGATGATTAAGGAACCAGAAATGGTTTACTCCGCATAGTGGGTGCCGATGAGCATCTTTCGGTCCACCCGCGCCTCGATCGCTGTCGATATTGCCACGGAAGCGGGCAATATTGCCAAGCACTGGTACGACACTGCCCACTATCGGGTCGACGCGAAGGCGGATGGATCGCCGGTCACGCAGGCCGACCTCGAAGTCGAGACCTACATGCGAAACGCCCTGCGTGAACACTTTCCGGACGACGGCGTACTCGGCGAGGAATTCGGCGACAGCCCCGGTTCCACCGGCTATCGGTGGATCCTCGATCCGATTGACGGAACGAAGTCGTTCGTCCGCTCGGTACCGCTGTACGCAAACCTGATCGCACTGGAGCGGGACGGCGAGATCCTGTTCGGCGCCATCAACCTGCCCAGCGCGGGGGTGCTCATCCATGCCGAGCGGGGCGGCGGCTGCTGGCGCAACGGCCTGCCCACCCAGGTCTCCCGGCACGACCGCCTGGACGGCGCGCACGTCATGGCGACCTGGCTGGAGGACTGGCTGCCCGCCACGATCAGCGAACTGACCAGCCAGGGCGTGGTGCTGCGCACCTGGGGCGACGCATACGGATACGCCATGGTGGCCAGCGGCCACGCCGACGCCGTCGTCGACTACACCGTGCGGGAGTACGACCTCGCGCCCATGCCAGTGATCATCGAAGAGGCCGGCGGGCGGTTCACCAGCCTCGCCGGCGAGCGCAGCTTCCAGCGCGGCACCGGCGTCGCGTCCAATGGGATTCTGCACGAATCAGTGCTGAAACTCGTCAGCCAGGCGATCTGAGGGACTGTCATCATGAAAGAATTCATCCGGAACCGCCGACGCCGCACGATCGTGATTTTCTTCCTCTCGGTCTATGCCGTCGCGTTGGTATTCGCCCTTTTCCCACCGCTGTACCTCGCCGGCAGCGGAATCCGCACACCCGTTCTCGGCATTCCGTTCTCGATCATGTATTGGATCTTCGACTGGGTGGTACTCGGCCTGGGCCTGTGGGGCTTCTACGTCGTCGAGGACATTCGCGGCGAGCTCGATGAGAGCCATCCGACCACTCCCCCACCCCTGACTGGAGAATGACATGCTGGTCGTGCTCGGGATGTTGGGCGTGTTCTACGCCATCGTCATCGGAATCCTCTACGCCACCCAGCAGCGCACCGACCCCTCGTTCGACGAGTATGCGGTGGGTAACCGCAGTTACGGCCCGTGGTACGTGGCCATGTCGTACGCGAACTCGTGGTGGCCCGGATCAACCTTCATCGCCTTCTTCGGGCTGGCCGCCGGGGCCGGCGTGTTCGGCCTGTACGGGCTGGCCTACTCCACCCTCGGCGTGGCGATGATGTACTTCATGGCCACCCGGGCCTGGCGCTGGGGCGCCCGCTACGACCTGCGCTCGCAGGCGGACCTGCTCGGCCTGCGGTTCAACTCCCGACCGGTCAAGCTGGTGGCCAGCGTGATCGGCATCGTCTCCCTGTTCCCCTGGGTGGTGCTGGGCATGCAGGCGTTCGGGGAGATCTTCCGCTACGCCAGCGGCGACCGATGGCCGGTCACCGTGTGCCTGGTGGTCGGGCTCGTGGTGATCGTGGTCCGGCAGTACTGGACCGTCCGGATGGGCATGCGCGGCCTGATCATGACCGACATGTTCCAGGGCCTGGTGGCGTACGTGTTCTCCGCCGCGCTGTGCCTGGTGCTGCTCTCCGGGCTGGCCGGTGGCCCGATCAGCTTCGCCGCGCTGTCCCGGGTGTCCGAGACCGTACTTCAGGTACCCGGCGACGGCGGCCACTACGGCCCGTTCTACCTGTTCAGCCTGATCTTCACCGGGGTGATCGGCTCGCTCTGCTGGCCGACCAGCTTCCAGCGGATCTACACCGCGTCCGGGGTGCGTTCGGTGAAGGCCGGCACGATCCGCACGGTGCTGCTGTCCGGCGGTTTCTACACGCTGCTGATGCTGCTGGGCATCGCGGCGACGACCATGCCGGCGGTCACCGCGAACCCGCAGGCCGGCTGGTTCACCATCATGCAGTCCTACGGCGGCACCTGGCTGCTCGGGCTGGGCATCACCATCGTGTTCGCCGCCTCGATGGGCCACGTGGACGGCAGCGTGCAGGTGTGCGGGCTGCAGATCGCCAACGACCTGGTCAACTCCGAGCGACGCCAGCTCTCCGACAAACAGTTGATGAAGGTGGCGAAGGGCAGCATGGCCGGCTACATGGTGCTGGGCGGCGTGGTGGCCTACCTGACGTTCAACCTGACCCGGCTGCAGCTGCTCGCGCAGGTCTCCTACCAGGGCATCGTGCAGCTGGCGGTACCGCTGTTCCTGGGCATTTTCTGGCGCGGCGGCAACGCCCGCGGCGCGGTGTCCGGCATGGTGTCGGGCTTCGCGGTGGCCATGGTGCTCACCTTCATCTACCCGGACGACATCGCCGGGCTGGGCAGCCTCACCGGCGGCATCGTCGGCATCGCGGTCAACCTGGTGGTCTTCCTCGCGGTGTCGGCGGCGACCGGCAGGCCGGCCGAGGAGAAGGCCAGGGTGGATGCGATGTTCGAGGTGGCCAAGAACCCGGTGCGGGTGGCCACCCACCCGGTGCCGGTCGCCCAGCCGGTCGCCACCGCCGTGCCGAGGGGACAGTTCGATGGTTGAGCGGGACTTCCTGGCCGATTTCGCCGCGCTCTCCCGGATCGGCGCCACCCCGAGCGGTGGCGTGCACCGGGAGGCAGCCAGCCCGGCCGACGGGGCGGCCCGCCGGTGGCTGTGCGAGTGGTTCGACCGGCACGGGCTGGGCACCGCCGTGGACCGGGTGGGCAACATGTACGGGCTGGCCGAGTGGCTGCCCGGGGCACCATACGTGCTGGTCGGCTCGCACCTGGACAGCCAACCCACGGCGGGCCGGTTCGACGGGGCGTACGGCGTGCTCGCGGCGGTACACGCGGTGGCCGCCGCGCGGGACGCGGTCTCCGGGGGCGCGGTATCGCCGATGTTCAACCTCGCCGTGGTCAACTGGTTCAACGAGGAGGGCTCCCGCTTCTCGCCGAGCCTGATGGGCAGCGGGGTCTACACCGGCAAGCTCGACCTGGAGGCCACGCTGCAGGTGGCCGACCAGTCCGGGGTGACCGTCCGGGAGGCGCTCACCGAGATCGGCTTCGCCGGGTCCGATCCGATGCCGCCGGCCGCCTCCTACGCCGAGATCCACATCGAGCAGGGCCGCATCCTGCAGGACAGCGGCACCAGCATCGGCATCGTCACCGCGAACTGGGCGGCCCGGAAGTATTCGATCACGGTGCACGGTGCGCAGTCGCACACCGGCGCGACCCACCTGGCCGACCGCCACGACGCACTGGTCGGCGCCAGCCGGCTGGTGCTCGCGGTGCGGGAGCTGGCCGAGGCGTTCGAGCCGGGCCAGCTGCTCGGCTCGGTCGGCCGGTTCACCGTGCGGCCGAACTCGCCGGTCGTGGTGCCCGCCACGGTGACCCTCGCGGTGGACCTGCGCTCGGCC
>DATHIT010001108.1:0-18552 GCA_035489915.1 Pseudonocardia sp. | reverse complement strand
ACCTCGGCGCAGATCACCGAACTGATCGCCGGCTGGGAGCAGGGTCGGAACCTGGCCGAGGTGCTCGGCCTGGAAGAGGCGCTGAACAGCCCGTGGACCGACGAGATCCCCACCTACCTGCCCACCGAGCAGGTGCGCGCGTTCCTGTCCAGCGGGCTGGCCGAGGACCCGGAACTCTTCGATCGCGTGGTGCGGCTCGGGTTGATCAAGCCGGAGGGCGACCAGTGCCTGGTGACCAGCCCGCAACTGATCACGACGGTTGCCGAGCTGGTCAGCAAGGGGTTCCGGCTGGCCGACGTGATCGCGCTGCACGAGACGATCGCGCCGGCCATCGACGACGTGGCCCGCCGGATGGTCGAGGCCGGCGCGGCCCGGCTGCTCGCGGAGCACGGCGAGGCCTGGCTGCCCAGCGGCGGCCAGGTGGGCGAGGTGACCGCGCTGCTGCAACGGCTGCGTCAGCTCGCCATGTCCTCGGTGCAGGGGCTGCTGGCGCACGCCATGGAGCGGCACGTCGCGGACGTGATGGGCGAGCACCTGGTGCGGGTGATCAAGCAGCAGTCGCCGGACGCCGCGCGGAGCGGTCCACCCGAAACCCTGTGAGTGGTATTGGTCGCTATAGCGACCAATACCACTCACGGGTCCGCGGAGCCTCGGCGGCCCTTCCGTCCACCGGAAAAGCGGCTGGTCGGAGGCGTGTGAGCGCGGTCAGGATGGCGGACATGGAACGTACCCAGGTCGGCATTGTGGGCGCCGGGCCGGCCGGTCTGTTGCTGGCCCACCTGCTGCACGCCGAAGGCATCGACGTGGTCCTGCTGGAGGCCCGCTCCCGTGACTACGTGGAGAACCGGGTGCGCGCCGGGGTGTGCGAGCACACCACCGTGGCACTGCTCCGCGACCTCGGGCTGGCCGATCGGTTGGACCGGGAGGGGCTGCCGCACGGGGGCTTCTCGCTGCGCTTCGACCGGGCCGACCACCGCATCGACCTGGCCGCGCTGACCGGTAGGACGATCACGGTGTACGGCCAGCAGGAGATCGTCAAGGACCTCATCGCGGCCCGGCTGGCCACCGGCCAGGGCATCGAGTTCGAGGCCGCCGACGTCGCGCTGCACGACCTGGACACCGAGGCGCCCGGCATCACCTGGACGGACCGCGGCGGCCGGGCCCGCGAGCTGCGCTGCGACGTGATCGCCGGCTGCGACGGGTTCCACGGGGTGAGCCGGCCGGCCATCCCAGCCGGTGCGCGCACCTTCTACGACCACACGTACCCGTTCGCCTGGCTCGGCGTGCTGGCCAAGACTCGGCCGTCGCACGAGGAGCTCATCTACGCCCGGCACGAGCGGGGCTTCGCGCTGCACAGCATGCGCTCGCCCGAGGTCACCCGGCTGTACCTGCAGGTCGACCCGGCCGAGCGGCTGGAGGATTGGTCCGACGCACGGATCTGGGACGAGCTGGCCGCGCGGCTCTCGGTGGACGGCGACTTCACCCTGCGCGAGGGGCCGCTGCTGGAGAAGAGCATCACCCCGATGCGCAGCTTCGTCACCGAGCCGATGCGCTACGGGCGGCTGTTCCTGGCCGGGGATGCCGCGCACATCGTGCCGCCGACCGGCGCGAAGGGGATGAACCTCGCGGTCGCCGACGTGCGCCGGCTGGCTCCGGCGCTGGTCGCGCTGCTGGACAAGAACGACACCCGGCTGGCCGACGGGTACGCCGAGCAGTGCCTGCGGCGGGTGTGGCGGGCCGAGCACTTCTCCTACTACATGACCACGATGCTGCACCGCGCCCCCGGAGCCGACCCGTTCGCCGACCGGCTCCAGCTTTCCCAGCTGCGCTATACCGCCAGCTCGACCGCCGCCGCCACCAGCCTGGCCGAAAACTACGTAGGCCTCCCCTTCGACTGACCGGGCCGGGCTGCCCAGCCGGCTGGATCTGGCGGGCGTCAGGGGGTGGTGGCGTGGTGTTCCTCGGCCTGGTCGGTGGGGCCCAGCTCGTCCGGTAGGTCGCCGCCGGGCCAGGTCTGCCATGGGTGTCGGCGCAGCGCCCGCATGGCCCGGTACTTGACCGCGCCGTGGGTGTTCATCGCCGTCCAGGCCGCCCGGGTGGAAACGCTCAGTGGCGGGATCCAGTACATCGGGCCGAGCGGGTCGACCGGCTCCGGGGCGGCCAGCGCCACCGAGGCGGACACGTGCCCCTCGCCGTCTTCGGCGGTCAGCCGGGCCAGCACGGTGCCGTCCCGCTCGACGATCTGCGTCTCGCCGACCATCAGGGTGCGCCACGGGACGCCGGGGGCCAGCGGGGTGTCGAAGTCGATCGGCCCGACGTGCGAGGGCATGGCCACCGGGACGCCCAGCAGCCGGGCCATCTGTCGGGGCAGCTCACGGGCATGCTGGCGCTGCAGTGCGTGTTCCCGGGCCGCCCACACCCCGAACGGGCCGCGCCAGTTCACCGGGTACGACGGCCAGCACATGCCGCCCAGCAGCAGCTGGACCTGGCCGCGCAGCCGCGCCGCGGTGCCCATCCGGGCCCACTCCCAGCCGCAGGCCATGCCCACCGGTACGGGCCCGCCTGGGAAGGACAGCGTGGTCCGTCCCGGGTCGTCACCGCCGGTGTAGTAGTTGTTCTCCCACATCGTCGGGATGTCCTTGTCGTGCAGGTGGGTCCGCCCGTCCGGCTCGGCCAGCACGTAGGTGCCGTACACGTGGCCACCTCGGCGGGCCAGGAATCCGCCGCCCACCACCACATCCAGCTCGCGGGCCAGCCGCCGGTAGAGCTGCATCGGCGCGCCGTCCACCGGCCGGGCCACGCCGCGCAGCACCTTGGCGTAGACGTTCGGCGACGAGCCGGCTTCAGGCACCGTCACGATGTCCGGGGAGTGCTCCTGCACCGCGTCCCGGATCAGGTCCTCCAGCCGGGCCAGGTTCTCCTCCACCGCGCCCAGCCGCAGCGCCGGCTGCACCGCCGCTATGCGGACGTTCGCAAGCTCGCTCATGCTGAAACCGCCGTCCCGCTCGGGGTGACTTCCTGGACGTGTACCGACGCCAACCGCCGGGACGGCGGCGCGACGGGCGGGCACGGGTCCGGGTGATCCGAGCCGGGCACCACCTGGCTGGACCGGAACCGCCGGCCGAGCAGCTCCCGCCGCACCCCGAGGTGGATCTTGAGCTCGGCCACCGCGTCCCGGGCGGTATCCGCCCGCCTCCCGCCGGTGCCCCTGACCAGCGCGTCGGCCAGCCCGGTGACCAGGGCGGGCAGGCTGAGCACCTGGGTGATGGTGCGTCCGCGGCCGAACACGTCGCCCAGGTCCGGGGCTGGCGAGCGGCTGGTCCGCCGGACGATCTCGGTGAGCACCGGGGACACCGGCCGGACCGCCGTCTCCAGGTTGCCGAAGTGGTAGGCGTGCAGGCATTCCACGTCCCGCTCGCGCTCCCACCGGCGCAGCGCCAGGTCCAGCGCGGCCGGCTCGTCCAGCACCGGTTCGGCCACCTCGGCCAGCCGCCGCCCGGACCACAGCGCGTCCCGCTGGCCCTGCCCGATCACCGGGTCCTTGAAGTGACCGGCGTCCCCGGCCAGCGCCCAGCCCGGGCCACTGGACGCGCGGAAGTACGCGGAGGTGTCGCCGGTGCAGCGCAGCGGGGTCGGATTCGTGCAGCCCTGTAGCCGGGCGGCCATCCCGGGGTGCTGAGCGAGCTTTCGTGCCCAGTGGCCCTCCGGGTCCCGCTTCGCCTCGGCGGCCTCGTCGGCGGCGCCCATGAACAGCAGTAGCGCCTTCGGGCTCGGCGCGGACGGGAACATGAAGCCCAGCGAATCACCGTCGCGCCACTGGTGGATGGTCTCGCCCTCCCTGGTGCCGTAGGCCGGGTCGTCCACGTACCGGAACACCAGGCCCCGGCCGTTGCGGGAGGCTCGGTACGGGCGGAACGCGCCCACCGCCGAGGCCACCGTGGAGCGCCGCCCGTCCGCACCGATCACCAGTCGGGCGTGCAGCTCGTGGACCTCTCCGTCGGCGTCCGCGTAGCGCACCCCGCACGCCCGGCCACCGCGCCAGAGCACGTCCAGCATCCGGTTCCGCTCGCGCACCTCCGCCCCGGCGGCCCGGGCGGCGCGCACCAGCTCCAGGTCCTGGATCGGCCTCGGTACGCAGATGCAGTAGTCGATCGGGCCGGCCGGTCGCCACCGCTCCAGCAGGCTGGCCCCGCCGCCGTGCCCCCGATTGGTGCTCAGCGACAGCCAGGGGGAGCGGGTGGGGTGCGCAGCCAGGATGCCGCGCAGCGCGCCCATCTGGCGCAGCTCGTCCACCCCGGCGGGGAACAGCAGGTGGGTGGACAGCTGGTCGGAGGGGAACTTGGACCGGTCCAGCACCACGACGTCCCGCCCGGACCTGGCGAAATGCACCGCCGCGCAGGCCCCGGCCAGTCGGCCGCCGACAATCACCACATCGCACCGTTGCGTCATGGAGCCACCTTTCGAGTGTTCCGCGTCACTATGGTGCCTCTAGTCCAAGCCAAATTGCAAGAGCATTCAGTTTTGAAGGGGACTACATTTGGAGTCGACCCAGATGACCGGCAGGCCAGGAAGGACACTGTGGTGGTGATGGCGGCGGGGTCTGAGCACAGCCCTCGGATCACCAGGCGCCGGGCGCGGACCAGGGAGCAGATCCTGGATGCCGCCGAGCGGGCCTTCGGCGCCGGCTACCGAGGGGCCAGGATGGAGGATCTGGCCGAGGCGGCGGACGTGTCGGTCGGCTCGATCTACGGCCATTTCGGCAGCAAGGACGGGCTTTACCTGGCGCTGGTGGAGCGGGCGCTGGAGCAGTTCGCGACGTATCTGGATCACGCGTTCCGGCCGGACTACACACCGCTGGAACAGGTCCTGGCCGCCGGCGATGTGTACCTGCGGTTCCACCTGGAGCACCCGAGCTCATTCCGGTTCCTCGCCTTCGACGGCGTCGAGGCGCAGACCCAGACCGGCGACGAACGCCTCCGCGAGCGGGTCGGCGAGCGGCTGGAGGAGATCCTGGGCAGCTTCCAGGCGCGCATCGAGGCGGCCATCGCGGCCGGCGAGGCGGACGCCGGCTACGACGCCAAGCTGGCCGCCCGGTTCCTCTGGGGGGCGTGGAACGGGGTGGTCTCGTTCAGCCTGCGGGCGGACCGGATGGCGCTGACCGACGAGGAGATCGCCGCCTGCCTGCGGCTGGGCCGGCGGATGGTCAACGAGGGGCTGACCGCACCGGGATTCCGGGACGCCGATGGCCGGTCGCGGGCACGGCTGGTGGACGCGGGCGCGCCCACCGAGCCGGGCCCGGGCGCGGAGTCAGGCGATCTGTAGGACCAGTTTGCCCAGGTTCTCGCCGTGGAACAGCTTGAGCAGGGTGGCCGGGAAGTCGGCCACCGAGCCGGTGACCACGTGCTCCTTGGAGCGCAGTTGCCCGGCGCGCAGCCAGCCGGCGATCTCGGCGCCGGCCTGGGCGTAGCGGCTGGCGTAGTCGAACACCACGAAGCCCTCCATCCGGGCCCGGTTGACCAGCAGGCTCAGGTAGTTCTTCGGTCCGGCCGCCTGGCCGCTGTTGTACTGGCTGATCGCCCCGCAGATGACCACCCGGGCGCCCCTGGTCAGCCGGCCCAGCCCGGCGTCCAGCACCTCGCCGCCGACGTTGTCGAAGAACACGTCCACCCCGTCCGGCGCCTTCTCCCGCAGCGCGCGGGACAGCGAGCCGGCCCGGTAGTCCACCGCGGCGTCGAAACCCAGCTCCTCGGTGAGCGTGGCGCACTTCTCCGGGCCGCCGGCGATACCGATCACCGTGCAACCCTTGATCTTGGCCAGCTGGCCGACCATGCTGCCCACCGCGCCGGCCGCGCCGGAGACCAGCACGGTCTCGCCCTCCTTCAGCGCGCCGACGTCGAACAGCCCGAAGTAGGCGGTCATCCCGGTCATGCCGAGCGCACTGAGGTACGTGGTCACGGGCACGGCGGACGGGTCGACGATCTGCACCCCGCGCCCGTCGGAGATGGCGTACTCCTGCACGCCGAACACCCCGGTGACGTGGTCGCCGGCGGCGAAGCTGGGGTGCTTGGACTCGACCACCTCCCCGGCGCCGAGCGCGCGCATCACCTCGTTCAGCCCGACCGGCGGGATGTAGGAGGGGCGGTCATCCAGCCAGGCGCGCATCGCCGGGTCCAGCGACAGGTGGGTGATCCGCACCAGCAGCTGGCCGTCCGCCGCGGTGGGCACCGGCTCCTCGGTGAATGCCCAGTCACTCGGCGCGGGCTCACCGGTGGGCCGCGCGGCCAGTCGTACCTGGTGGTTTGTCGCGTCCATGGTGCTCCCGTTCGTTGTGTCGCCGGTACCCCTGGGCACCGCTGGGTACCACCCTGGCACCCAGCGGCGCACCGTGCTGATCTGGCCACGGTAGTGAGCTCGGATAGATCATCAGTGGCGTCGTTAGGGTGATCGACCGTTCGACATGGCCCCGCGATGTGGATGTTGTGGCTAGCGTGCACCGGACCGGAGTTGCTACTCACGACAGCGGGAAGGGGCGAGGTGGCCGGTCTGCGTCGTTCCCAAATCCGTCAGCGGGGCTGGCTGGTCGCGGCGGTGGCCGGGGTCTTTCTGTTGAGCGCCGGGGTGGTCGGTTACCTGATGGCGACCGGGCCCGGTCATTCGCCGGCGGTCTCGTCGGGCTCGTCGCCGGGCTCGTCCGCGGGCCCGTCGTCCGGCGCGGCCGCGCCACCCGAGGGCGCTACCTCGGCGGTCGATCCCCAGCTGGCCGCGGTGGTCCGACGACTGCGCGGCACGGGCTACCAGGTGACGCAGGGGACCACCGAGGACGACACCGACTGCGCGGCGAACGCCTACGGCCAGACGGGGGCCTACCTGGCTGAGCACCGCTGCGTCGGGCTGCACCGCGCGCTGCTCGAGGTACGTAGTCCTCGGGGCGCTACCGCGCTGGTGGCCATCGCCTGGATCGGGATGCCGGACCAGGCCGGCGCCACCGCGCTGAAGGCGGAGCTGGACCGGCCCGGCTCCGGCAACATCGCCGCACTGTCCAAGAACGACGCCCACTACCGGAGCGTGGTGTTCCGCGGCCTGTACTACGCCTCGGCGCGGCAGGACAAGGCGGTGGTGACCGCCGAGGCGCAGTCGATGAACCCTGGACTGACCGGCGCACAGCTCAGGTCCATCGCCGCCGCCTCGGTCAGGTGAACGCCCGCTGCTACCGGGCCAGTGCGGGATCGGTCGGCAGGTGCGCCCGGGAGTGCCGGATGATCACCACGGTGCCGGTGAGGGCGACCGCCGCCATGCAGGCCAGCAGTACCGGGTAGCTGGCGATGCCGGCGAGCAGCGCGAGCAGCGTCGGCACCAGGAAACCGATGTAGGCCAGCGCGTAGAAGACCCCGATCAGCCCGGCGAGCTCGTCCGGCCGGGCCAGGCGCTGCAGCTCGAGCAGACCGGACACCACCGCGATGCCGAAGGCGATGCCCAGTGTCACGGCGGCCACCAGGGCGACCAGGGGCGAGAGGACCTTCGCGGCCACCGCGCTGAGCACCAACCCGGCGGACAACACGATCATCGAGATGATCACCGCGCGGGCGCTGCTGGCGCGGTCCAGCCGGCGGGCCAGTGGCTGCACCAGCGCCCCGGCGCCGAGCGTGCACACGGTGAGCAGGGTGGCGTACGGCAGGTCCCACGAGCCGAGCCGGCCATCGACGAGCTGCGGCATGATCGCGTACGCCACCGCGGACGCGCCGAAGATCCACGGCGCCATCGGCAGGATCACCCGGCGGAACCGGGGATGGCGCACCGCGCCGAATCGGGATCCGCCGCCGCCCGCCGCGACCCGGGTCTCCGGGCGCACCGCGGCCAGCGGTAGCACGGCGACCGCCAGCACGGCGTGCACCAGGTAGGGCAGCACCATCGGCCACGGGCCCCACTGGGCCAGCACACCAGCCACCCCGGGGCCGAGCCCGAGCCCGAGGGTGAGCCAGAGCGCACCGCGGCGGGTACCGGCGTCCGGTGTCGCGCCCGGTGCGGCGTCGGACAGTTCCTTCACCCAGACGGAACCGACCGACATGGCCACGCCCACCCCCACGCCGCCCAGCACCCGCCCGGCGGCGATCCACGGCTCACCGTGCACGCCCAGCGCCATCAGCAGGCTGGCCAGCAGGGATACCGCGGTCCCGGACAGCATCACCGGCTTGCGGCCGTACCGGTCGGACAGCCCACCGGCCAGCAGCAGGCCGGGGATCAGCCCGACCACGTAGGCGCCCAGCAGCGCGTCCACGGTGAGGGCCGAGTACCCGTCGGCCCGGTACATGATCAGCAGCGGGGTGAACTGGTTGCCGCCCCAGCCGCAGAAGAACATCGCGGCGGCCACCCAGCGCCAGTCCCCGGTGCGCACGCTCACCGGCGTCCGTGAGTCTCCCGCGTTCATCGGCGGTGCGTCCGATCCAGGTGGGCGCGCAGCGTGGGGGCGAACGCCGGCTCGTCACGGGAGGAGATGATCCTGATCAGCGCCTCGTGCTCGCGCAGGATCACCGGCAGGTGCTCGCGCCTCGGGCTCAGCGCGCGCATGATCATTCGGCGCTGCCGGTCGGCCAGCGTGGCGTAGAACCGCAGGGTCAGTGCGTTGCCGCCGAGCTCGACGATGGTCCGATGAAAGGCCTCGTCGGCCTCGGCGAAGCCGGCGAGGTCACCGGCGTCGAGGTGTCCCCGCTGCGCGTCCAGTGCCGCCCACAGCTCGGCGACCGCCCCCGGCACCCGGTTCGGGCGGCGCAGCAGCCGGCGGACCGCGGCGGCCTCGATCGCCTCCCGGGCGTCCAGCACGTCCTCGGCCTCGCTCAGCGGCACCGGGACCACCACCGCGCCGCGCTTCGGGATGAGCTGCAGCAGGTCCTCGGCCTGTAGCCGGAGGAACGCCTCGCGCACCGGGGTGCGGCTCACGCCAAGGCGCTTGGCGATGTCGCCTTCGCTGAACAGGTGCCCACCCGGCAGCTCGCCGGTCAGCACCAGCCGCTTGGCCAGGTGGTAGGCCCGGTCGGCGGCGGGCTGGTCCTCGGACTCGAGATCGTTCACTTACTCGATGTTAGGCGTTGCATCCAAGCTTGTATCTATGACGTATGCAACTCACCGCCGAAGCTGAGCGTGCGCCCACGGCGAACTCAGCGACTTCGCACATCCAGGGCGCAGTTCGCATACCGCACGCACTGTGCGAAGTGGACCTCCGGCATGCGAAGTCGGGGTGGAACGCGGCTAGGTGGCCAGGGCGGCCAGCGAGGCGATGGCGGTGAGCAGCGCCAGCACCACGAAACCGGCCGGGTACCCGCCCACCCACTGGGCGACCAGGGCGCCGCCGGCCGGGGCCAGCGCGATCGACGCGGTGATCGGCGCGGAGAACACCCCGTTCACCCGCCCGAACGCCCGGGTGCCCCACCGGTCGGCCACCGCCGAGGCCTGCAGCAGCGTGTGCGCACCCCGGGCGGCGCCGGCCAGCATGGCGAGCGCGATCAACGCGACGGCCGGCCCGGGGAGCAGCCCGAGCGCGGCCACACAGGCGGCGGCCGCGGCGGGGATCACCGCCGTGCGGACCCGGGCGGAGGTGCGGCGGGACAGCGCGGCGTAGCCGGTGCGACCCAGCACCTGCCCCACCCCGACCAGGCCGAGCGCCCAGGCGGCCAGCTCCGTGCTGTATCCCCGGCCGGTGAGCAGCGGTACCAGGTTGATGGTCGCCGCGTAGCTGCCGAAGCCGGTCAGCGTCATCACCACGACCAGCACCAGGAACGACCGGCTGCGCAGCACCGCCGAACTGTGCGCGAGGTCCTCCGCCCTGGCGCTGGCCCGCGCGGTCGGGTCCGCGTCGCGGCGCTGGCCGGGCCATCGAGGGGTGAGCAGGCCGGCGTGCAGCGGGATGGTCACCACCGCCAGCACCGCGGCCAGCACCAGGTAGCTGGCGCGCCAGCTCAGCGCCTGCAGCAGCGCGGCGGTGAGCGGGGCGAACACCGTGCTGGCCAGCCCGGCGACCAGGGTCAGCGTGGTGAGCGCCCTGATCCGCTCGGTGGACGGATACCAGCCGGTCAGCGCGGCGAACGCGGGCGGGTACAGGGTGGCCGCCTGAGCCACCCCGGCCAGCGCCCAGGCCAGGTAGAACCAGCCCAGTCCGGGCGCGGCGGCGATGGCCACCACGGCCAGCACACCGAGCACCGAGCCGGTGGTCATCACCACCCTCGGGCCCCTGCTGTCGATCAGCCGGCCGACCGGGACGCTGGCCACCGCGGCCACCAGCGCGCCGGTGGAGAACGCCCCGATCGCCTGCGCGGTGGTCCAGCCGGTGTCCCTGGTCAGATCGGCGAGCATGACCGGGAAGGCGTAGTAGAGGACGCCCCAGCTGGTCACCTCGGTGACGCAGAGCGCGGCGAGTGCCCTGGTCCGGGCGCGCCTGGCCGGGACCGGCTGATCCGGTGCCGGTTCGCTCACCCCGACCCGGACAGCCAGGCCGCCGTCCGCGCCAGGCCGTCCGCCAGCCCGCTGGGCGCGAATCCCAGTGCCCTGGCACCCGCGTCGTCCACCCGCACCGGTCCGAGCTTGCCGTACACCTCCGAGCGGCTGGCGAAGGTGGAGGCGTCCGGGCCGAGCGAGGAACCCGGGGGCAAAACCCGGACCCGGTGCGGGCTGCCCACCAGCTCGGCGTAGCGGTGCAGCACGTCACCGAAGCCGGCCACCTCACCGCACAGCACGTACCGGCGGCCCGGTTCGCCGCGCTGGTAGGCCAGCAGGTGTCCGAGCGCCACGTCGCTGGCCAGCACCCAGCCCACGTGGGCGTCCACCACCTCGGTCACCTCACCGCGCGCGGCGGCGGCGAGTAGCGCGTTGTAGCTGTGCGGCCCCGCCGGACTGGGCCCGTAGATCATGAGCGGGCTGACCACCACGACCTCCAGTCCAGCGCCGTCCCGACCGGCGGCCAGTGCCAGCCGCTCCGACTCAGCCTTGCTGGTGGAGTACGGGTCGGTGAGCGCTGTCTCGGCGTCAGCTCGCTCGCTGACCAGGCCCGTCGAGTCCACGATCGCGGCGGCAGAGCTGGTGTGTACGAACCGCCGCACTCCGGCCGCGCGCGCCGCGTCCAGTACCGCCTGGGTACCCAGCACGTTCAGCCGGCGGGTCTGCTCGACCGAGTTGCCGACCGAGGCGGCCAGGTGGAACACCGCCTCACACCCCTCGGCGGCCCGGCACAGCGCGGCCGGATCGGCCAGGTCGGCGACCACCCAGGGCACTCCCGGCGGCAGCCCGACGGCCCGCTGGGGGGAGCGCAGCACCGCGCGAGGGGCCAGCCCGCGTTCGTGCAGCAGGGCGATCAACGCCGAGCCGAGGTAGCCGGTGGCGCCGGTGACAAGGACCCGAGAGGGCATCGGTCCATCCTGATCGGGGCCGGATCGGCGCGCACGGCGACCGGCGGTCGGACCTATCGATCGCATCGAATGGAGTAGCCGCCGAGCCCGGGTCAGCAGCCGGTCATCTGCCAGTCACCAGGGTGTCACTCGTCCGCGATCAAGGCCATCTCCACTCGTCTCCGGGTCACGCCCAGTGAGCGCTACCCCCTCGCGGGTGCGCACCTATCGCCCGTGACATGTGTTGTGCTTCACATCGAGATACCGCGCACAACACCGGGCGCCCCCGGCAGCGCGCGGGCAAGGGAACGAATTTCTGGAGGCCGGCGGATGTCGTGGTGGAACAGTTCTCGAGCCGTCTACGGCGCGGAGCTGCGAGCCGGAGCGCTTTGTTTGGTTGACCACGGCTGGCCGGTGGTACCAGGCACTTGGTGGCAGAGTGGCGGCTGGCGCGGCCTGCCGGATGCTCACGGCGAGGCGTCCCTGCCCGGGTGGGACTCGGTGCCCTCGGTGCCCGGCGGCGTCTCGGCGGCCAGCTCCGATCCGGCCCAGGTCGCGCAGTGGTGGGCGGTCGCGCCCTACTCCGTGCTGCTGGCCACCGGCGGGTCGCTCGACGTGCTGGAGGTCCCGGCCTGGATGGGCCGACGGATGGCCGCCACGCTCCGTTCGGTCGGCCTGGTCGCCCCGCTGGCCGCGACGCCGGCCGGCCGGTGGTGGTTCCCGGTGACCGGCGGTGGCCCCGAGCTTCCCGAGCAACTCGCCCAGGCTGACGTGCTGCGGCACGGCGCCGGTTCCTGGGTGATCGCCCCGCCGTCCGAGTGCGCGGACGGCCTGGTGCATTGGCGGGTGAACCCGTCGGCCTGTGGCTGGCGGCTGCCCGAGCCTGAGCTGGTGCAGAGCGCTGCCGCCGAGGCCGCCCGGTGGCGCGCGTCCCAGGGGGACGACTGGTCGGTAGCCCAGCGGCCGGCCAGCGTCGCCTCTGGCATGCGGTCCTAGAGGGTTTGCGCCGTGGATCTGTGCCCAGTGAATGATCCGCGGCAGACCCTCTAGCGTCCGCCAGCCATATCGCAAGGGCTCTGTGCTCCGCTGCGGCGATCCGTCGGGACGTGCCGGAGCAGCCCGAGCGACCAGGCCGGGGTTGGTGGTCCGCCCGCCGCCAACCCCGGCCGGCACCCCTTTCCGTCCGCTCGCCTTCTTTGCCGGACTCCGAACCCGCCGCGCTCCGGCCGTGTGACGTTCGCTCCTGGCGGGCACTATGGAGACGTGCAGATAGCCGCACGGAGCACCGAGACGCCCGCTGAGTCGGGCGGTGGCCCCGGCGCGCCCCCACCCGCCGGTCCTCCACCTGGCGCCGCGGACCCGGGCGGTCGCCCGAGGGCGCCGCTCACCCCCATCGGGCTGGACGCACTGGACAGCGACGCCAAGCGGCGAGACCTGCGCAAGATGAAGCTGATCGCCACCGGTTTCCTGGTCGGCGCCACCGTGGTGTTTCTGGCCGCCCAGTTCTGGTTGTCCCGGGGCGGCCCCGGTTGGGTCGGCTACATCCGGGCCGCCGCCGAGGCCGGCATGGTCGGCGCGCTGGCCGACTGGTTCGCGGTCACCGCCCTGTTCCGCCGCCCGCTCGGGCTGCCCATCCCGCACACCGCGATCATCCCGACCAAGAAAGACATGATCGGGGACAGCCTCGGCGACTTCATCGGCACCAACTTCCTGTCCGAGGACGTGGTGCGGGACAAGCTGCGCCGCACCGAGCTGGCCCGCCGGGTCGGGAGCTGGCTGTCCGAGCCGGCGAACGCCGAGCGGGTGACCGCCGAGCTGGCCACCGCCGCCCGCGGCGCGGTCACCGTCCTGCGCGACGAGGACGTCCAGGACGTGCTGGAGCAGGTGGTGGTGCGCCAGCTGATGAACCAGCAGTGGGGCCCGCCGTTGGGCAAGGTGCTGGCCGGTGTGCTGGCCGACGGCGCGCACCATCGGCTGGTCGACCTGGTGTGCGACCGGGCGTTCGACTGGGTGCGCGGCAACCACGACCTGGTCATGCGGGTGGTGGCCGACCACGCGCCCACCTGGTCGCCCAAGTTCGTCGACGCGCTCATCGCGGACAAGGTGTTCAGCGAGGTGTTGGCGTTCTCCTGGGCGGTCAAGGTCGACCCCGAGCACCCGATGCGCAAGGCGGTGGACAAGTTTCTCGTCGAGTTCGCCGAGGATCTGCAGACCGACGCCACCACGATCGAGCGGGCCGAGCAGATCAAGTACCAGATCGTCGAGCACCCGGACGTACAGAAGTTCATCGGCAAGGCGTGGACCACGGTCAAGACGATGATCCTGGACGCGGCGGCGGACCCGTCCAGCGCGCTGCGCCGCCGGGTCGCGGACGGGCTGGTCGCGGTCGGCGCCCGGCTGGCCACCGACGCCGAGTTCCGCGCCAAGATGGACGGCTGGGTGGAGGACGCCGCCGGGTACGTGGTGCGGCACTACCGCGACGAGATCACCACGCTGATCACCGACACGGTCTCCCGGTGGGACGCCGAGGAGACCTCCCGCAAGGTGGAGCTCCAGGTCGGCCGGGACCTCCAGTTCATCCGGATCAACGGCACGGTGGTCGGCTCCATAGCCGGCGTCCTCATCTACGCCACCTCCCAACTCCTCTTCTAACGGCGGGCACAACCACCGGCGCCCGAGCGTGGCGCCCGCCGTCCTTTCCGCGAGTCGGGCGTCTCAGCACACTGAGTCGCGGCTCTCAGCACATGTGCTGAAACTCCCGACTCAGTGTGCTGTGAGCCCCGACTCGCGGAACGGCACGGGATGGAACCCGGACGGGACCGGGCGGGAACGGGAAGGGTTAGAGGGTGGCGCCGATGGCTAGGCCTAGGCCGGCGGCGCCTAGGCCGGCGGCGACCGAGCCGAGGGCGTTGAGGGTGGCGTAGAGCCAGGCGCGGCGGGTGGCCAGCAGCACGGTCTCGTAGCCGAACGTGGAGTAGGTGGTCAGCGCGCCGCAGAACCCGGTGCCCAGCAGCGCGGTCAGCGGACCGGACGCGGACCGGCCGATCAGTATGCCGAGGATCAGCGAGCCCACCACGTTGACCGTGAACGTGCCCCACGGGAAGCCGCTGTCGTGCCGGGACTGCACCACGCGGTCGGTCAGGTACCGCAGTGGGGCCCCGATCGCCCCGCCGACCAGCACCAGCAGCACGGTCACCGGACACCCCCGGAGAGCGCCCCGCTCAGCGCCCTGGTCAGCAGGATGCCGCCCCAGGTGGCCGCCAGCGCGGAGACCAGCGTGCCGAACAGGTACCCCAGCGCCACGCCGATCGCGTGCGCGGCGAGCAGGTGCTGCACGTCCACCGCGTAGGTGGAGAACGTGGTGAACCCGCCGAGTACCCCGGTGACCAACAGCGGGCGCAGCAGCGGGTGGGCGGTGAAGGTCTCGGTGAGTAGCACGATCAGCACGCCGATGAGCAGCCCGCCGATCACGTTGGTCAAGAACGTGGCCAGCGGGAACTGCCCAGGGACCGGGGGCAGCGCCAGCGCCAACCCGTACCGGGCCAGCGCGCCCGCCGCGCCGCCCACCGCGACCGCGGCGTACGCCGGGCCCTGCCCGCCGCCGCCCTGGCCAAGGGGACGCTTCGGCGGAGGAAGTACCTCGTCCTCGCCGGACTGGGGGAGATCGTCAGGCACACCCGACGTTAACACGAACGGACGTGTCGCAGGCCACGCGACCTGCGCAAGCAGAGCGCTTGCAATAGCTAGCACCGTCGCGTACGTTCGAATTTGTCAGGAACGAAACGTACCGACCATGGCGGTCGGGGAGGTGGTCGACATGGGCAAGACCGAGCAGAACCCGGTCGAGCAGGTCGGTCACGCTGTGGGCCAGGCCGTTGAAGACATCGGTGCCTACATCCGCCAGCAGCGGGAGGGCGCGCACGTGTCACTGCGCCAGCTCGCCAAGCTGGCCGGCGTCAGCAACCCCTATCTCAGTCAGATCGAGCGGGGGCTGCGCAAGCCGTCGGCGGAGATTCTGCAGCAGATCGCCAAGGGGCTGCGGATCTCGGCGGAGGCCCTCTACGTCCGGGCGGGGATCCTGGAGCATCGGGAAGCCAGCGCGGTTGTCGATGCGGTATTCGCGGATCTTGAGCTGACCGAGCGGCAGAAACAGGTGCTGCTCGAGATCTACCAGTCCTTCCGCAGGGAGAACGAGCACACGCGGCCCGCCGATTGGGCGGCCGCCGTCGATCCGTCCGCCCAGCGGGACAACCAGACCGTCCCCAGCCCGTCCATTACCAACAATTCGTCCGCAACGCCCGCAGGGCTTGTCGCGGACCCATCGCAGAACCCGGAGAGGTGATTACCATGGCCGTTTCGCTGCCGACCTCCGCGGACGTCCGCAAGGTCCGTTCGCAGGCCACCAAGGCCGTCAACACCCAGTTCGACATCGTGCGCACCCCGCTGCTCGCCTGGATCGGCGCCGGCGACCTGGCCGTCAACAAGGTCAGCGACGCGGTTGCCAAGGCCCGTACCGAGGCCGCCGGGCGCCGTGAGCGGGCCGCCGCGCGGGCCGAGAAGCTGCAGAAGCAGGCCGCCGAGCAGGCTGAGAAGCTGCAGAAGCAGGCCGGCGAGCTGCCGACCGAGCTGCGCGAGAAGCTGACCGCCGAGGAGCTGCGCAAGCGCTACGACGAGGTCAGTGAGCAGGCCCGCAAGCGCTACGACGAGGTCAGCGACCAGGCCCGCAAGACCTACACCGAGCTGGCCGACCGTGGCGAGGTGACCCTGGAGAAGATTCGCCAGCAGCCTCGCGTGGCCAAGGTCATCAGCGCGGTGGAGGACGCCACCGCCCGTCTGGACAAGCGCGTTGAGCGGGTTGTCGACGACGTGCACGACGCTGGCGAGGAGGTCCTCGGCCGGGTGAGCACGGAGACCCGTTCGGTGGGCGAGCGCGCCGCGCGGGCCACCAAGCGGTTCGCCACCGAGACCGCCGACACGGTGACCAAGGTCAGCGCCGAGGTTGCCGAGGAGGTCACCGAGGCCGGTGACGAGGCCGCGCACACCACCCGCAGCGTCACCCGCAAGGCCGCCAACAAGACCGCGCCGCGCAAGCCGGCCGCGAACAACACCACCACCCGTCGGTCCGCCAACGGTTCCCGTACCGCGAAGTGAGCCGAGCCGGCGTCAGCCGGTAGGTCCAGCTAGATCAGACCGCACAGCGGTCTAGCACGCCAGTCGAACCCCGGAGCCTCCCGCGCCGGGGTTCGACTGCGTCTGGCTCTGGCTCACCGCGTTCGGGGCGTCGAGTCGGCGCAGCTCGGGCGTCGCATCGCGGCTGGCGGAGGCGGCCGAGGGCGATCTCGGGTGGGCGAACTGCTGAGTGCTCAGCCGGCGGTTTGCCGACCGGGAGTGTGCCAACTCGCGATACGCACGTACGCTGGCCGAGTGGAGCTGCTCTACAGCCTGGACGGGTACATCATGCTGGCCTGCTGGATCGCCGGCATCCCAGTAGGCGCCTATGCGTTCATTCATGCCGCCCGTTCCCGTCCGGATGCGTTCACCGCGGCCGACAAGTTGACCAAGCCGGCCTGGCTCGGCATCACCGGTGGCGGGCTGGCCCTGCTGCTGATCTGCCGGGGCGGCCCGATCACCCTGTTCTGGCTGATCGGGCTGATCGCGGTGCTGGTCTACCTGGTTGATGTGCGGCCCAGCCTGATCGAGGTACAAGGCGGCCGGCGGTAGCGGTTACTTTTTTCGCCCTGAGCGGACGCCGCTCAACTTGTCTGCGCTGACTGGAATGAGCCCACCAGTCTCGGCGTTGCAAGGGGCATGACAGAGACGCTGAAGCTGCCGGTGCTGCCGCTGACCGATACGGTCGTGCTCCCCGGCATGGTTGTGCCCATCAGGCTCGACCAGCCTGAGCCGCGCGCCGCCGTGGATGCGGCGCAGACCGGCTCCTCCGCCGACGGGGACCGGCGCGTGCTCCTCGTTCCCCGCCCCGACGGACATTACGCAACAGTGGGCACCATCGCGGTGCTCGAGCAGGTCGGCCGGATGCCGACCGGCGAGCCCGCCGCCGTGGTTCGCGGCGAGCAGCGCGCCCGCATCGGCTCCGGGGTAACCGGGCCCGGTGCCGCGCTCTGGGTGGAGGCCACCCCGATCGAGGACGTGCCGACCACTGGTCGGACCGAGACACTGGCCAAGGAGTACAAGGCGCTGGTCGTGTCGCTGCTGCAGCGGCGCAACGCCTGGCAGGTGATCGACTCGGTGCAGCAGATCAACGACCCTGGTCAGCTGGCCGACACCGCCGGCTGGTCCAGCTGGCTGGACACCGAGCGCAAGATGACCCTGCTGGCCGAGCCGGACGCCACGATCCGGCTGGAGCTGCTGATCGGCTGGACGCGCGAGCACCTGGCCGAGCAGGAGGTCACCGAGAAGATCGCGGACGACGTCCGCGAGGGCATGGAGAAGACCCAGCGCGAGTTCCTGCTCCGTCAGCAGCTGGCCGCGATCCGCAAGGAGCTGGGCGAGTTGGACCCCGAAGGGGCTGACGGCGCTACCGACTACCGCACCCGGGTGGAGAACGCCGAGCTGCCCGAGCACGTCCGCAAGGCCGCGCTGACCGAGGTCGGCAAGCTGGAGCGGGCGTCGGACCAGTCCCCGGAGAGCGGCTGGATCCGTACCTGGCTGGACACCGTGCTGGACATCCCGTGGAACTCCAGGACCGATGACTCCGACGACCTGGTGGCCGCCAGGGCCATCCTGGACGCCGATCACGCCGGACTGGACGACGTCAAGCAGCGGCTGATCGAGTTCCTGGCGGTCCGCGCCCGGCGCAACCGCAAGGGCCTGGAGCGGGTCGGCGGCCGGGGTTCCGGCGCCGTGCTCTCCCTGGTCGGGCCGCCCGGTGTGGGCAAGACCTCGCTGGGTGAGTCCGTGGCTCGGGCGCTCGGCCGCAAGTTCGTCCGGGTCGCCCTGGGTGGCGTGCGGGACGAGGCGGAGATCCGGGGCCACCGGCGCACCTACGTGGGCGCGCTGCCCGGACGGATCGTCCGGGCCATCCGGGAGGCCGGCGCGATGAACCCGGTTGTGCTGCTCGACGAGATCGACAAGGTTAGCTCCTACGGTATTACTCAAGGCGACCCGACCGCGGCGCTGCTGGAGGTGCTCGACCCGGCCCAGAACCACACCTTCCGGGACC
>DATHIT010001107.1:0-2555 GCA_035489915.1 Pseudonocardia sp. | reverse complement strand
GCACGAGTCGGACACCGGCTCGCCGGAAGCTCAGGTCGCCCTGCTGACCAAGCGCATTGTTGACCTCACCGAGCACCTCAAGCAGCACAAGCACGACCACCACTCACGTCGTGGTCTGCTGCTCATGGTCGGCCGTCGCCGGCGACTGCTGAAGTACCTGAGGCAGGTTGACGTCTCGCGCTACCGTGCGCTGATCGAACGGCTCGGCCTACGCCGCTGAGCGTCCGTCTGGGGGAGTGTCCGCGTCGCGGCGCTCCCCCTCCCGGCATTCCGGCCGGCTAAGGAGTCAGGCCGGAAGCAGACCGGAGAAAACTACACATCGACGGGTACCGCGGTCCCGGAGCGGGAGCAATTGACCCGCCGGTCCTCGGTAGTGGCCCCCGGGCACGGCGCGGCGCCGTGCCGAGGGCTTCGATCGAAGACCGGCCTCGTTCCGGACCATGCGGTTGCCCTCACCGTGAACCAAAGAGGAGCGTTTCCTAGACATGTCAGATCCCACCCGAGAAGGGGTGTTCGAAACCAC
Source organism: Pseudonocardia sp. (assembly GCA_035489915.1). Classification (GTDB taxonomy): domain Bacteria; phylum Actinomycetota; class Actinomycetes; order Mycobacteriales; family Pseudonocardiaceae; genus Pseudonocardia. The sequence goes on along the minus strand of DATHIT010001107.1, from coordinate 2,032 downwards.
CGCGGTGATCGACAACGGGAGCTACGGCACCCGTACCGTGCGGTTCGAGACCGGCCGGCTGGCCCAGCAGGCCGCCGGTGCCGTCGTCGCCTACCTCGACGACGAGACCATGCTGCTGTCCGCCACCACGGCGTCCAAGCACCCTAAAGACAACCTCGACTTCTTCCCGCTCACCATTGACGTGGAGGAGCGGATGTACGCCGCCGGGCGGATTCCCGGCTCGTTCTTCCGCCGCGAGGGCCGGCCGTCCACCGACGCCATCCTGGCCTGCCGGCTGATCGACCGGCCACTTCGCCCCACCTTCGGCGACGGGCTGCGCAACGAGATCCAGGTCGTGGTGACCGTGCTCTCGCTGCACCCCCAGGACCCGTACGACGTGCTGGCCATCAACGCCGCGTCGGCGTCCACCCAGATCTCCGGGCTGCCCTTCACCGGGCCGGTCGGCGGTGTGCGTGTCGCGCTCATTGACGGGCAGTGGGTCGCCTTCCCGACCTACGAGCAGCTCGAGCGCGCCGTGTTCGACATGGTGGTGGCCGGCCGCATCGCCGGCGACGACGTAGCGATCATGATGGTCGAGGCGGAGGCCACTACGCGGACCATCGAGCTGGTCGCCGGTGGCGCCGGCGCGCCGACCGAGGAGGTCGTCGCCGAGGGCCTGGAGGCCGCCAAGCCGTTCATCCGCACGTTGTGTGAGGCCCAGCGGCAGCTCGCCGACTCGGCCGCCAAGCCGGTCGGGGAGTTCCCGACCTACCCGGCCTACCAGCCGGACGCGCTGGACGCGGTGTTCGACGCGATCTCCGGTGAGCTGGCCAAGGCGCTCACCATCGCCGACAAGCAGACCCGCGAGTCCCGGTTGGACGAGCTCAAGGCCGAGGTGCTGGACCAGCTCGGAGACAAGTTCGAGGGCCGCGAGAAGGAGCTGGGTGGCGCGTACCGGGCGGTCACCAAGAAGCTGGTCCGCCAGCGCATCCTGCGTGACCAGGTGCGCATCGACGGGCGCGGGCTGACCGACATCCGTCCGCTGGGCGCCGAGGTCGAGGTGGTGCCGAGGGCACACGGTTCGGCCCTGTTCGAGCGCGGCGAGACCCAGATCATGGGCGTCACCACGCTGAACATGCTCCGGATGGAACAGCAGATCGACTCGCTGTCCCCGGAGACCAAGAAGCGCTACATGCACAACTACAACTTCCCGCCCTACTCGACCGGTGAGACCGGCCGGGTGGGTTCGCCGAAGCGCCGCGAGATCGGTCACGGCGCGCTGGCCGAGCGGGCCCTGCTGCCCGTGCTGCCCAGCCGGGAGGCCTTCCCGTACGCGATCCGCCAGGTCTCCGAGGCGCTGGGCTCGAACGGGTCCACCTCGATGGGCTCGGTGTGCGCGTCCACCCTGTCGCTGCTCAACGCCGGTGTGCCGCTGCTGGCCCCGGTCGCCGGCATCGCGATGGGCCTGGTGTCCGACGAGGTTGACGGCAAGACGTCCTACGTGGCGCTGACCGACATCCTGGGCGCCGAGGATGCCTTCGGTGACATGGACTTCAAGGTCGCCGGCACCAAGGACTTCGTGACCGCGCTGCAGCTGGACACCAAGCTGGACGGCATCCCGTCCGAGGTGCTGGCCAAGGCGCTGTCCCAGGCCCGGGACGCCCGGCTGACCATCCTGGAAGTGCTCGCCGAGGCGATCGACGAGCCGGACGAGATGAGCCCGTACGCACCCCGGGTGACCTCGGTGAAGATCCCGGTCGACAAGATCGGCGAGGTGATCGGGCCGAAGGGCAAGATGATCAACGCGATCACCGAGCAGACCGGCGCGGACATCTCGATCGAGGACGACGGCACCATCTACGTGGGTGCGGCCGACGGCCCGTCCGCCGAGGCGGCCATCGGCATGATCAATGCGATCGCCAACCCGCAGCTGCCGAAGGTGGGCGAGCGGTTCCTGGGCACGGTGGTCAAGACCGCCGCGTTCGGTGCGTTCGTCTCGCTGGTGCCGGGCAAGGACGGCCTGGTGCACATCTCCAAGCTGGGCAACGGCAAG
>DATHIT010001106.1:0-41097 GCA_035489915.1 Pseudonocardia sp. | reverse complement strand
GTGGTGGAGGCGCACGGCACCGGTACGACCCTGGGTGATCCGATCGAGGCGCAGGCGGTGTTGGCCACCTATGGCCGTGACCGGCCCGTGGATCGGCCGTTGTGGCTCGGCTCGGTCAAGTCCAACCTCGGCCACACCCAGAGCGCGGCCGGTGCGGCCGGCGTGATGAAGATGGTCCTCGCCCTGCAGCACCAGGAGCTGCCGCTGAGCCTGCACGCGGACGAGCCGGCGCACAACATCGACTGGTCGGCCGGACATGTCGAGCTCCTGGCTGAGGCCAGGCCGTGGCCGGTGAACGGTCGGCCGCGGCGGGCCGGGGTGTCGTCCTTCGGCATCAGTGGCACCAACGCACACCTCATTCTCGAGGAGCCGCCGGGTGATTCCGCAGCTCCGTCGCCGGATGGCGCGAACGGTGCCGCTGGCGCGCCGGCCGACCGTGCCGCAGTGCTGCTCGACGCCCCACCGGCGTGGCTGCTCTCGGGCCGGACGGCGGGTGCACTGGCGGCGCAGGCGGGGCGTCTGGTGGCGTGGGTGCGCGGACGCGAAGACGTGGCTCCGGTCGACGTGAGCTGGTCGCTGGCCACGACCCGGTCGGCGTTTGAGCACCGAGCTGTCGTGCTGGGATCGGATCTGGCCGAGTTGTTGTCGGGGGCGACGGCGGTGGCCGGAGGCGAGTCGGCGGCCAACGTGCTCGCCGGGACGGTGCCGGCAAACCGGTCGGCGCGGGTCGGGTTCCTGTTCGCCGGCCAGGGGGCGCAGCGGGCCGGCATGGGGCGGGAGCTGTACGCGGCCAGCCCCGCCTTCGCGGCGGCGTTCGATCGAGCCGTTGAGCTGCTGGAAGCCGAGCTCGGGTTACCTATCCGCGAAGTTGTTCTCGGTGCTCCCGAGGGTGACCCGGGTGCCGCGCCGGACCTTGGCGACGACCTGGAGGCACGCCGGGCGGACCAGACGGTGTTCGCCCAGACCGGCCTCTTCGCACTGGAGGTCGGTCTGGTCGCCGTACTGGCCGAGGCTGGGATCGTGCCCGACGTGGTCGCCGGGCACTCGGTGGGCGAGATCGCGGCGGCACACGCGGCCGGAGTGCTGAGCCTGGAGGACGCCTGCTCGCTCGTGGCGGCTCGGGCCCGGTTGATGCAGGACATGCCGCCGGGTGGGGCGATGGCGGCGGTCGCGGCGAGCGAGTCCGAGTTGCTGGCCGAGCTCGACGGCATGCCCGGGGTGTCGCTTGCGGCGGTGAACGGACCGACTTCCGTCGTCATCTCGGGTGAGGACGTCGCGGTCGAGGGGTTCGTGCGGCGGTGGCTGGAGCAGGGTCGGCGGGCACGTCGGCTCCGGGTGAGCCACGCCTTCCATTCGTACCGGATGGACCCGGTGCTGCCGGACCTCGGGGAGGTGGCCGCTGGTCTGGAGCACCGCACGCCGGCGGTGTCATGGGTGGGTGCCCTGTCGGGTGCGCTGGTCGACCTTCCCGAGGCGGGTTACTGGACGGCTCAGGCCCGGCAGCCGGTCCGGTTCGCGGACGCGGTGAGCGCGATGGCCGAGTTGAGTGTTTCGGTCTTCATCGAGATCGGCCCGGACGGAACGCTCTCCGGGATGGCCTCGACGGCGCACAGTGACCCCGACACCGGCGAGAACCCCGGTGACCGCGCTGAGTTCATTCCGCTGCTGCGCCCCAACACGCCGGCCGCGACCTCCGTGTGCGCCGCGCTCGGCCGCGCGCACGTCCGGGGAGTGAGCGTGGACTGGCCCGCCCTGCTGCCGGCCGGACGGCGGATCGATCTGCCGACCTATGCCTTCACCAGGAAGCGTTTCTGGATCGGCACGGGGACAACGCCGGCCGAGATGCCCGCCGGGAGCGGGACCCGGACTGAGACAACGGGGGAGGCGCGGTTCTGGGCGGCCGTCGAGGGCGGTGATGTCCGGGCCCTGGCCCATGAGTTGGCCGTAGCGGACCAGGAGCGGCTCGACGGTGTCATGCCGATGCTGGCCTCCTGGCGCCGTCGGGAGCGGGAGGACTCGGTCACTGCCGGTTGGCGGTATGCGATCTCCTGGACTCGGGTGCCCGATCCGGTGTCGGCGGTGATGTCCGGCGTGTGGTTGGTGGTCGTCGGCCGGGCCGAACAGGCTGGCGACTACGTACGGGCGCTGACCGTACACGGCGCTGAGCCGGTGGTCGTGGAGGTGGCTACCGGGGAGCTGGACCGAGGGGCGATCGCGGCCCGGGTTGGTCAGGCTCTCGACGGCGTCCCGGCCGTCACCGGGGTTGTCTCGCTGCTGGCACTGGAGCCGGAGCCGTCGCGGCGCCATCCGGTGGTAGCCGCCGGCCTGGCCGGGACGCTGGGGCTGGTCCAGGCGCTGGGCGACCTGGGAGTCGCGGCGCCTCTGTGGGTGCTGACCCGGGGCGCGGTGACGGTCGGCGAGGGAGACGTGCTGACCGAGCCGATACTGGCCCAGGTGTGGGGCCTGGGCCGGGTGGTCGGTCTCGAGCACCCGAATCGTTGGGGTGGGCTCATCGACTTGCCACAGGTGCTCGACGGGCGGGCGGCGGAGCGCCTGTGCTCGGTACTAGCCGGCGCCGGCCCAGGTTTCGAGGATCAGGTGGCGATCCGGGGCACCGGGATCCTGGGACGCCGGCTGGTTCGAGCGGATCCTGCCCGGGGACGAGGTGCACGGTGGACACCGCGCGGCACAGTCCTCGTCACCGGCGGCAGTGGGGCGCTCGGCGGACACGCGGCTCGCTGGGCCGCGAGCCGTGGCGCCGACCGGATCGCGGTGGCCAGCCGCTCGGGCGCGAACGCGCCCGGCGTGGCACAACTGGCGGCGGACCTGGCCGAGGCCGGAGCCTCCGTGGCGGTGTTGGCCGGTGACGTGGGTGCTCGCGACGACGTCGACGCGCTGCTCAAGTGGGTCGCGGCCAGCGGTCCCGGGCTGACCGCGGTGTTCCATGCTGCCGGCGTAGCCGAGGCCACACTGATCGATCAGGCAGACCTGGCCGGTGTGGCGGCGGTGCTGGCGGCCAAGGTCGGTGGGGCGCTGTGGCTGGACCAGCTGACGGCCGAGCTGGACCTGGCCCAGTTCGTCGTGTTCTCGTCGATCTCGTCGACCTGGGGCAGTGGCGCGCAGCCGGGCTACGCGGCCGGTAATGCCTTCCTGGATGCGTTGATCGAGAACCGGCTAGCGCGTGGCCTGGTCGGGACGTCGGTGGCCTGGGGACCATGGGGCGGCGCCGGCATGGCCGACAGCGACGAGACGAGGGCCGGCCTGCTGTCGAGGGGGCTACGTTTCCTCGACGGCGATCGGGGGATCGCGGCACTGGCCTCAGTGGTCGACAGCGGCGGCGGGGCGATCACGGTCGCGGACGTCGACTGGGCCCGGTTCGCCGAGGTGTTCACCCTGCTGCGGCCGAGTCCACTGATCGCGGATCTCCCTGAGGTCCGGGAAGCGTGCGCTGGTTCCGAGTCGGAAGATGCTGCCCACGAGGCCACCGCCCTGACTCACCAACTGGCTGGCCGGTCGCCGGCCGAGCAGGACCGCATCCTGGTGGACCTGGTGCGCACCGAGGCCGCTGTAGTACTCGGTCACACCTCGATCGAGTCGGTGGCTGCCGACCAGGCATTCAAGGACCTCGGATTCGACTCCCTGACGGCGGTCGAGATACGAAACCGACTCAACATCGCCACTGGCGAACGACTTCCCGCCACCGCAATCTTCGACTATCCGAACCCAGTAACGTTGGCCCGATATCTGAATTCGTTGCTCGTCTCATCGGCGGGCGGGAGCGATACCGAGAATGCTGAGGACGTCGAGCTGCGAAAGGTTATTTCGTCCGTTCCATTGAGCGTGCTCAGGAAAGTCGGCCTGCTCGAATCTCTTCTCGAGCTCGCTAATGCTGCGGACGGTACGGCGGAACCGGACCAAGTCGACGTGAGCATCGAGGAGATGGACGTCACTGATCTGATCAGAATGGCCCGCGACCGGGCCAGCTCCGGAGATCTCCGATGATTTCCCGATTTCGGGTCATCACCATCACTGAACGCCGGAATGTCTGAACAGGAGACCACCGTGGCATCGGATACCGAAGAGCTGGTCGCCGCATTGCGGGGATCGTTGGTCGAGAACGAGCGCTTGCGGCGTCAGAATCGTCGGCTTCTGGGGTCTCTGAATGAACCGATTGCAATCGTCGGGTTGGGATGTCGTTTTCCTGGCGGCGTTCGTGGCCCGGAGCAGTTTTGGGAGCTGTTGGCCACGGGTGCGGATGCGGTATCCGGCTTCCCACCGGACCGGGGCTGGGATGCCGGCGCGCCCGGCTCGGTGGGTCTCGATGGCGAGGCGTCGGGTGCGGCTCAGGGTGGGTTCGTCTACGACGCGGGTGACTTCGATCCAGGTTTTTTCGGGATCAGCCCGCGTGAGGCGCTGGCGATGGACCCACAGCAGCGACTGCTGCTGGAGACGTCCTGGGAGGCGCTGGAACGAGCGGGGATCGAGCCCCGGTCGTTGCGCGGCAGTCGGACCGGGGTCTTCTGCGGGGGGACCGCTACCGGGTACGGCGCTGGGCTGGAAGGCAGCGGTTCGGAGAACTTCCTGCTGACCGGCACCGCGACGGCGGTGCTCTCCGGGCGGGTGTCCTATGCCCTGGGGCTGGAGGGGCCGTCGGTCACGGTCGACACCGCGTGCTCGTCGTCCTTGGTGACGTTGCATCTGGCCGCTCAGGCGCTGCGGTCGGGGGAATGCTCGCTGGCGCTCGCCAGCGGGGTCACGGTGATGGCGACACCGGGGGCGTTTGCGGAGTTCGCCAGGCAGCAGGGTCTCGCCTCCGATGGCCGGTGCAAGTCCTTCAGCGCAGACGCCGATGGGACCGGCTGGGGCGAGGGAGCCGCCGTACTGGTGCTGGAGCGCTTGTCGGATGCCCGCCGCAACGGACACCACGTGCGGGCGGTCGTGCGGGGTAGCGCGGTCAATCAGGACGGCGCGTCGAATGGGTTGACCGCGCCGAACGGTCCGTCTCAGCAGCGGGTGATCCGGGCGGCGCTGGCCCAGGCGGGCTTGTCGGCGGGGGACGTCGATGTGGTGGAGGCACACGGGACCGGCACCGTGCTCGGGGATCCGATCGAGGCACAGGCGGTCCTGGCCACCTACGGGCAAGACCGGCCGGAGGGGCGGCCGCTGTGGCTGGGGTCGGTCAAGTCGAACATTGCGCACACCCAGGCCGCCGCCGGCGCGGCCGGGGTGATCAAGATGGTGCTGGCGCTGGAGCACGGGCTGCTGCCGCGGTCCTTGCACGTCCGGGAGCCCTCCCCGCACGTGGACTGGAGCGCCGGTCAGGTCCAGTTGCTGGCTGAGCAGGTGCCGTGGCCTGCTGGCGAGAGCCCGAGGCGCGCGGGGGTGTCGGCGTTCGGGATCAGCGGGACGAACGCCCACGTGATCATCGAAGAAGCGCGGCACGTCGGCCCGGGCGCGGTTAGCGGCTCCCCGGACGGCGGTGAGGCCAGCGCGGCCGCAACGGCGGATCGGCAGGCCCCGGTGCTGGTTGGCGGCCCTTCGGCCTGGCTGATCTCCGGGCGCACCGAGTCCGCGCTGGCAGCCCAGGCGGGGCGGCTGGCGGGTTTCGTCCGAGACCGCCCGGAACTGTCTCCCGCCGACGTGGCCTGGTCACTGGCCACGACGCGGTCGATGTTCGCCCACCGGGCGGTCGTCATGGGAGGCAGCCGCGCCGAGCTGCTGACCGAGCTGGACACGGTCGCGGCGAAACGCCCCACGAGCCGGGTGGTGTCCGGAGTGGCTCGCGGTAACCAGGTGGGGCTGGTCGGGTTCCTGTTCGCCGGGCAAGGGGCGCAGCGGGGTGGGATGGGCCGGGAACTGTATGCGGCCAGCCCCGTGTTCGCGGCGGCGTTCGACCGAGCTGTCGGGGTGTTAGAAGTCGAGCTGGGCCTGGCCATCCGGGACGTCGTGCTGGGTGACTCCGAGGTGGCCGACCGGGTCGGGCCCTCGGACCGAGGCGAGGAGGAGTCGGCGGCGGCTCGGGCCGATCAGACCTTGTTCGCCCAGACCGGCCTGTTCGCGGTGGAGGTCGGTTTGCTCGCGGTCCTGGCCGAGGCTGGGATTCGACCGGATGTGGTCGCCGGTCATTCGGTGGGTGAGATCGCGGCGGCCTACGCGGCGGGGGTGCTGAGCCTCGAGGACGCCGCTGCGTTGGTCGCGGCTCGGGCGCGGTTGATGCAGGGCCTGCCGTCGGGTGGGGCGATGGCGGCGGTCTCGGCGAGTTAGGCCGAGGTGCAGGTCGATCTGGAGGACGTGGCCGGGGTGTCGTTGGCCGCGGTGAACGGGCCGGGTTCTGTAGTTGTCTCGGGCGACGCGGCGGCCGTTGATTCGATGGTGGAGCGGTGGCGGGAGCGTGGTCGCCGGGTGCGCCGGCTGCGGGTGAGCCACGCGTTCCATTCGGCCCGGATGGATCCGGTACTGCGGGAACTGGGCGAAGTGGCCGCGGGCCTGGAGCACAGCATGCCGGCAGTGTCGTGGGTGGCTGCCCTGTCGGGTGCGCTGGTCGAGGTGCCCGAGGCCGGCTACTGGGCTGCGCAGGCTCGCCAGCCTGTCCGGTTCTCGGAAGCGGTGAGCGTGATGGCCGAGTTGGGTGTTTCTGTGTTCCTCGAGATCGGCCCGGACGCAACGCTGTCCGGGATGGGATCGGCGGCCCTGGCCGACGCCGGCGGGAGCCCGGGGGAGGACGCCGAGTTCATTCCGATGCTCCGTCCCAAGACACCGGCCGCGACCTCGATCCTGACCTCGCTCGGCCGTGCCCATGTCCGGGGGGCGGCGGTGGACTGGACCGCTGTGCTGCCCGTCGGGCACCCGATCGCTCTGCCGACCTATGCCTTCGACAGGCAACACTTCTGGGCTGCACCGGCACCGGTCGAGATTGCGGCGGATGGCGCGGGCCAGGGCGGGTCGGAGGCGGAAACGCTGTTCTGGGCGGCGGTGGAGCAGGGCGATCTGGCTGGCTTCGCCGATGCTCTGGACGTCGCTGAGAAGCAACCGTTCAGCGAGGTGCTGCCGGTGCTCACCTCGTGGCGGCGTCGAGAGCGGGAGGAGTCAGCGGTCGCCGGCTGGCGCTACCGGATCTCTTGGGTGCCTCTCCGGGACTCGGAGCCGGTCAGGTTGTCCGGTCGGTGGCTGGTGGTGACCGGTCCGACCGGGCGTGCCCTCCTCGACGACGTCGTCAGCGCGATGACGGCGCGGGGCGCCAGGGTTGTCCTGGTTGTGACCGCCCCTGTGACCGACGCCGCGGAAGTGTCCCGCGCCGCGCTGACCGCCCGGATCGGTCGGGCTCTGACCGAGCCGTCAACCTGCGGGGACTCCCATGCTGGGCCCGTTGATCCGGACGATGGCCTGGCGGGTGTGCTGTCCCTGCTGGCCCTGGACGAGGCCGAGCTGGCGGACCACCCGGAGGTGTCTCGCGGGTTGGCGGGCTCGATGAGCCTCGTACAGGCGCTGGGTGATGCCGGCGTCGGGGCCGCGCTGTGGATCGCGACCCGGGGCGCGGTGGCCGTCGGCGACGGGGAGGTCCTTGCTCACCCGGTACAGGCGCAGGTGTGGGGGCTGGGCCGGGTGGTTGGCCTGGAGCACCCGGATCGGTGGGGTGGGCTGATCGACCTGCCGACGGAACTGGACGAGCGGGCCGGCGCACGGTTGGGCGCGGTACTGGCCGGGTACGCCGAGGACCAGGTGGCTATCCGGCCGGCGGGGATCTACGGACGCCGGCTGACTCGAGCGCGGCGCCCGGTCGGTTCCGGCCATTCGGGCGCGGTGGACCGCCTCGCCCGGGGAACGGTCCTGGTGACCGGCGGGACCGGGGCGATCGGCGCGCGGTTGGCCGACTGGCTGGCGGCGCGCGGCACGGTCCAGGTGGTACTGACGAGTCGGTCCGGTCCCGGCGCCCAGGGCGTCGCCCGTCTTGCCGCGCGCCTGGCCGAGGCAGGGACAGCGGTCGCCGTGCTGACCGGGGATGTGGCGAGGCGGGACGACGTGGCCGGGCTGCTGGGTTGGATCGCCTCGGAGGCGCCACCCCTCACCGGGGTCATGCACACCGCGGGGGTCTTGGACGACGGCGTGCTAGACCGGATGACCCCGGAACGCCTCGCCGGCGTGCTGGCACCGAAGGCCGGTGGGGCCTGGCATCTCCACGAGCTGACGGCGGGGTTGGACCTGTCGGCGTTTGTGCTCTTCTCGTCGTCGGCGGCGACCATGGGGGGTGGCGGGCAGAGCAACTATGCGGCCGCGAACGCGTTCCTCGACGCACTGGCCGAGCACCGGAGTGGACGTGGGCTGGCCGCCACCGCGCTGGCTTGGGGAGCGTGGGCCGGGGGTGGCATGGCGCAGTCCGATGCAAGGGTGTGGCACCGGGTCGGGGGCGGACCAACCAGAGCGCTGGATCCCGATCGGGCCCTGCGGGTGATGGGGCAGGCACTGAGCGACGACCAGACCGCACTGGCCGTGATGGACCTCGACTGGGCGAAGGTCGCCGCGGCACTGGGCGACGTGCGGCAGGTTCCGTTGCTGCGGGAGTTGGCCGACGTCCACGCGCTCGTCTCGATCGATGGTCGGGGGCCACAGGAGCACGGCCGCGAGGTCGGGCACACCGCCGGCGTCGCGGCGCTCGTGGAGCTGGCCGGGCTACCCGCCGAGGAACAGGATCGCAGGCTGCGCGCCCTGGTTCGGGGCCAGGTGGCCGCCGTGCTCGGTCACTCCGACGGCGACCAGGTCGGTGATCGCACACCGCTGCGGGAGCTGGGCTTCGACTCGCTCACTGCTGTGGAGCTCCGCAACACGCTCGCCACCGTCACTGGGCTGGTGTTGCCAACCACGTTGATCTTCGACCATCCCACCACCGCCGCGCTGGCCGCATACCTGCGCGCCGCTCTGGCTCCACCGGCCGCCGACCCGATCGCCCGCCTGACGGAGGACATCGACCGCATCGAGACCAACCTGACCCAACTGTCCACCGGATCGGACGAGCGCGACCAACTGGTGGATCGGTTGCGCGGTGTGCTCTCCCGGGTCGGTGGGGCCGGTACGCGGTCCTCGACCGCCGCGCTGGCCAGCGCGGGAGCGGACGAACTCTACGAGTTCATCGACAAACAGCTAGGTCTGTGATCGATGTCTGAGGCGATTCCGGTGACACCCGGCGAACGATCGCGCCCGAGGAGGCTTTGATGACCGACGACAAGATGCTCGGCTACCTGAAGAAGGTCGCGGCTGAGCTTCAGGACACTCGGGAGCGGCTCGACCACGTCCGTGCCCAGGCGCGGGAGCCGATCGCCATCATCGGGACCGCGTGCCGGTTCCCCGGCGGGGTGAACTCCTCGGCTGCGCTGTGGGAGCTGGTGGCGGGCGGGGTCGACGCGATGACCGAGTTCCCGGATGACCGGGGCTGGGACCTCGAGGCGTTCTCCGCGTTGGGACCGCTGCCGGTGGGTGGTTTTCTGGACGATGCCGCCGGGTTCGACTCTGGCTTCTTCGGAATCTCGCCGCGTGAGGCGTTCGCGATGGACCCCCAGCAGCGGCTGGCGCTGGAGTGCTGCTACGAGGCCTTGGAGCACGCCGGGCTGGACATCTCCCGGCTGCACGGCTCGGACACTGCCGTCTACCTGGGCACCAACGGCCAGGACTACCTGATGTTGCTTGGCTCGGCGGCCGACGGTGCCGACGCGCAAGGGCACGCTGCCACCGGGAACATCGCCTCGGTGCTGTCCGGAAGGGTCTCCTACCTGCTCGGGCTGGAGGGACCGTCGGTGTCTGTGGACACCGCGTGCTCCTCCTCGCTGGTTGCGCTGCATCTGGCGGCCCGCGCGCTGCGCAGTGGGGAGTGTTCGTTGGCCCTCGTCGGCGGGGTCACCGTGATGTCCACGCCGGCGGCGTTCGTGGAGTTCGAGCGGCAGGGTGGGCTGGCCTCCGACGGCCGGTGCAAGGCGTTCGCCGAGGCGGCGGATGGCACCAGCTGGGGTGAGGGCGCCGGGGTTCTGGTGGTGGAGCGGTTGTCGGACGCTCGGCGCCTCGGGCATCGGGTCCTGGCCGTGGTTCGCGGCACAGCTGTGAACTCCGACGGCGCGTCCAACGGGCTGACTGCGCCGAACGGGCTCTCTCAGCGGAGGGTGATCGCGCGGGCGCTTGCCGACGCCCGGCTCAAGGCCGCGGACGTCGACGTGGTGGAAGCGCACGGCACCGGCACCGCGCTGGGCGATCCGATCGAGGCACAGGCACTGCTGTCCAGTTACGGCGGCGAGCGCGCCGAGCCGGTCTACCTCGGTTCGATCAAGTCGAACTTCGGGCACACCCAGGCCGCCGCCGGAGTGGCCGGCGTGCTCAAGATGGTCGAGGCCCTGTGCCACGGCGAGATACCGCGCACCTTGCACGTCACGCGGCGCACCCCGCACGTGGACTGGTCGGCCAGCGCGGTGGAGCTGGCCACCGAGCACCGAGTGTGGCCGGAGACCGGTCGGCCCCGCCGCGCCGGAGTGTCCTCGTTCGGGATCAGCGGCACCAACGCGCACGTGATCGTGGAGCAGGCGCCCGAGGCGGAGGTGGGTCCGCTCGCGGCGCGCCCGGCGAACGTGCTGGTGCCGTGGGTCGTGTCCGGCGCCGCCCCCGCGGCGGTCGCGGAGAACCTCGCCCGGCTGTCCGGCCTGGATCGGGATCCGGTCGACATCGGCTGGGCGCTGGCCACCACCCGCGCGTCGCTGACCGAGCGTGCCGTGGCGGTGGGCGGGTCGCACGCGGAGCTGGTCGGGTGCGCGCCGGTGCGCGGGCGAGCCGGCGGGGAGGGTCGGGTCGGGGTGGTGTTCTCCGGCCAGGGGGCGCAGCGGCCGGGCATGGGGCGTGCGCTGGCCGTCCGGTTCCCGGTGTTCGCGGCGGCGTTCGAGCAGGTACTCGCCGAGTTCGAGCCGGAAGTCCGCGAGGCCATCGACGACGAGCGGGTGCACCGGACCGAGTTCGCCCAGCCCGGGTTGTTCGCCTTCGAGGTGGCCCTGTACCGGCTGCTGGAGTCCTGGGGGGCTCGCCCTCGGATCCTGGTCGGCCACTCCATCGGCGAGCTGACCGCCGCCTATCTGGCCGGGGTGTGGTCGCTGAGGGACGCCTGCCGGTTGGTGTCGGCGCGGGCCCGGTTGATGGCGGCCTTGCCCGAGGGCGGGGCGATGGTCGCGCTGGACGGCACCGAAGCTGCCGTGCGCGAGGTGCTGACCGAGGGTGTGTCGATCGCGGCGGTGAACGGGCCGGGCGCGGTCGTGATCTCCGGGGCCGACGCAGAGGTGGCGGCGATCGCCGACGCGTGGGCGGGCAAGACCCGCCGGTTGCGGGTCAGCCGTGCGTTCCACTCGGCCCTGATGGAACCCATGCTCGAGGAGTTCGGCGCGGTGGCGCGCCAACTGGGCTACTCCCGGCCGGCGCTGCCCGTGATCTCGAACCTAACCGGCCAACTCGCTGAGGGGTTAACCGATCCCGAGTACTGGGTGCGGCAGGTGCGGGAGGCGGTCCGGTTCGCCGATGGGGTGAGCACGCTGCTCGACGCCGGGGTGGATGCGATCACCGAGGTGGGGCCGAGGGCGGCGCTGTCCGGGGCGGTGACGGAGATCGCCGGCGAGCGGGCGGTCACGGTGGCGCCGCTGGGTCGGGACGAGGACGAGGTACGCGCCGCGCTGGTCGGGGCCGCGCGACTGTGGGTGTCCGGGGTGGACATCAACTGGGCTGAGACGTTCGCCGGGTTCGCGCCCCGGCGGGTGGATCTGCCCAGCTACGCCTTCCAGCGCGAGCGGTACTGGCCGGCCGCCCCGGCCACGCGAGTGGGCGATGTGTCCGCCGCCGGGTTGGTTCGCGCCGACCACCCGCTGCTGGGTGCGGTGGTGAGCTTGGCGGACGGCGGGTGGGTGCTGTCCGGGCGGCTGGCCCGCCACGTCCAGCCGTGGCTGTCCGATCACGTGGTGCTCGGCTCGACGTTGTTCCCCGGCACCGGGTTCGTAGAGCTGGCACTGCGGGCCGGTGAGCTGGTCGGCTGTGACGCGTTGGAGGAGCTGACCCTGGCCGCCCCGTTGACCCTGCCCGAGCGCGGCGGGGTCCACGTCCAGGTTGTGGTGCGGGACCGCGAGGTCGGTATCTACTCCAGCCCCGAGGACGCCGGCCCCGACGAGTGGACCCCACATGCCACCGGTGTCCTCACTGACGCCGAACCCGCCGCCGACGAGGCCGCATGGGCGGCTAGCTGGCCGCCGCCCGGTGCGGAGCCGATCGATGTCACCGGCTTCTACGAAGGTTTCGCGCTCGGTGGCTTCGACTACGGCCCGGCATTTCGCGGCCTGGCCGCCGCGTGGCGCGGCTCGCCAGACAACGGTGAGGTGTTCGTCGAGGTGGAGTTGCCCGGGGAGGCCGGCGCAGCCGAGCAGTTCGGGATGCATCCTGCCCTGCTCGACGTGGTGCTGCAGAGCATTGGCCTGCTCGCCCAGGGCAGCAGCCGGGTGCCGTTCTCCTTCGACGGCGTCCGGCTGGCGGCCACCGGCGCGCGGCATGTCCGCGCCCGGCTCCGCCCGCGCGGGGACAACCCTGACGGCGGGTTCGGGCTGACCGTGGTGGACCTCGCCGGGGGCCTGGTGCTCAGTGTGGCGCGGGTGATCGTCCGGGAGGTCAACCGGGAGCAGCTCACTCCGGCCGCCGCCGGTCGCGCGGGTGCCCTGCTGGAGCTGGCCTGGACACCCCTGCGCCTGCCCGAGGTCGCGACCGGGACCGCCCCGGCTGTCATTGATGCGCGCGGGCTGGTGCTCGGCGCGGACGCGTTCGGGTTGTCGGTGACCGAGCCGCGACCGGCCGAGGCGCCCGAGTTCGTGGCGCTCACGGTGGCCGGCGGCGACCCCGGGGAGCAGCTGGCGCGGGTGCTGGCACAGGTGCAGCAATGGCTGGCCGACGAGTCACTCGCTTCAGCACACCTCGTGGTGTTCACCCGGGACGCAGTGGTGGTGGACGACGGTGCCCGGGTCGGCGGGCCGGCCCCGGTGGACGTGGCCGGCGCCGCGGTGTGGGGCTTGGTGCGGACTCTCGCCTCGGAGAACCCGGGACGGGTCACCCTGGTCGACTCCGACGAGGCCTCCCTGCCCGTGTGGCCGGCGGCGGTCGCGGTTGGCGTGTCGCAGGTGGCACTGCGCGGTGGCCGGTGCTGGACGCCGGCGTTGGCCCGGATGTCCGCTGACCTGGACCTGCCGGATGGCCGGTGGCGGGCGGCCTACGGAGGCGCCGGGTCGGTGCAGGACATCCACCTGCTGCCCGCCGGGCCACCGGAGCCGCTGGCCGCCGGGCAGGTGCGCATCGAGGTCCGGGCCGCCGGGGTGAACTTCCGGGATGTGCTCAGCGTACTGGGCATGTATCCGGACGAGCCGGCGCCGCTCGGGCTGGAAGGTGCCGGTGTGGTCACCGAGGTGGGTCCCGGAGTGGAGGGGTTCGCTCTCGGGGACCGGGTGTTGGGGATGTTCCCGGCCGCGCTGGGTTCGTCGGCGGTGGCGGATGCGCGGTGGTTGGCGCCCGTGCCGCGCGACTGGTCGTTCACCGAGGCTGCGTCGGTACCGGTCGTGTTTCTGACCGCGTTCTATGCGTTGCGGGATCTGGCCGGGTTGCAGGCCGGGGATCGGGTGGTGGTCCATGCCGCGGCTGGTGGGGTGGGCATGGCCGCAGTGGCGTTGGCGCGGCACTGGGGCGCGCACGTGCTGGCCACGGCGAGCCCAGCCAAGCAGCCGTTCCTGCGCGAGCTGGGCATCGATCCGGCCGATATCGCGTCGTCTCGGAACGCCGAGTTCGAGCGGATGTTCGGTTGTGCCGACGTGGTGCTGGACTCGCTGGCCGGCGAACTGGTGGACGCGTCGCTACGTCTGCTGCGCCGGGGCGGCCGGTTCATCGAGATGGGCAAGACCGACATTCGTGACCCCGCGCGGATCGCCGCCGTGCACGGTGTTCAGTACAGGGCATTCGACCTGGTCGAAGCCGGCCCGGAGCGGACCCGGGAGATGCTCCTCGAGCTGATGGAGTTGTTCCGCTCGGGGGCGATCACCCCGGTGCCGGTCACGGTGTTCGAGGCCAGGCGGGTGCGAGAGGCGTTTCGCTATATGGCCGCGGCCCGGCACGTGGGCAAAGTCGTGCTCCGGCTGCCCCGACCGATCACCGGCCCGGTGCTGATCACCGGGGGGACCGGGGGGCTGGGTTCGGTGGTGGCCCGGCACCTCGTGGCCGCGCACGGAGTGCGCGAACTGGTGCTGCTCAGCCGCTCCGGCGAGGCGCCCGAGCTGCGACAGCAGTTGGAGGCGGCTGGAGCCAGCGTGCGGATCGCGGCCTGCGACGTGACCGACCGGGCCGCGCTCGGCCGGGTCATCGACGAGGCGGACGGGCTGGGCGCGGTGATCCACACCGCCGGGGTGCTCGACGACTCGACCATCGACGGGCTCACCTCGGCACAGCTGGGCCGCGTACTGGCGCCCAAGCTGCACGGCGGCGAGCTGCTCGACGAGCTGACGCGCGACCACGACCTGAGTCACTTCATTGTGTTCTCGTCGATCTCCGGGGTGGTAGGCAGCGCTGGGCAGGGCAACTACGCAGCCGCCAACACCGCGCTGGACGCGCTCATCCAGCGGCGGCGCGCGGCCGGCCGGCCGGGCACCTCGCTCGCTTGGGGGCCGTGGAGCACCCAGTTCGGCATGACAAGTGGGCTGTCCGAGGCCGACATCGCCCGGATGCGCCGCAGCGGGGTGGTGCCGTTCACCGAGGCCACCGGAACGGCCGCCCTGGATGCCGCGCTGCGTGCCACCTCGGCCCTGCCGGTCCCGGTGCTTACCGCCCCGCCGGGGGCGGCTACGGCCGTGCCCCCCATGCTCGCCGGGGTGGTGCGGCTCGCCCGCCGGGCCGCTGCCGGGGCTGCGTCCGGCGTAGCGATGGCCGAACGGCTGCGGGCCCTGCCGGTCGACCAGCACTCCGACTTGGTGATCGAGCAAGTGCGCGCCGAGGTAGCCACCGTCCTCGGTCACGGTTCGGCCGAGCAGGTCGACCCGCTGCGCTCGTTCAGCGAGCTCGGATTCGACTCGTTGACTGCGGTGGAGCTGCGTAACCAGCTCGGAGCGGTCAGCGGGGTGCGCCTGGCGAGCACGGTGGTGTTCGACTACCCGACGGTCACCGCGCTGGCCGAGCACCTGCTCGAGCGGCTCGAGCCGGCCGGTGTCAGCCGGCCCGACGAGCATCGCTATGCCCTCTCACCCGAGTGCGGAGCCGGCCTCCAGCACGACGCCGTGTCGAGCCTTGCCCTCGGCGCCGTGTTCCACCAGGCGGTCGGAGCGGGCCGGGCCGAAGAGGCAATGATGCTGATGACCAGACTCGCTACTTTCCGTCCGACGTTCTCCAGTACGGAAGACCTCGCCAACATCCCGAAACCGCTGACGGTCTCCCAGGGACCAGCGACGGTCGGGATAGTCTGTCTCCCCTCGTTCTTCGGTCGTTCCGGTCCTCAGGAATACGCGCGTCTGGCCGGGCAGTTCCAGCGCAGCCGGCCGATGTCTGTCCTTTCCGAGCCTGGGTTCCGGCAAGGGGAGCCCCTGCCCGCGCACCTGACAGGTCTCGTCCTGGCGCAGGTCGACATCTTGAGTCGATCCATGAGAACGGTCCCCCTCGTCCTGCTGGGGCATTCCAGCGGTGGACTGGTCGCCCACGCTCTCGCCCGGTACCTGGAGGACGTAGGCCAGGCTCCCGCCGGGCTTGTCCTCCTCGACACGTTCGCCCCGCCGAAAAGAGGGCTGACCGGCATCCACTGGTCAGGCCTGCTCGACGTGGCTCTGCGGCACAACTTCCACGACGTCGACGATGACGCCTGGCTGACCGCGATGGCGCACTACTTCGAGTTCGGCTGGCACGAGATCGGTGCGTCGAGCGTCCCGACGTTGCAGCTCTGGGCGACCGACCCGATCACAGGCGCGACCGAACCTGCCGGCCAGAGGTCGACGTGGGTCTTCTCGCGTCACGCCACGGCCGTCGAGGTGCCCGGCGACCACTTCTCCATGTTGGGCGAGCACGTGCAAACCACCGCGGCCGCCGTCGAGCAATGGCTGGCTCAGCTGTGAACCGACAGCTGTGAACCGACACCGTCAAGGAGCTGACACATGAGTACCGATCCACGCGATCATCGCCTCGCGGTCGTGGGCGGCGGGGTGATGGGCACGAACATCGCCGTGCTGGCCGTCGGCCACGGAGTCCCCGTCGTGCTCGTCGACGTCAGCGAACCGGTGCTGGCCCAGGCGGAGAAGACGGTCGCCCTCAAGCTGCGGCACGCCCAGCTGATGGGCAAGCTGCCGGCTGACCGCACACCGGCCGCGCTGACCACGAGCGTGTCGCTGGCCGACGCGGCCGACGCCACGGCCGTGATCGAGGCCGTCACCGAGGTGCCGGAGACCAAGGCCAAGGTGCTCAGCGAGGTCTCCCAGATCGTCCGGCCCGGCACCCTGCTGATCTCGAACACCTCGTGCATCCCGATCGACGAGATGGCGTCCTCGATGGCTCAGGCCGAGGAGCTCGTCGGCGTCCACTTCATGAACCCCGCCTACCTGATTGCCATGGTCGAGGTGATCCGGGGCCCACGCACCAGCGACGCCATCATGACCGCGGTCACCGACCTGCTGGAAACGCTCGGGCGCACCGGCCTGGTCGTCAACGACGGCCCCGGGTTCGTGATCAACCGGGTACTGCACCCGCTGATCAACAGTGCCGCCCGGCTGGTCCAGGACGGCGTTGCCCCGGTCGAGGTGGTCGACGGCCTGCTCGAGGGCTGCCTCGGACATTCGACCGGGCCGCTGCGGACGGCCGATCTCATCGGCCTGGACAACCTGGTCGACTCGCTCAACGTGCTCTACGCGCACACCGGTGACAACAGTTGCCGGCCCTGTGAGTTCCTGCTCGGCCTGGTGCGGGCCGGCAAGTTCGGCCGGAAGACCGGCGAAGGCTTCTACGACTACGGAAAGGTGGCGTCGTGACCGACCAGACCGCCGCGGCGAACCCGCTGACGGCTGAGGCCATCGAAAGCACACTGACCAATTACCTCACCGAGAAGACGAAGACCGAGATCAAGCCCGACGACGACATTTTCGCCTCCGGCCTGGTCTCGTCGATGTTTGCCATGCAACTGGTCGTTCATCTCGAATCGACCTACGACATCGCCATCATCGGGTCCGAGCTGAAACTCGAGAATTTCCGCACCGCCAAGGTGATGGCCGCTCTGGTGCAGCGCCTTTCCGGGGCCGGCATCACCGCCGATGTCTGAGCAGACGCAGCAACTGGAGGACGGGCGCGCGCTGATCGGTGAGCTCATCGCCGACCACGCCGAGGACTGGGATCTCCGCGGCGAACTGCCGATCGACCTGCTGCGCAAACTCGGCGCCTGGGGTCTGCTCTGCGCCGAGGTGCCCTCGGTCGCCGGTGGGCTCGGCCTCGACAGCGGTAAGAGCGGTGAGCTCACCGCGTACGTCGGCAGCCTGTGCGGCTCCACCCGCAGCATCATGACCTCGCACGGGATGGCCGCCTGGATGGTGTCCCGCTTCGGCGACCGGGCCCAGCGTCGGGACTACCTCGCCGAGCTGACCAGCGGGCAGCTGGCCGCCGTGGGCTTCAGCGAGCCCGACGCCGGAAGTGACCTGGCCGCGATGCGGACCCGGATCCGGCTCGAGGGCGACACCATCGTCGTCACCGGTGAGAAGAAGTGGGTGACCGGTGCCCGGTACGCCGACTGCCTGATGATTCTCGGCCGCCAGGATGACGGGGGCGCTGTCGCGGTCGTGCCCACCTCGGCCCCCGGGGTCGAACTGATCCCGATCCCCAGGCCCGCGCTCGGTTGCCGCGCCGCCGGGCACTGGCACGTCCGCCTCAACGACGTGCGGCTCCCGGCCAGCCATCTGCTCGGCGGTGGCGGCCAGGACCTGTCCATGCTCTTCACCACCGCCCTGTCCTACGGCCGGATCTCGATCGCCTGGGGCTGCACCGGGATCGTCCGGGCTTGCCTGCGGGCGGCCATCGAGCACGCCAAGCACCGTGAGCAGTTCGGCAAGCCGATCGGTCAGCACCAGCTCGTCGGCCGGCATCTCGCCGAGCTCGTCGTCGCCGAACAGATCACGACCCGGGTCTGCGAACACGCCAGCGCGGCCTGGCAGGCGTTCGCGCCGGACATGGCGGTCTCGACCGTGCTGGCCAAGCACGTCAGCGCCGGGCAGGCCGCCCACAGCGCCGCCACCGCCGTGCAGGTCCTCGGCTCGGCCGGGGCGATGGACGGGCATGTCGTCGCCCGCGCGTACCGCGACGCCAAGCTGATGGAAATCATCGAAGGAAGCAATGAGATCTGCCAGCTGATCCTGGCCGACCACGCCCTTTCCCAAGCGTCCTGACCACATTCCGATTGCACCGACCACACAGAATTCGGTCTGTACGGAGGGCCCTCCCATGTCCGAAAAGCCCACTCTCGTCAAATGCCTGGTCTGGGATCTCGACAACACCCTGTGGCGGGGCACCCTGTTGGAGGACTCAGAGGTCCACCTGCCCGACGACGTACGCGAGGTCATCGTCGAGCTCGACTCCCGGGGCATCCTGCAGTCCATCGCCAGCAAGAACGACCACGACCTGGCCTGGCGGCGGCTGGAGGAGCTCGGCGTCGCGGAGTACTTCCTGGTGCCCCAGATCAGCTGGGGCCGCAAGTCCGACGCGGTGATCGCCATCGCGAAGGAGCTCCAGTTCGCCCTCACCACGATCGCCTTCGTCGACGACACGCCGACCGAGCGGGCCGAAGTTGCCTACCACGCCCCGGAGGTGCGCTGCTACACCGAGCAGGACGTCCTCTCGCTGGTCGACCGGCCCGAGTTCAGCCCGGCTGTCGTGACCGTCGACGCCCGTCGCCGCCGCGAGATGTACCGGGCCAACACCCGGCGCACGGAGGAGAAGGAGTCCTTCAACGGCCCGGACGAGGACTTCCTCCGCTCCCTCGACCTGGTGATGGCGATCAAGCGTGCCGACGAGGAGGACCTGTCCCGCGTCGAGGAGCTCACGTTGCGCACCAGTCAGATGAACGCGACCGGAGTGCACTACTCCGACGCGGTCCTGCGCTATCTGCTGGAGGACCCCGACCATGAGGTCCTCACGATCACCCTCACCGACCGGTTCGGCCCGCACGGTGCCGTCGGTGTGCTGCTGCTGGAGCGCCACCCCGACGTCTGGCACCTCAAGCTACTGGCGACGTCCTGCCGGGTCGTGACCTTCGGCGCCGGGTCTGTGCTGCTGAACTGGCTGGTCGACCAGGCCGCTCAGGCCGGGGCACATCTGGCCGCCGACTTCCGGCCGACGGACCGCAACCGGATGATGGAGATCGCCTACCGGTTCGCCGGGTTCGCCCAGGACCCTTGTGACTGCCTCGGCGGGATCCAGACCTTCACCGACGGCGGCGACATCCAGTGCCTGCACCTGGTCCCCGCCCGCCGCGAGGGCCCGACGACGATGCGGCTCGTCTCGCCCGATCTGACCGTGGCCATCCCGTTTCTCCGCTCGGCTCGCTCGGGCGATCGATCGTTCGTGGCACCGGCCTGACCAGGCCCAAACGACCCAAGCAACCGCCACCCACCGCCCACCGCCGCCGCCCGGGCTACGGAATGTGGAGCACACCTTGATGAGCGAGTCCGAGCATCTGCCATTGGCCGTCGTCGGCATGAGCTGCCGCTACCCCGGCGGGGTCCGGTCGCCGGAGGACCTGTGGCAGGTGGCGGTCACCGGGCGTGAGGTCCTTTCGGCGTTCCCTCGCGACCGGGGGTGGGACCTCGACGCCCTGCTTGGCCACGACGCCGGCCGGCCGGGGACGGCCTACGTCGACCGGGGCGGTTTCCTGGCCGACGTCGCGGGGTTCGACCCGGGCTTCTTCGGTATCTCGCCGCGCGAGGCGACCGCGATGGACCCACAGCAACGGCTGCTGCTCGAGGTGGCCTGGGAGGCGCTGGAACGGTCCGGCCTCGACCCGGCGAGCCTGCGGGGGAGCCGCACCGGGGTCTTCGTCGGGGGTGAGCCGAGGGAGTACGGCCCTCGGCTGTACGAGGCGCCCGACGGTTTCGAGGCGCACTTGCTCACCGGCACCACGACCAGCCTGATGTCCGGTCGGATCGCCTACTCGCTCGGCCTGCGGGGCCCGGCGCTGACCGTCGACACCTCCGCCTCCAGCTCACTCGTCGCCCTGCACCTGGCCGCCCAGGCCCTCCGCCACGACGAGTGCTCCCTGGCGCTGGCCGGCGGGGTCTCGGTGATGGCCACCCCGGGCAACTTCGTCGCCTTCAGCCGGCTGCGGGGCCTGGCTCCGGACGGGCGCTGCAAGGTCTTCTCCGCCGACGCCGACGGCACCGTCTGGTCCGAGGGCGTCGGCCTGCTCGTGCTCGAGCGGCTGTCGGACGCGGTGCGCAACGGACACCGCGTGCTCGCCGTCGTGCGCGGGACCGCGATCAACTCCGACGGGGCCAGCGACGGCCTCACCGCCCCGAACGGCCAGGCCCAGGCGGCCGTCATCACGCAGGCCCTGGCCAACGCCGGGCTGACCACCGACGACGTCGACGCGGTCGAGGCCCACGGCACCGGAACCCCACTCGGGGACCGGACCGAGGCCGGCGCGCTGGCCGCCACCTACGGCCGAGGGCGTGCCGCGCAACGCCCGCTGCTGATCGGGTCGCTGAAGTCGAACATCGGGCACACGCAGGCCGCCGCCGGGGTGGCCGGTGTCATCAAGACGGTGATGGCCCTGCGGCACGGCGTGCTGCCGGCCTCGCTCAACATCGGCGCGCCCAACCCGCACATCGACTGGCCCTCTTCCGGCCTACGACTGCTCACCGAAGCCCAGCCATGGCCCGAGGCCGGCCGCGTCCGCCGGGCCGGGGTCTCGTCGTTCGGGCTCAGCGGCACCAACGCCCACGCCATCCTCGAGCAGGCCCCGCACGCCGTCGCGAGCAGCGTACCCGGCGACACCGACGGTGCTGGTGACGCACGGGCGGTGCCGCTCGTCCGTGCGGGTGGCCCCACGGCGTGGCTGGTCTCCGCACGTTCCGCGACGGCCCTGAGCGGCCAGGCCGAGCGCCTCGCCGAGTTCGTCGCGGCCGCCTCGCCCGGCGGCGATGCCGAGACCCCCACCCGGCCCGACCCGACGGATGTCGCCTGGTCGCTGGCGACCGGCCGGGCCGCGTTCGACCACCGTGCGGTGATCGTCGGTTCCGGCCACGACGAGCTGGCGGCGGGTCTGGACGCGCTGGCCACCGACCGCCCGTCATCCGCACTGGTCGCCGGTGTGGCCGAAGCGGGCGGGGAGCGCCGGGTGGTGTTCGTCTTTCCCGGCCAGGGGCCACAGTGGCTGGGCATGGGGCGCGAGCTGGTGGAGACCTCGCCCGTGTTCGCCGCCCGGCTGGCCGAGTGCGAGCGGGCGCTGGCCCCGTACCTGGACTGGAACCTGTACGACGTGCTCAGCGGTGCCGACGGCGCCCCCGGTCTCGACCGCGACGACGTCGTGCAGCCGGCCTCGTTCGCGGTGATGATCTCCCTGGCCGCCGTCTGGCAGGCCGCCGGCGTGACCCCGGACGCGGTGCTCGGCCACAGCCAGGGCGAGATCACGGCGGCGTGCGTGGCCGGCATCCTCTCGCTCGAGGACGCGGCGAAGGTGACGGCCGTGCGCAGCCAACTCGTCCAGACCCTGGCCGGGCGAGGCGGGATGCTGTCGATCGCCGAGTCGCTCGAGGCGGTCACCGCCCGGCTGGCGTCCTATCCGGGTCAGGCCACGGTCGGCGTCGTCAACAGCCCGGACGCCACCGTCATCACCGGCGAGCTCGGCGTGCTGGAGCGGATCGCCGCCGACTGCGAGCGGGACGGCGTCCGGACCCGGGGCGTCCCGATCAACTACGCCTCGCACAGCTCGCACATCGACGACATCCGTGACCCGTTCCTCGCCGCGCTGAGCGACATCACCCCCGGGCCGGGGACGGCCACCATGGTCTCGGCGGTCACCGGCGAGACCATGGACCCCACGACGGCGGGAGCCGAGTACTGGTACGCGAGCCTGCGCCGGCCCGTGCAGTTCTCGACGGCCGTCCAGACCCTGGACCGGACCGGGTACGACGTGTTCGTCGAGGTGTCCCCGCACCCGGTGCTGACCGGGGCGATCAGCACCACGCTCGAGCACGCCCGGCAACAGGCCGAGGCCGAGCTCGGCACCACCGACCCCGGCTCCGGCGGCGCCCTGCTGCGCGCGGCCCCGGTCATCACCGGAACGCTGCGCCGGGACGACGGCGGCCCGGACCGGATCCTCGCCTCCCTGGCCGAGGTGCACGTGCGCGGCGTCCCGGTCGACTGGCCGGCGGTGCTGCCGAACGCACGCCGGGTCGAACTGCCCACGTACGCGTTCGAGCACCGGCGCTTCTGGCTGGACGCCGGCAGCAGCCCCCGTGGCGCCGCCGGGTCGGTGCCGGCGGAGGAGTCGCCGGTCGCCGCGAACGGCGGCGGGCTGAGGGACCGGATTGCCGGTCGGCCGGCCGGCGAGCAGGTCCAGGTCCTGCTCGAGCTGGTCCGGGCCCACGCCGCCGCCGTGCTCGGCGCGGACACCCCGGAAGCGGTCCAGGCGGGCCGCACGTTCAAGGAGACCGGGTTCGACTCGCTGGGCGGGGTGGAGCTGCGCACCCGGCTGAGCACGGCTACCGGCCTGCGACTGCCGACCACACTGATCTTCGACTACCCGACCCCGGCCGCGCTGACCGGATTCCTCCGCGCCCAGCTGCTCGGCACCGCGGCTGTCCCGACCGGCCCGCGCCCGGTGCGCACGGTCGCCGAGGAGCCGATCGCCATCGTGGCCATGTCCTGCCGGCTGCCCGGCGAGGTGCGCGACCCGGAGGGCCTCTGGGAGCTGCTCGTCGCCGGCGGGGACGCGATCGGGGACGCCCCCACGGACCGGGGCTGGGACCTCGACGACCTGACCGACCCCGACCTCGGTCCGGGCGCGTCCGGACCGCTGCGCCGAGGCGGGTACCTGCCCGACGCCGCCGACTTCGACCCGGCCTTCTTCGGGATCAGCCCGCGCGAGGCGCTGGCGATGGACCCGCAGCAGCGGCTCCTGCTCGAGACCTCCTGGGAAGCCCTGGAACGCGCCGGCGTCGACGTCCCTCGCCTGCGTGGTTCGGACACCGGCGTCTTCATCGGCGCCGCGTCCTCCGGCTACGGCGACGGCGGCCCCCGGGAGCTCGAGGGGCACCTGCGGACGGGCAGCGCCACCAGCGTGCTGTCCGGCCGGGTCGCGTACACCTTCGGGTTCGAAGGACCGGCGGTGACCGTCGACACGGCCTGCTCGTCGTCCCTGGTGGCCGTGCACCTCGCCGCGCAGGCGCTGCGGTCGGGGGAGTGCGGGCTGGCCCTCGCCGGCGGCGTGACCGTGCACGCCACCCCGTCCTGGTTGACCTGGTTCACCCGGCAGCACGGGCTGGCCTCGGACGGCCGGTGCAAGGCGTTCTCGGCCGACGCCGACGGCATGGGCATGGCCGAGGGCGCCGGCGTCGTGCTGCTGGAACGGCTGTCCGACGCCCGCCGCAACGGGCACCGGGTGCTGGCCGTGGTGGCCGGCACGGCGGTGAACCAGGACGGCGCGTCCAACGGACTGACCGCTCCGAACGGCCCGTCCCAGCAACGTGTCATCCGGGCCGCCCTAGCCAACGCCGGGCTCAGCGCGGACGACGTCGATGCCGTCGAGGCCCACGGCACCGGCACCATGCTCGGCGATCCCATCGAGGCTCAGGCCCTGTTGGCCACCTACGGGCAGGACCGGGACACCGGGCGGCCGCTGCGGCTGGGCACGGTGAAGTCGAACATCGGGCACACCCAGTGGGCGGCCGGAGCGGCCGGAGTCATCAAGATGGTCCTGGCGCTGCAACACGCCCAGCTGCCGCGCACCCTGCACGCCGACGCACCGTCCCCGCACGTGGACTGGTCGTCCGGAACGGTGCAGCTGCTGACCGAGCCGGAGGACTGGCCGGACCGGGGACAACCGCGGCGGGCCGGAGTGTCGGCGTTCGGGATCAGCGGCACCAACGCACACGTCATCCTCGAGCAGGCTCCCGACGACGCCGAATCCGACCGTGTTCGGAGTGGGCAGTTGCCGGCGGTCCCGTGGTTGCTCTCGGCGCGCGGCCACACCGGTCTGGCCGCTCAGGCCGGGCGGTTGCGGGAGTACGTGCTGGCCCGGCCCGAGCTCGATCCGATCGACGTCGGCTGGTCGCTGGCGACGAGCGGGACCGGGCTGCCGGAGCGGGCCGTTGTGGTCGGCGCGGACCGGGATGAGCTGCTCTCCCGGTTGGCCGAGGTGGCCGCCTCCTCACCCGGTGAGCCGGTAGGCGTGTCCGGGTCGGTGGGCAAGGTCGGTTTTGTGTTCACCGGGCAGGGCGCTCAGCGGGTGGGGATGGGTCGTCAGCTGTATGCGGCGTATCCGGTGTTCGCCGACGTGTTCGACGCGGTGTGCGCTGCATTGGACGAGCACCTGGATCAGCCCGGTCTCTCGGTCGACGCGGTCATCGGCGGGGCCGGTTGTGTCGATGACACGGTGTGGGCGCAGGCCGGTCTGTTCGCGGTCGAGGTGGCCCTGTTTCGGCTGTTGGAGTCGTGGGGTGTGGCTCCCGCGGCGTTGGCCGGACATTCGATCGGCGAGCTGGCTGCCGCGCACGTGGCCGGGGTGTGGTCGTTGGCCGATGCGTGCGCGGTGGTGGCGGCTCGGGGTCGGTTGATGCAGGCGTTGCCCTCGGGCGGGGCGATGCTGTCGGTCCGGGCGGCCGAGGACGACGTTCGGGCTGTGGTGGCCGGGTGCGACGGGGTGGGGATCGCGGCGGTCAACGGCCCGGATGCGGTGGTGATCTCCGGTCCGGAGGCGTCGGTCGCGTCGGTCGAGGCGGAGTTCTCGGCCCGTGGGGTCCGGGTGCGGCGGTTGCGGGTGTCGCACGCGTTCCATTCGTCGTTGATGGAGCCGATGTTGGCGGAGTTCGCCACCGTGGCGGCGTCGGTGTCCTACGCACGGCCCCGGATCCCACTGGTCTCGACGGTGACCGGCCGGCCGGCGACCGACGAGTTGCTGGACCCGGGGTACTGGGTGCGGCAGGTCCGGGAGCCGGTCCGGTTCGCCGATGCGCTCACCGCGTTGCGGGACAGCGGCGTCCGCACGTTCGTCGAGATCGGCCCGGATGCGGTGCTTACCGCGCTGGGCGCACAGACCACGCCCGGTGAGAGCAGCGAGGTGTGGCTGCCGGCGTTGCGCCGCGACCGCGACGAGGCGCACACCCTGGTGTCGGCGGTGGGCCAGCTCGGCACCCTCGGGGGCGGCGTCGACTGGTCTCGGTTCTACGCCGGTGCCGGAGCCCGGCGGGTGGACCTCCCCACCTACGCCTTCTCCCGGCAGCGGTACTGGCTGACCTCGCCGGCGGGCGGGCGGCCCCGGGACCTCGGGCTGACCGCGTCCGGGCACCCGTTGCTCGGCACGGTGGTGGAGTTGCCGGCGAGTGATGGGCTGGTGCTGACCGGGCGGTTGTCCTTGGCCGCCCAGCCGTGGTTGGCCGATCACGTCGTTGCCGGCCAGGTCGTGGCGCCAGGGGCCGCCCTGGTCGAGATGGCCATCCGGGCCGGTGATGAGACCGGCTCGGCCCGGTTGGCCGAAATGATCATCCAAGTGCCGCTGGTGCTGCCCGATCGGGGCGGGATCCAGGTTCGGATCACGCTGGGGGAGCCGGACGGGCGCGGTGAGCGGGACCTGGCCATCCACTCCCGGCCCGAGCACGAGACCGGCCCCTGGACCGGCCACGCCACCGGAGTCCTGGCCCCGGCCGACGCCCCTGAACCAGCTGCCGTCGAGACCGCCGCCGCGTTGCGGGCCTGGCCACCGTCCGGAGCCCTCGTCGAGGACCTGGCCGGGCTCTATCCCATGTTGGCCGATGCCGGTCTGCCGTACGGTCCGGCCTTCCGGGGAGTGCGCGGGGCCTGGCGGCGCGGTGAGGAGATCTTCGTCGAGGTCGGGCTGGGCGAGGGCACCGACGTCGCGGGCTTCGGCCTGCACCCGATCCTGCTCGATGCCGCCCTGCACCTGATCGCCACACCTGATGGCGAGTCCGGTGTCGGGTCCGGGCCGCTGCTGCCGTTCGCCTGGGCCGACACCGTCGTGCACGCCACCGGCGCGGCCACGGCCAGGGTCCGGATCGGGCCGGCCGCCGCCGGCGAGGGTGTCTCGCTGCTCATGGCCGACCAGAGCGGCGGCCTGATCGCCACCGTCGGCTCCCTGGTCCTGCGCCCCCTCGTCGCGGCTGCGCCGGCCGACAGCATCGCCGACGAAGCGCTGTTCGAGCTCCACTGGGTCGCGGCCGGCACCGCCACCCAGCACGGCCCAGCCGCCCCCGACCACGGCGGCTGGGCGGTGCTGGGTTCCGATCACCATTTCGACGCGACCGGCTATGCCGACGTGCCCGCCCTGCTCGCGGCGATTGCAGCCGGCGTCCCTGCCCCCGAGGTCGTGGTCTTCCGCGCCGGAGCGGTGACCCGTGAGGCACCGACCGGTGGCGATGCTCAGGCGTCCGACCTGGCCGCACTCGCGCGCGACACGACGCTCGGCGCACTGGCGGTGGTCCAGGCGTTCCTGCTCGCCGACGAGCTGAGCGGGGCACGGTTGCTGGTGCTGACCGAGCGGGCTGTGGACGCCGGCGCCGTGGACATCGACGTGTGTGCCGCCGGTGTCTGGGGTCTGGTCCGGGTCGCCCAGGCGGAACATCCGGACCGCATCGTGCTGCTCGACCTCGACAGCACCGGGACCCCGGAATCCCAGGCCGGGGCAATCGCGTCGGGTGAACCGCAGCTGGCCGTGCGGGGCGGTCAGCTCCTGGTGCCGAGGCTGGCCCGGGTCGACCACGGCCTGCCGATCCCGAGCGACGAGCAGCCGGGGCAGGGCTGGCGGCTGGAGTGCACCGAGCGCGGAACCCTGGACCACCTGGTGCTCGAACCCACCGCGTCCCGACACCGGCCGCTCGCCGAGGGCGAGGTCAGGGTGGAGCTGCGCGCGGCCGGGATGAACTTCCGCGACGTGCTCAACGTTCTGGGCATGTATCCCGGCGACGCCGGCCAGCTGGGTCTGGAAGGCGCCGGAATCGTGTGGGAGACCGGGCCCGGCGTGACCGGCCTGCATCCCGGCGACCGGGTGATGGGCCTGTTCACCGGAGCCTTCGGGCCGGTGGGCGTCACCGACGCGCGGTTGTTGGCTCCGGTCCCGGCCGGCTGGACCCTGGCCCAGGCCGCAGCCGCCCCGGTCGTTTACCTCACCGCCTGGCACGCCCTGGTCGAGCTGGCCGGACTGCGTGCCGGCGAGTCCGTGCTGATCCACGCCGCCGCCGGCGGCGTCGGGGTCGCCGCGGTGCAACTGGCCCGGTACCTGGGCGCCGAGGTCTTCGGCACCGCCAGCCCCGCCAAGTGGGCGCTGCTGCGCGAAGCCGGCCTGGACGAGGCCCATCTGGCCTCCTCGCGGACGACCGACTTCGAGGCCCACTTCCCGAGGGGGATCGACGTCGTCCTGGACTCGCTGGCCGGCGAGTTCGTCGACGCGTCGCTGCGCCTGGCCGCCGGCCCCGGCGGCCGGTTCATCGAGATCGGCAAGACCGACATCCGGGACGCCGGGCAGGTCGCCCGCGACCATCAGGGACTGGCCTACCGTGCGTTCGACCTGCTGGAGCTCGAGCACGAGCGGATCGCGGAGATGTTCGCCGCCCTGTCCGACCTGTTCGCGCGGCGGGTGCTCCGGCCGCTGCCGGTGTCCTGCTGGGACGTGCGTCGCGCCCCGGAGGCGTTCCGGTACCTGAGCCAGGCCCGCAACGTCGGCAAGATCGTCCTGACCATGCCAGCTCCCGCGGTCGAAGCCCCGGGAACCACACTGGTGACCGGCGTGTCGGGCGCCCTCGGAGGTCTGGTCGCCCGACACCTGGCTACCGGCGCGGGCGGGACGCGGGACGTCGGCGGCAACCTGCTCCTGCTGTCCCGGGGAGGCCCGAACGCGCCTCGGATGGGCACGCTGGCCGCCGACCTGGCCGCACTCGGCACCGGCGTGCACATGGTCGCCGCCGACGTGGCCGACCGCGAGCAGCTCGCCTCCGTCCTCGCGGCGATCCCGACCTCGGCGCCGCTGCGGGCGGTGGTGCACGCCGCTGGGGTTCTCGACGACGGTGTGATCGGCTCCCTGACCCAGGCTCGGGTGGAGGCGGTGCTGCGGCCGAAGGTGGATGGTGCGTGGAATCTGCACCACCTGACCCGGCATCTGGACCTCGACCGGTTTGTGCTGTTCTCCTCGGTGTCCGGGCTGTGGGGAAACCCCGGGCAGGCTGGATACGCGGCCGCGAACACCTTCCTGGATGCGCTCGCCGGGTACCGACGCCGGGCGGGTCTGGCGGCGACGTCGTTGGTGTGGGGGCCTTGGCAGGTCGATGCGACCCCGTCCGGGGGTATGGCCGCGGCTCTGGGCGAGGCGGACTGGCGGCGGATGGCCCGCCAGGGCCTCGCCCCGCACACCGGTGCCGAGGGGCTCGGCCTGCTGGACGCGGTGGCCACTTCCGGGCAGGCCATGCTGGTGGCGGCCCGGCTGGACCTGGGGTCGGGCGCTGGCCGGCCGGCGTTGCTGTCCGACCTGGTACGCCCGGTCGTCGGGGGGCGGCCCCGGCGTGTGGTCGGGTCCGGGTCACCGGAGGGCGATGGTGGCTTCGCGCAGCGGTTGGCCCGGTTGTCGCGGACCGACAGCGATGAGCTCGTGCACGAGTTGGTCCGGGCCCAGACGGCGCTGGTGCTGGGCATGTCCGGCGCCGAAGTCGCGGAGCCCGGCCGGACGTTCCGGGAGCTGGGGATCGACTCGCTGACGGCGGTGGAGCTGCGTAACCGGCTGAGCACGGTGACCGGGTTGCGGCTGCCGGCCGGGGTTGTCTTCGACTATCCGACCCCGAGCCTGTTGGCCGGTTTCCTGGCTACGACCTTGCGGGGCGACGCTGAGGAGTCCTCGGGGAGCGCCACCACGACCGCGCGGGCGGCGGGGCTGGCTGACGGCGACGAGTTGGTGATCGTCGGTATCGGGTGTCGTTTCCCGGGCGGGATCGGTTCGGCCGGCGAGTTGTGGGACGTGGTGTCCTCGGGCACGGATGCGATGTCGGGGTTTCCCGCCGATCGGGGTCGGCTGTGGGAGGGGGTGTTCGACCAGCAGGCCGGCAGTGAGTCGCACTCGCGGGTGGGCGCTTTCCTCTACGGCGCCGGACATTTCGACGCCCAGTTCTTTGGGATCAGCCCGCGTGAGGCGCTGGCCATGGACCCGCAGCAGCGGCTGCTGCTGGAGACCTCGTGGGAGGCGTTGGAGGACGCCGGTATCGACCCGGGCTCGCTTCAGGGCAGCTCGACCGGCGTGTTCGCCGGGTTGATCTACCACGACTACGGCGCCGGCGCGGTGATGCCCGAGGAAGTCCACGGGTACCTGAGCACCGGTGGTTCCGGCGGAGTCGCCTCCGGCCGGGTCGCCTACGCCCTGGGCTTGGAAGGCCCGGCGGTCACCGTGGACACGGCCTGCTCGTCGTCACTGGTGGCCCTGCACCTGGCCGCGCAAGCGCTGCGGTCGGGGGAGTGCACGCTGGCCCTGGCCGGTGGGGTCACCGTGATGGCCACCCCGGGTACGTTCCTGGAGTTCGCCCGCCAGCGCGGTCTGGCCGCCGACGGCCGGTGCAAGGCGTACGCCCAGTCCGCCGACGGCACCGGCTGGGGCGAAGGCGTCGGCGTGCTGGTCGTCGAACGGCTCTCCGATGCCCGCCGCAACGGCCACCGGGTACTGGCCGTGGTGGCCGGCACCGCGGTCAACCAGGACGGCGCGTCCAACGGGCTGACCGCCCCGAGCGGACCCTCACAGCAACGGGTGATCAGGGCGGCCTTGCACAACGCCGGCCTGCGCCCCGACGACGTGGACGTGATCGAGGGCCACGGCACTGGCACCCGCCTCGGGGACCCGATCGAAGCCGAAGCGCTCATCGCCACCTACGGCCAGCACCGCGACACCGCGAACCCCGTCCTGCTGGGCTCGGTGAAGTCGAACATCGGCCACACCCAGGCCGCCGCCGGAGTGGCCGGGATCATCAAGATGGTGCAGGCGATGGCCCACGGCATCGTCCCGGCCACCTTGCACGTCGACCAGCCCTCCACCCACGTCGACTGGGACACCGGCGCGGTCCAGCTGGTCACCGAGCCCACCCCGTGGCCGGAAACGGACCGTCCACGCCGGGCCGCGGTGTCCTCGTTCGGCTTCTCCGGCACCAACGCCCACGTCATCCTCGCCCAGCCACCGGCGGTGGCACCCGATTCCGGCGGCACCCCGACGGGGCAGCTGCCCGCGGTGGCGTGGTTGCTCTCAGCCCGCGACCAGACCGGACTGGCCGCGCAAGCGGACCGACTGCGGACGTTCCTGCTGGCCCGACCCCAGCTCGACCCGACCGATATCGGCTGGTCACTGGCCACCACAAGAGCCACCCTGCCCCACCGGGCCGCCGTGGTCGGGGCGGACCGGAACCAGCTGCTGACCCGACTGGCCGAGCTGGCCGACACGGCAGCCGACCAGCTGCCTCCGACCGTGCTGACCGGACAGGCCGGCGCGCTCGGCAAGCTCGGCTTCGTGTTCACCGGCCAAGGCGCACAGCGGGCCGGCATGGGCCGACAGCTCTACGCGGCCTACCCCGAGTTCGCGGACACCTTCGACGCGGTCTGCGCGGGGTTGGACGAACACCTGGACGGCTCCGTGCGGGCGGTCGTGCACGGCACCGAGCACGATCTTCTGGATCAGACGGTGTGGGCGCAGGCCGGGTTGTTCGCCGTCGAGGTGGCGCTGTTCCGGCTGCTGGAGTCGTGGGGGGTGACCCCGGCGGTGGTGGCCGGGCACTCGATCGGTGAGCTGGCCGCCGCGCACGTGGCAGGGGTGTGGTCGCTGGCCGATGCCTGTGCGGTGGTGGCCGCCCGGGGCCGGCTGATGCAGGCGCTGCCCGTGGGTGGGGCGATGTTGTCGGCCCAGGCGGGGGAGGACCAGGTCCGGGCCGTACTGGCCGGGCACCCCGGTGTGAGCATCGCGGCGGTCAACGCTCCGGATGCCGTGGTGGTGTCCGGGGCGGACGCCGAGGTCGCGGCGGTGCGGGAGCAGCTCGCCGGCGCCGGGGTGCGGGTGCGGCAGCTGCGGGTATCGCACGCGTTCCACTCGGCGCTGATGGAACCGATGCTGGCCCGGTTCGCCGAGACCACCGCCTCGGTGACCTACCAAGCGCCTCGGATCCCGCTCGTGTCGACGCTGACCGGCCGGTTGGTCGACGACGAGGTGCTCGACTCCGGGTACTGGGTGCGGCAGGTATGCGACCCGGTCCGCTTCGCCGACGCGGTGGCCTCGCTGCGCGGCAGCGGTGTACGCACCGTCGTCGAGATCGGTCCCGACGCGGTGTTGACCGCCCTCGGCTCGCGGTCCGCCGCCGGCGAGGTGGCCGAGGCGTGGATTCCCGCGCTGCGCCGCGAGCGCGACGAGGCCGAGACCGTGGTGTCGGCGGTGGGCCAGCTCGGTGCCCGAGGCGCCGCCGTGGACTGGTCGCGGTTCTACGCCGGGACCAATGCCCGGCGGGTCGACCTACCCACCTACGCGTTCAGCCGGCAGCGGTACTGGCTCGACGCCGCCACCAGCACGGTGGATCCGACCGACCTCGGCCAGTCCTCCACCGACCACCCGCTGCTGGGCACGGTGGTGGAGTTGCCGGCCAGTGGCGGTGTGGTGTTGACCGGGCGGTTGTCGGTGGCCGCTCAGCCGTGGTTGGCCGATCACGTGGTGGCCGGCCAGGTGGTGGTGCCGGGGGCGGCGTTGGTCGAGATGGCCGTCCGCGCCGGGAATGAGACCGACTCGGCCCGGTTGGCGGAGCTGGTCATCCAGGTGCCGCTGGTGCTGCCCGACCGGGGCGGGATCCAGGTTCGGATCACGGTGGGCGAGCCCGACGAGCACGGCCACCGCGAGCTGTCCATCCATTCCCGGCCAGAGGACGAGTCCGGTCCCTGGAGCGGCCACGCCATCGGTGTGCTCGCCCCCGAGGACGCCACCGGAGCGGGCGATGCCGGTGAGGCGTTGCTGGCTTGGCCACCGCCCGGCGCGCTGGCCGAGGATCTGACCGATCTGTACCCGGCGCTGGCCCGCACCGGCCTGCCCTACGGTCCGGCCTTCCAGGGGGTGCACCGGGCCTGGCGGCGCGGTGAGGAGATTTTTGTCGAGGTCGGGCTGGCTGAGGGCACCGACGTGGCCGGGTTCGGTCTGCACCCGGTGTTGCTCGACGCGGCGCTGCACCTGCTCGCCGCCCCAGGTCGGGACAGCGGGCCGGCGCCGCTGCTGCCGTTCGCCTGGACCGACACCGCGGTGCACGCCACGGGCGCAACTACCGCCAGAGTTCGCCTGACTCCGGCCAGCAGCGGTGACGGTGTTTCCCTGCTCATGGCCGACGAGAGTGGCGGCCTCATCGCGACCGTCGGTTCCCTGGTGCTCCGCCCGCTGTCCTCGGCGCCGGACCAGCCCGCAACCGTTGCTGACGAAGCTCTGTTCGAGCTCGGCTGGATGGCGGCGCCTTCCAGCGCCGGCGGCAGCGAGAACGCCATGACGGTCGAGCCCACCGGTTGGGCCGTGCTGGCCCCCTCGGGGTGGGACGACGGCGATCTCGACCTACCCGGACTGGCCCGTTACGCCGCTGTGGCCGAGCTGTCGGCGGCGGTGGCGGGCGGTGCCCCGATCCCCGAGGTCGTCGTGCTCCCCGTCCCGTCCGGTGCGCACGAGGCCGATCTCGGTGTCGGTCGGCCCGACACGGCAACCGCCGCGCGCGAACTGGCCAGTGCCACGCTGCGCACGGTCCAGGACTGGCTGGCCGCCGACGGCCTGGCCGAAGCCCGACTGCTGGTCGTCACCCGGAACGCCGTGGCAGCCGGTCCGGGTGCCGCGCCGGACCCCGTCTCGGCGCCGGTCCAGGGGCTGCTCCGGGTGGCCACGGCAGAGAATCCTGGCCGGTTCGTGCTGGCCGACATCGACGACCTGGCCGCAACCCCAGCGTTGCTGGCCGCCGGAGTGCGCCTCGGTGAGCCGGAGTTCGCCCTCCGGCGGGGCGAGCTCCGGCTGCCCCGCCTCACCCGCCCCGCCGACACCCTGGTGGTACCGGCGGACGCCGATGCCTGGCGACTCGACTTCACCGAGCGCGGGACCCTGGACAACCTGCTGCTCGCACCCATCGACGGCACACGACAGCCGCTCGGGCGCGGCCAGGTCCGGGTGGCCCTGCGCGCGGCCGGGGTCAACTTCCGCGACGTGCTGAACGTGCTGGGCATGTACCCCGGCGACGCCGGCCGGCTGGGTCTCGAAGGCGCCGGAACCGTGGTGGACACCGGGCCCGACGTGACCGACCTGCACCCCGGCGACCAGGTGATGGGCCTGTTCACCGGAGCCTTCAGCCCGCACACCGTCACCGACGCCCGGCTGCTGGCCCCGGTCCCGGCCGGCTGGACCCTGGCCCAGGCAGCCGCCGCCCCGGTCGTCTACCTCACCGCCTACTACGCCCTGGTCGAGCTCGCCGAGCTCGAGAACGGCGAATCCGTGCTGATCCACGCCGCCGCCGGTGGCGTCGGCATCGCGGCCGTCCAGCTGGCGCGGCACCTGGGCGCCGAGGTCTTCGGCACCGCCAGCCCGGCCAAATGGCCGGTGCTACGCGGGCTCGGGCTGCCCGGGACCCACGTGGCCTCCTCCCGAACCCTGGAGTTCGAGGACACCTTCCGTGCCGCCACCGGCGGCGCCGGCATCGACGTGGTCCTGGACTCACTGGCCGGCGAGTTCGTCGACGCCTCGGCCCGGCTCGCGGCCGGCCCCCGGGGCCGGTTCATCGAGATGGGCAAGACCGACGTGCGCCACCCCGACCGGATCGCCGCCGAGCACAATGGCCTGGCCTATCGGGCCTTCGACCTGCTCGACACCGACCCCGACCGGATCGCCGAGATGTTCGCGGCCCTGTCCGCGCTTTTCGCCGGCGGAGTGCTCCAGCCGCCGCCGGTGGCCTGCTGGGACGTGCGCCGGGCTCCGGAGGCGTTCCGGTACCTGAGCCAGGCCCGCAACGTCGGCAAGGTCGTACTGACCATCCCCGCCCCGGCCCGGCGGCCCGGCAGCGTGCTGATCACCGGCGCGTCCGGGGCACTGGGTGCGCTGGTGGCCCGGCACCTGGCCGACCGGCGCGGTGTGCGGTCGCTGGTGTTGGTGTCGCGGCGGGGTCCGCACGCCCCCGGCGCGGCCAGGCTGGTCGCCGAGCTGGCCGGTCGGGGCGTCAGGGTCGAGGTCAGCGCCGGCGATGTCGCCGACCAGGACCACCTGGCCGCGATCCTGGCCAGGGCCGACAGGCCGGGGTCGGCGCCGCTGCGTGGAGTGGTGCACGCGGCCGGGCTCCTCGACGACGGTGTGATCGGCTCGCTGAGCAGCGAACGGCTCGACGCGGTGATGCGACCCAAGGTCGACGGCGCCTGGCACCTGCACCAGCTGACCCGGCACCTGGACCTGGACCTGTTCGTGCTGTTCTCCTCGATCGCCGGCATCTGGGGCAACCCCGGACAGGCCAACTACGCCGCGGCCAACACCTTCCTGGACGCGCTGGCCGGCCACCGACACTCGCACGGACTACCGGCAACCTCGTTGGCCTGGGGGCCCTGGCGGATCAACGCGGACGGCGCGGACGGCGCGGACGGCGCCGGCGGCGCCGGCGGCATGGCGGCGACCCTGACCGAGGCGGACTGGCAGCGGATGGCCCGTCAAGGCATGGCACCGCTCAGCGGCGAGGACGGTCTCGGCCTGCTGGACGCGTCGGCCGGCCTCGGCCGGGCCCTGCTGGTCCCGGCCCGGCTGGACCTGCGTGCCGGCCCTGCCCGGCCGGCCTTGTTGTCCGGTCTGGTCGCCCCGGTCGCCGGGGGGCGCGCCCGGCGCGCCGTCGGTTCGGCACCGGCCGAGGGCGGGGGTGGGTTCGCCCAGCGGTTGGCCGCGTTGCCGGAGGCCGACCGTGACCAGGTTGTGCTCGATCTGCTGCGGACCCAGACGGCACTGGTGCTCGGGATGGCGGGCCCGGACGCCCTGGAGTCGTTGCGGTCCTTCCGGGAGCTGGGGATCGACTCGCTGGCGGCGGTGGAGCTGCGTAACCGGTTGAACGCGGTGACCGGGTTGCGGCTGCCGGCCGGGGTCGTCTTCGACTATCCGACGCCGAGCCTGCTGGCCGGTTTCCTGACCACGGCCGTGCTGGGGGCGGCGAGCGGTCCGGGCTCGGCGACCAGCACGGTGGCTCGGGCCGCGGTGGCTGATGGCGACGAGTTGGTGATCGTGGGTATCGGGTGCCGGTTCCCGGGCGGGATCGGTTCGCCAGGGGAGTTCTGGGACCTGGTCTCCTCCGGCACGGATGCGGTCTCACCGTTCCCCCGGGATCGCGGACCGTTGTGGGACGGCGTCTTCGACCTCGAGCCGGCCACCGAGGCGCACACACGCGCGGGGGCGTTCCTCCACGACGCCGGCGAGTTCGACGCCCAGTTCTTCGGCATCTCGCCGCGCGAGGCACTGGCGATGGACCCGCAGCAGCGGCTGCTGCTGGAGACCTCGTGGGAGGCGCTGGAGGACGCCGGTATCGACCCGGCCTCGCTGCACGGCAGCTCGACGGGGGTGTTCGCGGGGCTGATCTACCACGACTACGGCGCCGGCGCGGTGCTGCCCGAGGAGGTGCAGGGGTACCTGAGCACCGGTGGATCCGGCGGGGTCGCGTCCGGCCGGGTGGCGTACGCGCTCGGGCTGGAGGGGCCCGCGGTCACGGTGGACACGGCGTGCTCGTCCTCGCTGGTGGCCCTGCATCTCGCCGCCGCCGCGCTGAGGTCGGGGGAGTGCAGCCTCGCGCTGGCCGGCGGTGTCACGGTGATGGCGACGCCCAGCACGTTCCTCGAGTTCGCCCGCCAGCGTGGCCTGGCGGCGGACGGCCGGTGCAAGGCGTACGCGCGGTCGGCGGACGGCACCGGCTGGGGTGAGGGCGTCGGGGTCCTGGTCGTCGAACGGCTCTCGGACGCCCGCCGCAACGGCCACCGGGTGCTCGCGGTGCTGGCCGGCACCGCCGTGAACCAGGACGGTGCCTCCAACGGCCTGACCGCACCCAACGGGCCCTCGCAGCAGCGGGTGATCCGTACGGCGTTGGCGAGCGCCGGGCTGACCCCGGCCGACGTGGACGTGATCGAGGGTCATGGCACGGGCACCCGCCTCGGTGACCCGATCGAGGCCGAGGCGCTGATCGCGACCTACGGTCAGGGGCGGGACGCCGACCACCCCGTGCTGCTGGGCTCGGTGAAGTCGAACCTCGGCCACACCCAGGCGGCGGCCGGCGTGGCCGGTGTGATCAAGATGGTGCAGGCGATGGCCCACGGTGTCGTCCCGGCCACGCTGCACGTGGACGAGCCGTCGGCGCACGTGGACTGGGCTGCCGGCGCGGTCCGGCTGGTGACCGAGCCGACGGCGTGGCCGGAGACGGACCACCCGCGCCGGGCCGCGGTGTCCTCGTTCGGCTTCTCCGGCACCAACGCGCACGTCATCCTCGAGCAGCCGCCGGTCACCCCGGCGTCCCGGGATGGGCACGACCGGGAGCCGGTACTGGCGTGGCCGATCTCGGCCCGGAACACCGACGGGCTGGCCGCGCAGGCGGGTCGGCTGCGGGAGTTCGTGCTGGACCGTCCGGAGCTGGATCCGGTCGACGTCGGCTGGTCCCTGGCGACGGTGAGGGCGAACCTGGCCATCCGGGCGGTCGTGCTGGGGGCGGACCGGGACGAGCTGCTCGCGCGGCTGGCCCAGCTGGCGGCGGACCCGCCCGGCCAGCTGCCGGCGGGCGTGCTGACCGGCGGTGCGGAGTCGGTCGGCAAGGTCGGGTTCGTGTTCACGGGCCAGGGCGCCCAGCGGATCGGGATGGGCCAGCGGCTGTACGCGGAGCACTCGGTGTTCGCGGAGGCGTTCGATGCGGCCTGCGCCGGGTTGGAGGAGCACCTGGACCGGTCGGTACGCGCGGTCGTGCACGGTCCGGATGCCGATGCCCTCGACCGGACGGTGTGGGCGCAGGCCGGGCTGTTCGCGCTCGAGGTGGCGCTGTTCCGGCTGCTGGAGTCGTGGGGGGTGACCCCGGCGGTGGTGGCCGGGCACTCGATCGGTGAGCTGGCCGCCGCGCACGTGGCCGGGGTGTGGTCGCTGGCCGACGCCTGTGCGGTGGTGGCAGCCCGGGGCCGGCTGATGCAGGCGCTGCCCGCCGGCGGGGCGATGCTCTCGGTCCGGGCGAGCGAGGCAGAGACCGGTGAGGTGCTGGCCGCGGTCGGGGGCGTGGACATCGCGGCGGTGAACGGCCCGAACACGGTCGTGGTCTCCGGCCCCGGGGCCGCGGTGTCGGCGATGGAGCAGGAGTTCTCGGCGCGCGGGGTGCGGACGCGGCGGCTGCGGGTGTCGCACGCGTTCCACTCGTCGCTGATGGAGCCGATGCTGGCCGAGTTCGCCTCGGTGACGGGATCGGTGTCGTACGCGCGGCCCGGGATCCCGATCGTGTCGACGTTGACCGGTCAGCTGGTCGGCGACGAGGTACTGGATCCGTCGTACTGGGTACGCCAGGTCCGCCGGCCGGTTCGGTTCGCCGACGCGGTCAGCGCGCTCCGTGATGCCGGCGTGCGCACGTTCGTCGAGGTCGGCCCCGACCCGGTGCTGACCGCCCTCGGCGGCTCGACGAAGGACGATGCCGTCGACGAGGTGTGGATCCCGGCGCTGCGCCGAGCCCAGGAGGAGCCGCTCACCGCGGCGTCGGTGGTGGCGCAGGTCCACGCCCGGGGTGGGACGGTGGACTGGTCGCGGTACTACGCCGGCACCGGTGCCCGGCGGGTGGACCTGCCGACCTACGCGTTCGCCCGGCAGCGGTACTGGCTGGACGCCGCCACCGGCTCGGTGGATCCGGCCGCTCTCGGCCAGACCGGGGCCGCGCACCCTCTGCTCGGCGCGAGCATGACCGTGGCCGGGGGCGGCCTGCTGATGACCGGCCGGCTCTCGGTGCGGTCCCAGCCGTGGCTGGGCGACCACGTGGTGGCAGGCCGGGTTGTAGTGCCCGGTACCGCGCTGGTCGAGATGGCCGTCCGCGCCGGCGACGAGACGGGCCAGACCCGGCTCGCCGAGCTGGTGATCGAGACGCCGCTGATCCTGCCCGCCGACGGCGGTATCCGGATCCAGGTCAGCCTCGAGGCGGCCGACGAGGCCGGCCGCGCCGCCGTCAGCATCTACTCCCAGCCCGAACAGCCCGCCGCACCGACCGGCCCGGAGGTATGGACGCGCCACGCCACCGGCGTGCTCGCCACCGCCGAGGAGTACTCACCGGACGGTGTGGACCCGGGTGTCGACCTCGCCCAGTGGCCGCCGGCCGGGGCGGTCGAGCAGGATCTGCACGGCCTGTACCCGGCGCTGCACCGGTCCGGGCTCAGCTACGGGCCGGCGTTCCGCGCGGTCCGTAAGGGCTGGCGGCGCGGTGCCGAGATCTTCGCCGAGGTCGCGCTCGACGAGGGAACGCCGGTGGCCGGGTTCGGCATCCACCCGGCGCTCCTCGACGCCTGCCTGCACCTCCTCGGCCTGCCCGTGACGAACGGCGCGAACAGCGGCGCCGGCAACGGGGCGGACGACACCGGCCCGCTGCTCCCGTTCGCCTGGACCGACGTCGTGGTGCACGCCACCCACGCCGATACGGTCCGGGTCCGGCTGGCTCCGGCTGAGCACGGCGACGGACTGTCGGTCACCCTGGCCGACGAGACCGGCGAGCTGGTCGCGTCGGCGCGCTCGATCGTGCTGCGGCCGCTGCCGGCAGTCGGCCTCGACGACGGGGCGGCCGACCAGGAGGCGATGTTCGAGGTCGCCTGGGTCCCGGCCCGCCTCGACGCGGACCCCGGCGAGACCCCCGGCACCGAGCTGGCCGCCGGCTGGGCCGTGCTGGCCCCCGGTGCCCCGGACGACCACGCCCCCGATCTGGAGCTGGCCGGCGTGGCCCGCTACGCCGGGGTCGCCGAGCTGGTGGCGGCGGTCGCGGCCGGCGCGCGGATCCCCGAGGTTGTCGTGCTGCCCTGCCTGCCCGATGCCGGCGGCGCCGACCCGGCGACCACCGCGCGCACGCTGGCCACCGCCGTGCTCGGCTCGATCCAGGACTGGCTGGCCGCCGGCACTCTCGCCGAGGCGCGGCTGCTGGTCGTCACCCGGCGGGCCGTGGACGCCGGTACCGGCTCGGCGCCCGACCCGGCCTCGGCCACGGTGCAGGGTCTGATGCGCGTGGCGATCGCGGAGAACCCGGGTCGCTTCGTCCTGGCCGACATCGACGACGTGACCGGGATCCGACCGCTGCTGGTCGCGGGGGTGAGTCTCGGGGAGCCGGAGTTCGCCGTCCGGCAGCGCGAGGTTCGGCTGCCGAGGCTCGGCCGCCCGGGCGCCGCTCTGTCGGTGCCCGAGGGCGCCGCGGCGTGGCGGCTCGACTTCACCGAGCGCGGCACCCTGGACAACCTGGTGCTGACCCCGGCCGACGGCGAGTGGCAGCCGGTCGGGCCGGGCCAGGTGCGGGTCGGGTTGCGCGCGGCCGGCGTGAACTTCCGGGACGTCCTGAACGTGCTCGGCATGTACCCGGGTGAGGCCGGCCAGCTGGGTCTCGAGGGCGCCGGCATCGTGCTGGAGACCGGGCCCGGGGTGACCGGCCTGAGCCCGGGGGACCAGGTGAT
The DNA here is from genome assembly GCA_035489915.1 of Pseudonocardia sp. GTDB lineage: Bacteria > Actinomycetota > Actinomycetes > Mycobacteriales > Pseudonocardiaceae > Pseudonocardia. The sequence continues at coordinate 1,194 of DATHIT010001106.1, read as the reverse complement.
GGGCCTGTTCACCGCCGCTTTCGGGCCGGTGGCGGTCACGGACGCGCGACTGTTGGTCCCGGTGCCCGCCGGTTGGACGCTGACCAAGGCGGCGGCGGCTCCGGTGGTCTTTCTCACCGCCTACTACGCCCTGGTCGACCTGGCCGGGCTCGACAGCGGCGAGACCATCCTGATCCATGCCGCCGCCGGTGGTGTCGGGATCGCCGCGGTCCAGCTGGCCCACTACCTGGGCGCCGAGGTGTTCGGCACCGCGAGCCCCTCGAAATGGTCGGTGCTGCGGGAGCTCGGACTGCCCGAGACCCACGTGGCCTCGTCCCGCACGCTCGACTTCGAGGACTCCTTCCGCGCCGTGACCGGCGGCGCCGGGGTCGACGTGGTCCTGGACTCCCTGGCCGGGTCCTTCGTCGACGCCTCGGCCCGGCTGGCGGCCGGCCCCGGTGGCCGCTTCATCGAGATGGGCAAGACCGATGTGCGCGACCCGAGCCGGATCGCCGCCGACCACGACGGCCTCGTCTACCGGGCGTTCGATCTGCTCGACACCGGCCCGGACCGGATCGCGGAGATGTTCGCGGCCCTGTCGAAGCTGTTCGCCCGTGGTGTGCTCAGGCCGCCGCCGGTGGCCTGCTGGGACGTGCGCCGGGCGCCGGAGGCGTTCCGCCACCTCAGCCAGGCCCGCAATGTCGGCAAGGTCGTCCTGACCATCCCCGCCCGCCCGGACCCGACCGGGACCGTACTGGTCACCGGCGCGTCCGGGGCACTCGGCGCACTGGTCGCCCGGCACCTGGCCGATCGCCGGGGCGTCAGGTCGCTCGCGCTGCTGTCCCGCCGGGGACCGCACGCACCCGGCGCGGCCACCCTGGCCGCCGACCTGGCCGACCGGGGAGTGGCGGTCCGGGTCCTGGCCTGTGACGTCGCCGACCGGGACCAGCTGACCGCGATCCTGGCGGGGCTGCCGGAGTCGGCGCCGCTGCGCGGAGTGGTGCATGCGGCCGGACTCCTGGACGACGGCGTGATCGGTGCGCTCACCCCGGAGCGGGTCGGCGCGGTGCTGCGGCCCAAGGTGGACGGCGCCTGGCAGCTGCACGAGCTGACCCGGCATCTCCACCTCGACCTCTTTGTGCTGTTCTCCTCGATCGCCGGGATCTGGGGCAACCCGGGGCAGGCCAACTACGCGGCGGCGAACACCTTCCTGGA
>DATHIT010001105.1:0-5463 GCA_035489915.1 Pseudonocardia sp. | reverse complement strand
TGCCGGATCCGGTGATCCAGGCGGCGGCTGGCAAGGCCGAGGACCGCCTGGATATCGGGCATATCCAGGCGGTCCGAGAACGCCGCCAGGCGTCGTCTGGGCGCCGGAGACGGTGAAGAGACTTCGGACACGGGACACTAGTGTCTCGTGTCAGGGCGCCGCGCTGCTCGGTACATTGCAGCCCTGATCGCCGAAGACGGGTCCCTGGATCACCGGCAGGCCAGGCGGCGGGTTCAGCACGGCGGGCACGTTTGTGCCGGTGATCTTGTCCATGCAGGCGTCGGTCGCCGAGCGGGAACCGCCCTGGCCGCCGATCCACATGTCCAGGTGCCCGTCCTGCCCGGACGGCGCGGCGCTGGCCCCGGTGTCCTCCACGATCACGTAACGCTTGACGGTGGGCAGGTAGAAGCGGCTGCCGGCGCTCCAGATGCCGCCGCCCTTGCCGGGCACCGCGACGGTGATCGGATCGGTGTACGTGCCCGCGCCGCCGGCCTCGCGGTGCAGGATCGGCTGGCTGACCGTGGACGAGCCGGGCGGGGTGTTGTCCTGCCACGAGTAGCCGGTGAGCCAGATACGCAGCTGCTTCTGTTGCCCTTGAGAGAACGCCGAGGGCGAGGCGGAGTTGGTAGCACCCGTCGATCCGCGCAACCCCGAGTTGTTGTTCGATCCGCCGCCGAAGCCGCTTGACCCGCCCGGGCCGTACGAACGCCCGTTGTTGCTGGGCCCCGCCGACCCGTTGGCGCCCGGCGACCCGTACGAACCCGCCGCGCCGCCGCCGTCGGTGAACTGGCGAAGGTTCCTGACGCAGATCACGTCATTCGGGTTGGCCCGGGCCAGCGCGTTGCTCAGACCGGCCTGGTCGGTGACCACCGCGCTGCAGGTGACCTGCATCGTCCCGGTGCCGCTGCCGACGCTGGCCTGCGCTCCGCCGCCCGCCGGCGGCGCGGACCGGTTGAAGCCGCCGGGGCCGTTGGAACCGCCGGGGCCGTTAAAACCACCGGACCCGGCGCTAGGCCCGTTACCCGGCGAGGCCATCCCGGTCGGACCCACGCTGCCGCCCGGGCCGGCGCCCGAGCCACCGCCGAACGAGCCCCTGCCGGACGAACCCCCGGCCGACGAACCCCCGGCCGACGAACCGCCGGAGGGCGATCCCCCACCGAACGAACCACCGCTCGGCGAGCGCCCGCTCGAGCCGCCCGAGGAACTGCCGCCCGACTTCTTGTCGTCCGAGCCTTTCGAGTCGTCCGAGTCCGAGTCCTTCGAGTCCGAGTCCTTCGAATCATCCCCGGAATCCCCGGAATCCCCGGAATCCCCGGAATCGTCGCCGGAGTCGTCGCCGCTCGAGCTGTCCGAATCCTTTTTCTTGCCGCTGCCGGAATCCCCGTCCGAGTCGTCCGACTTGCTCTTGGCCGCCGGTGCCGACCCGAGGAACGTGGCCCACCCGCCGTGCCCAGGCCCGCCCTTTGCCGGAGGCAGTACGACGGCAAGGACAGCACAGAACACCACGGCGGCCGCCACGACCGTACCCACCACCACGGCACGACGCGCCAGATCACCGCGCTCGGAGCGCGGCGGACCACCGGTGCGGTATTCGGCTCGGCGTCCAACCCACGTCATGCCGGCCAGCGAATACCGCGAGCGGCACCGCCGGGGGCCGAACGGGACAGAACGTGTGCGATCGCAAACGCCGGGCCCCGAGTTCGTCGCCGGTTCGCGCTGGCCCGCCGGTCAGCTGTTGACCGTGACCGCCTCGACCCGCTGGACGAGGGTGGCGATCGGTCGATCACCTCCTGGCGGCTCTCCGAGGGCGGCCCGGAAAAACAGGGCGGACAGCGTCTCGGGGGTCGGCTGCCCCACGGACATGTCACCCGTCGTGGACGACGTCGACGTCAGCGACCGGGCCCGGCCGGGATGCTCGATCGCGATCGTCTGGGCAATGTAGCCGCCCATCGAGAGGCCGACGAGGTGTGCGCTGTCCAGCCCGAGCGCGTCGAGCAGGCCGGCGGTGTCGGCTGCCATGTCGGACAGGTTGTAGGACGCCGAGGACAGGTCCCCAGCCAGTACCGCCGGCAGGTCGGGCGTGGGCGCGTCGGGGAAATGCGCCGGACGTACGCCGGCGCCCGCACGGCCCGCGTCACGGCCTTGGCTCAGCGGCCCGGGTGGCCTCGCTGGGTCAGGAATCCCCGCCGGCCGGCATCGACTCGTAGATCTTCTTGCAGTCCGGGCAGACCGGCGAGCCAGGCTTCGGCGCCCTGGTCACCGGGAAGGTCTCCCCGCACAGCGCGACCACCATGTTGCCGAGGACCGCACTTTCCGCGATCTTCTCTTTGCGCACGTAGTGGAACATCTTCGGGGTGTCGTCACCCGTAGAGTCGGTGCCCTCCGGGCGGGTGTCGACCTCAGGCAGCGTTTGTGTCGAAGTGCTCACCCGTCCATGATGCCGCACCGGAGCGCGAACCGTGACCCCCGGGCGAGCCAACGACGCCGCGACCGGGCCGCCGGTCACCCAGATCGGACACAAGCCCACCCAACAGGAGGAGAAGCATGCCGGACGCGGTGCGGGTCGCCCCCGAGGTGGCTGACGCGGTCGCCGAGGGACGCCCGGTGGTCGCACTGGAGAGCACGCTGCTCGCCCACGGGCTGCCGGCCCCGGACAACCGCGCGGTGGCCGCCGAGCTGGAGGACATCGTCCGGGCGGCCGACGCGGTGCCGGCCACGGTGGCGGTGCTGGACGGCACGGCCGCGGTCGGGCTCACCCCGGACGAGCTGGACCGGGTGTGCGGCGGTGGGCTGGCCAAACTGTCCGGCCGAGACCTCGGGGTGGCGCTCGGGCTCGGGCTGGACGGGGCCACCACGGTGGCGGCCACCTGCCTGCTGGCCCGGCTGGCCGGCATCAGCGTATTCGGCACCGGCGGGCTGGGTGGGGTGCACCGAGGCGCCAGGGAGAGCTGGGACATCTCGGCGGACCTCGCGGTGCTGGCCAGCACGCCGGTGCTGGTGGTCTGCTCCGGAGTCAAGTCGCTGCTGGACGTGCCGGCCACGCTGGAGCAGCTGGAGACCCTCTCGGTCCCGGTGCTCACCTTCGGCACCGATGCCTTCCCCGGATTCTACCAGCGGGATTCCGGCTGCCCCGGTCCGTGGCGGGTGGACCGACCGGCTCAGGTGGCCGAGGTGGCCGCCGCGCACTGGGCGCTGGGGGCGCCGTCCGGGCTGGTGGTGGCCAATCCCGTTCCGGACGCCGACGAATTGGACCGCGAGCTGCACGACCGGGTGCTGGCCGAGGGCCTGGCGCTGGCCGAGCAGCGCGGGGTGCGCGGCGGCAACGTGACCCCGATGCTGCTCGAGTATTTCCACACCGCCACCGGCGGGGCCAGCCTGACCTGCAACATCGCCCTGGTCAGGGCCAACGTGGCGCTGGCCGCCCAGGTGGCCGGCGCACTCACCGACAGCGAGGTTGCGCTCAGGGCTCGATGACCGGGTGGTCCTTGCGCTCGAGCGCCGCGACGTCCGAGTCGTCCCGGTACCGGCGGAACTTCGAGGCCTTGATCGGCAGCCGGTCGTTGGCGATGATCACCGCCATCCACGGCAGAGGGATCGACACCAAGATGAACGCGACGGCCAGCCACGGCGTGTTGTAGAAGACCGCGGCCAGCACCAGGCACGGCACCCGCAGCGCCATCATGATCGAGTAGCGGCGCCGGCGCGTGGCGAACTCTTCTTCGTAGGACTGCGCCGCGTCGGTAATCAGGATCGGGGTGTCGTCCGGCTCCGGACTCTTCATGACACCATCTCCCACCTTCGCTTCCCGCCCATCGTCGCACCTATGCCGGCGCACCGCGGGGTCGGGCCGGGGAGTTCAGCCCTGTGCCTTGGCGGCGGCCTTCATCTGCTGCTTGTAGGCCCGGACCTTGCCCAGGCTCTGCTCGTCCACGATGTCCGCGACCGACCGGTAGGAATCGAGCTCGCCGTACACGCCGGCGGCCTCCCGCCAGCCCGGCGGGGTGATGCCGCGCTGCTTGCCCAGCAGCGCCACGAAGATCTTGGCCTTCTGCTCGCCGAACCCGGGCAGCGCCTTGACCCGCTTGAGCAGCGTCGCGCCGTCCGGCACGTCCGCCCAGAGCGCGGTCACCTCGCCGTCGTAGCGGTCCACCAACGCTCGGCAGACCTCCTGCACCCGGCCGGCCATCGACTTGGGGAACCGGTGCAGTGCGGGCGGCTTGGCGAAGATCTCCGCCAACGCCTCGGGCTCGTACTCGGCGATCTCCCTGGCGTCCAGGTCGTGGCCCAGCCGCTGGGTCAGCTCGAACGGGCTGGAGAACGCCCGCTCCAATGGAATCTGCTGGTCCAGCACCATGCCGACGAGCAGGGCCAGCGGATCACGGTCCAGCAGCGCGTCGGCGTCGGCGCGCAGGCTCAGGCTCAGCGCCACAGTTGTCTCCCGGAAGGTTGTGAGTGGCGAGTAGTGCCGGAGCGCTACCCGCCACTCACGGTCGTGAAAGGGACAACCAGGCTACCGTGCGGCCGCCACCGGCCGCGGTGACAGGATCGATTCATGATTCCTCGGTTGAGCCCCGACCTGTGCGCCGCGCTGCGCTCGGTATTCCAACGGGTGGGCTATGACGTCGACGGGGTGCCGGAGCTGCTCGGCGAGGCCGCGCACGCCGCGCTGGGCCGCGACGAGCCGGTGCCGGCTCGGCTGGCCAGCCAGGCCGGCGGCCCGCTGGGCACGCTGGTCCGGCTGTTCCTGCTCGGCGACACCGAGCCGGAGGACGCGGTGGCCAGGGCGCTGGCCCCGGTCACCGTCGCGGACGCGGTGCGGGCCGGCCTGCTCCGGCCGGGCGGGGCGGACCTCAGCGGCGGCACCGGGACGGATGCCGGGCTGGCCGCCGCGCTGGACGTCCGGCCGCACGGCGACGATGAAGGCTCCTGGTGGGTGGTCTCCGACCTGGACCTGGGGCGCTCGCACGGACAGCCGCTGCGCGCCGACCATGTGCTCGGCGTGGGCCAGGCGTCGCTGAGCCTGGCCACCGCGACGGTGCGCCGACCGGTCGGCCGGCTGCTCGACCTGGGCACCGGGTGCGGCGTGCAGGCGCTGCACGCCGCCCGGCACGCCCAGCACCTGGTGGCCACCGACGTCAACCCGAGGGCGCTGGCCCTGGCCCGGGCCACCTTCGCGCTCAGCGGGGTGGATGTGGAGCTGCGCGGCGGGTCCTGGCTGGAGCCGGTGGCCGGCGAGCGGTTCGACCAGATCGTCAGCAATCCGCCGTTCGTGGCCGGCCCGCCCCGGGTGCGGCACACCTACCGGGACTCCGGGCTGGCCGGGGATGACATGGCCGCCCGGCTGGTCGGCGCGCTGCCCGGGCTGCTCGCCGAGGGCGGGGTGGCCCAGCTGCTGGCCTGCTGGCTGCACGTGCGCGGGCAGGACTGGCCGGACCGGGTGACCTCGTGGCTGCCTGGCGGTGC
>DATHIT010001104.1:0-4917 GCA_035489915.1 Pseudonocardia sp. | reverse complement strand
CTGGTAGTAGATCGTCCGCCCGTCCCGGCGGGTGGTGACCACGCCGTGTGCGCGCAGCAGGCGCAGTGCCTGGGACACGGTGCTGTCCTTCACCCCGGTCGCCGCCGCCAGGTCGGACACGCAGATCTCCCCGGCGTGGTGGATGCACAGCAGCAGTGCGAGCCGGGTCTGGTCGGCCAGCAGCGCAAACCGGGTGACCCACTCGTGGAGCACCTCGGTGTCCGGCAGGTGCGCGATCGCCTCGCAGACCCGCTCGCCGTCAACGGTCGAATGCCGGTCGTCAGGATCCAGAAGGTGCACCGCCCCATTCTGGCCCGATCCGGGCCGGAGTTGTGGCCAGCCGCGTCCCCTGGGGCATGCCAGAGCCGCCTGACCCATGATTGTGATGCCAGTCACAAGATTGAGGTTAACCGGGTCTGACCTGCGGTGCTTGTCTGTGGAAGGGCGCAGTCGGGGGCCCGCCAGCCCACTCGCGGTTTGGCTGACCGCCCATCCGGCAACCCTCTGAGTGTTCAGCTTGAGTGCGATGCATTCGGGCCTTAGACGAGGAGGAGAGTCGAAATGGGCTTCATCGACAAGATGAAGAACAAGGTCGACGAGACAGTCGGTAAGGCCAAGGAAGGCACCGGCAAGGCCACCGATGACAGGTCGCTCGAGTTCGAGGGCAAGGGCGACCAGAGCAGCGCCAACCTCAAGCAGGCCGGCGAGCACGTCAAGGACAGCGCCGGCAACGTGAAGGACGCGTTCAAGAAGTAACACCCGGTAGACGGTTCCCCCTCACCGGCGGACCCCCGCTCGCTTCACGGCGAGCGGGGGTCCGTGTGTGTACCGGCATGGATGGGCCTAGATCATGGGGTCATGCCGCAGTTGCCTTCCCCCGGGGCCGAACCACCGCCCCGCCCCAGCTCGGACCAGCCCGCCGAGCTGAGCTTCACCCCCCGCTCCCGGGTGCGTTGGCTGGCGCCGGGCATGCTCGCCCGCACCGGCGTCGGGGTGGCCATCTCCGAGGTCTTCGGTACCTTCGCCGACCGGCGCGAGCTGCAGCGCACCGAGTCGGGCGCCCCGCTGGACCTCTCCGCACCCCCGGCGAGCGGGGCGTTCTGGCTGGACTACGTGGCCGACATCGGAGATGGCTTCGACGCCGCCGCCACGGTGGCCAGCCAGCTGGCCGCCGAGCAGCTGGAGCTGCCGCTGGGCCCGCGCCGGTACCAGACCCAGGCCGGTTCGCTGCTGGTGTTCGGCGGTGACGAGTGCTACCCGTTGGCCTCCCGAGCCAACTACACCGACCGGCTGGTCGGGCCGTACCGGATGATGCTGCCGTGGACCGAGCGGCCCCGCTGGCTGGTCGCGCTGCCGGGCAACCACGACTGGTACGACGGCCTGGCCAGCTTTCTGCGCCAGTTCTGCCAGGGCCGGTGGATCGGTGGCTGGAAGACCGTGCAGTCCCGCAGCTACTTCGCCATCAAGCTGCCCGGCGGCTGGTGGCTGTGGGGGATCGACATCGCGCTGGGCGATGACATCGACAAGCCGCAGCTGGACTACTTCCGGGACATCGCCGAACTGCTGGACCCGGACGACTCGATCATCCTGTGCTGGGCGATGCCGTCCTGGGTGGAATCCGGACCGGAGAACCCAGAGGGCTATGCCCCGCTGGAGTTCTTCGAGCGGACGATCATCCCGGACCGCGCCATGTTGCGGCTATCCCTGTCCGGGGACCTGCACCACTACGCCCGCTACCAGGGCCTGGATCTGGCCGGCCAGCAGAAGATCACCGCGGGGGGCGGCGGGGCGTACCTGTACGGCACGCACCACCTGCCGAACAAGCTGAACCTGCCGCCGGTCGAATCGAAGGACCCGAACAAACATCCCCCGGTGCCGTACCGGCTGGAGCGCTGCTACCCGAGCAAACCGACCTCGCGGCGGCTGCGCGCCGGGGTCCTCGGGCAGGTCTACCGCAACCCGGAGTTCTGCCTGGTGCCGATGCTGCTCTACCTGGTGATCGGGACGGCGGTCAGCCGGGCGTTCCCATTGCTGGGCACCGACCGCTGGTGGGTGCCCAACACGGCGCCGCTGCTGCTGACCCTGGTGCTGCTCGGCGCGGTGTGGCTGGGGCTGAACGCGTTCACCGGGGTCAACGGGCGCCGGTACCCGGCCCGGCGACGGCTCGTCGGCGGTGCCCACACGCTGGGGCACACGGTGTCCATCGTGGGCACCTGGGCCGGCGTCGCGCTGGGCACCGAGGCGGCCGGCTGGACGTGGCCGTGGCCATCGGTGGCGATCCCGGTGGCCGAGGCGCTGGTCGGGGTGGGCTGGGGACCGTTCGTGGTGGCCATCTACCTGTTGCTGGCCGACCGGGTGGGTCCGGGGGTGAACACCGACGAGCTGTTCTCCGCGCAGGCCATCCAGGACTACAAGTGCTTCGTGCGGCTGCGCATCGATACCGACGGAGCGCTCACCGTGTTCCCGGTCAAGATCGAGCGCGCGGTGCGCTGGCGGTTCGCCCCGGATCCCGGCCCGGACGGGGACCGGCGCTGGTTCCTGCCGGTCGACGGGGTGGAACCGAAGGCTGAGTTGATCGAGGAGCCGATCCTGATCACCAAACGACCCGTCCCTCCGCCCCCACCTGTGTGATCACAGCGGCGAATCGTCCCGATGTGGGTGGCCGCCAGATGTGTAACCTAACGAGGTGCGGTCGGCCGGTTTCTGATAGTAATCAGGGGTGTATAGACCGTCCGAGCGCCCGGAGATCAAGTTCCGGGTCCTGGATTATCGCGATGCGCACGAGAGCGTGCTCGTCTTCATGGCCGAGCTGGCCAACGCTGAGCTGCCCGGACATCCAGATCTGGCGCCACCGGAGGGAGCGGAGCTCGAGCCGGAGCGGCGCGGCCTGTTCGTGGTCGCCTACCTCAACGGGCAGCCGGCCGCGTCGGGCGGATACCGGATATTTCCTGGCGATTCCTCAGGGGACACGGCCGAGTTCGTCCGGATGTACGTCCGGCCCGGCGCGCGCCGCTCGGGTCTCGGGCGGGCATTGCTGGCTGAGCTGGAGGAGCTGGCCAGGGACGACGAATACCGCTACGCGGTGCTCGAGGTCGGCGCGGAGCAGCACGGTGCGCAGGCGCTCTACGAGATCAGGGGATACCGGCGAATCCACGGCGACCGCGATCAGGACGGCCGGCGGACGTATCGCAAGGAGCTCGCGGACGGAGCAGACTAGGACCCGCTGAGTCCAGCCGGCCAGCGCACACCTTGGACCCCTGGAGTCGACGATGTCCGTGACGGCGGAGGAACGAGCTCGGTTGACCTCCGAGCGAGACCAGATCCGGGACAAGTACCTCGCGCCGCGCGAGCAGCGCCCGGCCAGCGCCGCGCGCGGGATCCACCACACCGCGCTGATCAGCGGGGATGTCCAGCGGTCCGTGGAGTTCTACCAGAACATCCTGGGCTTCCCGCTGACCGAGATGTTCGAGAACCGGGATCTGGCCGGATCCACCCACTTCTTCTTCGACGTCGGGCACGGCAACGCACTGGCCTTCTTCGACCTGCCCGGGGTGGACGTCGGCGACTACGCCGAGGTGTTCGGCGGCCTGCACCACCTGGCCATCTCGGTGACGCCGGAGAACTGGCGGGCGGCCAGGGAGCGGCTGGACGCCGCCGGGGTGCCCTACCAGCTGGAGAGCGAGACATCGATCTACCTGCGGGATCCGGACGGGGCCAGGGTGGAGCTGATCTCCGACCAGCTCGGCGAGATGTACGGCCACCCGGTCGGCTGAGTCGCTGGGATATCGGGGGACTACAGCGCGCGGATCCGGGCGGCGGCGTCGCGGCCCGGCGAGACGCCGAACATCCGGCGGTACTCCCGGCTGAACTGCGACGGGCTGTCGTAGCCGACCGCGAAACCGACCCCGGCGACGTTTCCGGGCTGGGCGATCAGGCGGGCCCGGGCCTCCTGCAAGCGGATCTGCTTCTGGAACTGGATCGGTGTCATCTCGGTGACCGCCCGGAAATGGCGGTGGAAAGAGCTGACGCTCATCGCCGACATCTCGGCCAGGTCCTCGATACGGATCGCCTGGTCGTAGTGGCCACGGAGCCAGCAGATCGCCCGGCCCAGGTGCGACAGGTGGCTGTCGGCCAGGCCGATCTGGCGGACCGTCGCGCCCTGCTCACCGCTCACCAGACGCCAGAGGATCTCCCGCTGGTAGACGGGCGCCAGCGCGCGGACGTCCCCGGGTTGCTCCAGCAGGCCCAGCAGGCGGACAACCGCGTCCAGCAGGTCGGGGCCGGCGTCGCTGACCGCCATTCCGCTGGCCGGGCCGGGCGTCGCGCCCGCCCCGGTCTCCAGCAGCAGTGCGGCAACCGCCGCCGGGTCCAGGCGCAGGACGAAGGCCAGGAAGGGCTCTTCAGCGCTGGCCTGGGTGATGGTGCCGGTGACCGGCAGCTCGAGCGACACGACGAGGTACTGGCCGGCGCCGTAGGCAAAGACACGGTCATTGAGGACGGTGTTCTTGGCCCCCTGCGCGACGACTGCCAGCGCCGGCTCGGCCATGCTGTCGATGGGCTCGGTGGTCGTGGTCGAGGCCGTGACGCTGACGCCGGGCAGCGCGGTCCGGGTCACGCCCTCACCGGCATGACGGGCGATCAGCGTGCGCAGCCGGCCCAGCACGTCTGTGGTGGACACGGTGGCCAGCTAAGCACACGCATGCCTTATCCGGGCACGGTTGGCAGGATCGTGCAGGCATCGGGCAGGATCGATCTACCTGCTTCGGCGGAGCCGGTGGTGTGCTGTGCGACATGCTCGCTCTTGACTCCTACGTGACCCTCGGCCGCTCCGGCCTACGCGTCAGCCCGCTCACCCTCGGCACGATGACCTTCGGCGAGGACTGGGGCTGGGGCGCCGACCCGGAGACCAGCCACCAG
>DATHIT010001103.1:0-11730 GCA_035489915.1 Pseudonocardia sp. | reverse complement strand
CCCAACCGGGCGGAGTGCTCGAGCAGCACCGGCAGGAAGCGGTCGCGCAGCTCGTCCGAGCTCACTCGTGCAGTGGATGTGCTCACGCTCATCGCGGCGACCGTGCGTCCTCGGGCATCCCGGACCGGAACCGCCATCGCCCGCATGCCCAATTCCAGCTCCTCATCGCTGGTGGCGAACCCGTCCGCACCCGCCGCGCGCACCGCTTGGGCGATCTCCTCGGCGGTGACCAGAGTGTGCGCGGTGCGCTTCGGCCAACCGCCGAGCGTCAGGTAGGCGGCGATCTCGTCCTCGCCCAGCCCAGCGAGCAGCACTTTCCCGGTGGCCGAGCAGTGCGCCGGGAGCCGCGCGCCCACCCGCACCCCGGTGGACACCAGCCGCTCCGCCTCGGCCCGCGCGACGAAGACCGCCCACCCGTCCTGCCATACCGCCAGCGACACGGACTCGGCGAGCCGGTCGCGCGCCGAGATCAGGTGGGGCTGGGCCAGCGCGGGCAACGACGCGGTGTCGAGGTAGGCGACGCCGAGTCGCAGCATCCTCGGCGTCGGCTGGAAGTACTTGCCGTCGTGGGCCAGGTATCCCAGCTCGGTCAGGGTGAGCAGGCAGCGGCGCGCGGCGGCCCGGGTGATGTTGGTGAGCCGGGCAGCGTCGGACACGGTGAGCCGCGCGGCCGTCTGTCCGAACGCCTCGATCACGGCAAGCCCCTTGGCCAATCCGGCCATGCCTTCCGGTGCCCGCCCCGCGGATGTGACTTGCGCCCGCTCTTCCTTGACACCGTCGGCAGCGCCGGCCTCTACTGTTCGAGAAACGATCACGTGTTCGTTATACGAACACATTCGGCGGCTGTCAAGCGGCTGCCCAGACGAGGTGACCGCATGACCGCAAGCTCGCAGCTACCCACCTGGCCCGACGGGCTCACCCAGGTGCCCTACTGGGTCTTCCAACGGGAGGACATCTACGCCATGGAGCAGGAGCGGCTGTTCCGAGGCCCGCACTGGAACTACCTGTGCCTGGAAGCCGAAGTGGCCTCCACGGGCCAGTATCGGACCAGCTGGCTCGGCGACACCCCGGTGATCATCAGCCGGGGTCGAGACGGCGAGCTGTACGCGTTCGAGAACCGCTGTGCCCATCGGGGCGCGCTGATCGCGCTGGACGACCGGGGCACCGCCACGGAGTTCACCTGCGTGTACCACGCGTGGACGTACTCGGTGGAGGGTGAGCTGACCGGGGTGGCGTTCAAGGACGGCATCAACGGCGAGGGTGGTATGCCCGAGTCGTTCCGCATGTGCGAGCACTGGCCGCGCAAGCTACGCCTCGCGGTGATGCATGGGCTGGTGTTCGGCAGCTTCGACAACGAGGTCGAAGACATCGACGACTACCTGGGCGAGGAGATATCCGGGCGGATCGAGCGGGTGCTCGGCGGGCGGACTCCCGTGGTGATCGGGCGGTTCACCCAGATGCTGCCGAACAACTGGAAGCTCTACGTGGAGAACACCAAGGACTCCTACCACGCCAGCATCCTGCACCTGTTCTTCACCACCTTCGAGCTCAACAAGCTGAACATGCGCGGGGGGATCATCGTCAGCCCGGGCGGCGGGCATCACGTCAGCTACTCGGCGATCGACCGGTCCGCCGAGCCTGACGCCGAACGCGACGCCAGCTATGCGCGGCAGAAGATCCGCTCGGAGAGCGGCTTCCAGCTGGCCGATCCGTCGTTGCTGGACGGCTTCAGCGAAGTCGGCGACGACACCACGCTGCAGATCCTGTCCACCTTCCCGGCCTTCGTGCTGCAGCAGATCCAGAACTCGGTCGCGGTACGCCAGATCCTGCCCCGTGGGGTGGGCCGCACCGAGCTGAACTGGACACTGCTCGGGTTCGCCGAGGACACCCCGGAACAGCGCCGGGTGCGGCTCAAGCAGGCCAACCTGGTCGGCTCGGCCGGCTACATCTCCATGGAGGACGGGTGCGTCGGCGGGTTCGTGCAGCGCGGGGTGGCCGGCGCGGCCGACCAGGCGGCGCTGTTGCGGATGGGCGGCGAGTCGGCCGAGTCCAGCGAGAGCCGGGTGACCGAGGCGTCGGTGCGCGGCTTCTGGAAGGCCTACCTGGCGGCCATGGGCATGCGGTCGGAGGTGTCGGTGTGAGCGGGTGGGACCGCGAGACTGCCTGGCTCGTCGGCCAGGCACAGGCGGAATACGCCCGGTGCATCGACGCCGACGAGCTGGAGCGCTGGCCGGACTTCTTCGCCGAGAAATGCTTCTACACGGTGACCACGGCGGACAACCTCCGGGAGGGCCTCGCCGCCGGCCTGATCTGGGCGGACACCAAAGGGATGCTGCTGGACCGGGTGTCCGCGCTGCGCGAGGCGAACATCTACGAGCGGCACAGCTACCGGCACCTGCTCGGCCGGCCGCTGCCCTGCCCGGCCGAGCACACCGATCCGCCCGACGAGCCGCGCACCGAGACACCGTTCCTGGTGGTGCGGATCATGCGGGACGGCACCAGCAGCGTGTTCGCCTCCGGCCGCTACCTGGACCGCTGGGCGTTGTCCGGAAGCGCACCCAAGCTCGCCGAGCGGGTCGTGGTCTGCGACAGCAAACGGATCGACACCCTCCTGGCGCTCCCGCTATGACCCCGGGACCAGGAGCCGTGAGTGGCAACCGTTGCTATGGCAACGCTCGCCGACGGCTTTTGAGCAGGGGGAACGGGTGATGAGTCGGGTGCTGCTGTGTGTGGGTGACCCGAATGGCGTCGGCCCGGAGCTGGCGGTGGCCGCGGCAGCCGCGTTGGACGGAGATCCGGAGCTGGCCCCGGTACTGGTCGCGGACCGGCACGTGGTGGCTGGCTGGGCCGAGTTGGCTGGTCTTCGGGTGCGTGAAGTGGCCCGGCCGGTGCGGGCGCTGCCCGGGGTGTTGGACCTGCTGCCGGTGGACGCGCTGCCGAGCGGTTCGTGGTGCCCCGGGCAGGTTAGCGGGGACGCCGGCGCGGCCACGGTGGCCTACGTGCAGACCGCGATGGCGGCCGTGCAGGCGGGCTTCGGCCGCGCGGTCGTCGCCTGCCCGCACTCCGAGACGGCCGTGAACGCCGCCGGCCTCCGGTTCGACGGCTACCCGGGCCTGCTCGCCGACCTGGCCGGAGTCCCCCGAGAGCGGGTGTTCCTGATGCTGGTCGGCGGCGGGCTGCGGGTGGTGCACGCCACCCTGCACGAGGGGCTGGCGGACGCGCTGCGCCGGCTCACCCCGGAGCTGATCACCTCGGCCTGCCTGGCCGCCGCCGACTACCTGCGCGGCGTCGGCATCGGAGCGCCGAGGATCGCGGTGTGCGGCATCAACCCGCACGCCGGGGAGCACGGTCTGTTCGGCGAGGAGGACGAGCGAATCACCCGTCCGGCCGTCGCTGCGTTGCGGGCCGGCGGGGTCGACGCGGACGGCCCGCTGGGCGCCGACCTGTTGTTCGCGCCGGGCCGCCGGGACGAGTTCCACGCGCACCTGGCGATGTACCACGACCAGGGCCACGTCCCGGTCAAGGCGCTCGCCGGCCGGCGGGCCTCGGCGGTGTCGCTGGGCGCCGGGCTGGTCTTCTGCAGCGTCGGCCATGGCGCCGCCTTCGACATCGCCGGTGCCGGCCGTGCCGACCCGTCGGCGGTGCTGGACGCGATCCGCCTGGTCGGGGCACGGATTCCGGCGGTGGTGCCGTGACCGGCGACGCCGCGACAATGGACGTGCGGGTGGCCGGCACCGACATCGGGTTCGACTGCCGAGCCGGTGAGACCGTGCTGGAGGCCGCTGAGCGGGCGGGCTACCGGCTGCCCTACTCCTGCCGCAAGGGGGTCTGCTCGACCTGCGAGGCGGCGCTGACCTCAGGCGTGGCGCGGTTACCCGGCCGGGGCGAAGTGGCGGCGCCGGCCACTGGCGTGCTGTTGTGTCGGGCGCTGCCCGGCTCACCGATCGAGATCGCGCCGACTCGGATCGACCGTGGCGAGCCACCAGCCCGGCGGACCATGGTCACGACCGTGCACAAGATCAGCTACCCGGCGCCGGATGTCGCGGTGCTGGCGCTGCGGTACCCGATCGGCAGGCGGGTCCGGTTCCAGGCCGGCCAGTACCTGACCGTTCGGCTGCCGGACGGTCAGACCCGCAACTACTCGATGGCCAATCCGCCTCGGCGCAACGACGAGGCGCTGCTGCACGTCCGCCGGGTGCTCGGTGGCCAGTTCTCCGAGCATGTCCTCACCAGGCTGCGCAGGGGTGACCGCCTCACCGTGGAGTTGCCGTTCGGCGAGTTCACCGTCGACCACGCAGACACGCGGCCGATCCTGCTGGTGGTGACCGGCACCGGGTTCGCCCCGGCCAAGTCAATCACCGAGGACCACATCCAGCGGCGTTCCCGGCGGCCGGTGCATCTGTACTGGGGCGCCCGCCGCAACGCCGACCTGTACCTGGCCGGGCTGGCCGCCAAGTGGGCCGACAAGCACCCTTGGTTCCGGTTCACCCCGGTGCTCACCGAGCCCGACTCCGACTGGACCGGACGCACCGGCCGGGTGCACGAGGCGGTGCTGGCCGACCACCCCGACCTGCGCGGCCACCACGTCTACGCGTGTGGCAATCCGGCCATGACGGCCGCCGCCCGCGACGATTTTCCCGCAAAGGCCGGGCTGCCACCGGAGCGGTTCCACGCCGACGCATTCCTGCCCAACGCCAACACCGCATTCGACGCCGAGCCCGCTCGATGCGCCGGTCCTCTCGAGTAGCTGACACGCGCACTCTTGGACCGCGGTCACAACGACGGTCATCCGGATCGTCACATGTCTCCGATGACAACCCGGTCAGGTCAGGCAGACCATGGAAACCGAGCCTGACAACACGTGGCGAGCCGGACACTAGTTTGAGTTCAGGAGTGGAATTTGAAGTCCATATTCTTCCATTTCATGCCGTACCGCGACCTCCCCGACGATTTCGATAAGAAGTACGAGAGCATCTGGGTAACGCCGCCCAACGATGAGCTCTGTGACCCGAACATGGTCCGGCAGTACTACAAATGGAGCCTGGACGAACTAGAGCTCGCGGACCGGCTCGGTTTCGATGGAGTCGGCGTCAACGAGCACCATCAGAATGGCTACGGCTTCATGGCGTCGCCGAACCTCATGGCGGCCGCGCTGGCCCGTCGTACACCGAACAACAGCGCGATCTGTGTGCTGGGCAACACGCTTGCGCTCTACTCACCGGCGACGCGGGTCGCCGAGGAGATGGCAATGATTGATTGCCTCAGTGACGGCCGGCTGGTCGCCGGGTTCCCGGTCGGGACCTCGATGGATGTCAACTTCTGCTACGGCGTCACGCCAACCCTGACCCGCCCCCGGTACCGAGAGGCTGTTGATCTCATCACCCAAGCATGGACCAGGCCCGGGCCTTTCACCTTCAACGGCGAGTTCAACCAGCTCCGCTACGTCAATCCGTGGCCGAAGCCGTTGCAGAAACCGCACCCGCCGGTCTGGCTGGCCGGCGGCGGCTCGGTCGAGACGTGGGAACTGGCCGGCGACCGCGACTGGACATACAACTATCTGAGCTTTTTCGGCTATCAGCTCGCGCAGAAGGTCATGGGCGGGTTCTGGGAAACCATGGATCGTATGGGAATCGACCGAAACCCTTACCGGGCCGGCTACTCACAACAGATCTGCGTGTCGGAAACCGACGAACGCGCCGAGGAAGAATACCTCGAGCACGTCATGTATTTCTTCAACAAATGCATGCACACCCCGCCATGGTTCCGCGAGGCACCAGGCTACCGCACACGGCGCAGCAGCGAATTCGCAATCAAGTCCAATCAGGCCACCGAACTCGTGCGTATGGCCACGATGGAGAAAGACTGGAAGACACTGGTCGACTCCGGCATGATCATCGCCGGAAGCCCCGCCACGGTCGCCGACCGTCTGATTGAGGCGGCGAAGACCCTGAACGCCGGCAACCTCATCGCGCTGTTGCAGATCGGATCCATGCCGCACCACTTGACGGAGAAGAACATCACCCTGTTCGCCGAGGAAGTACTACCCCGGATCCGCGGGCAATGGGCCGATCAAGGCTGGGACCACCGGTGGTGGCCGAACGGCGCGGCCAGCCGCGTCGGCACGCTCGCCGGCGAGCCTGAGCGGAGCGCCCGATGACGAATGTGATGACGAACCCGATGCCGCCGTACGTCCTCGAGCGGCACTTCGAGTTGGTGAACGGCCAGGTGCCCGCCAAGGTCTACGTTGCCGGCAGTGGGGAGCCGGTGCTCTACCTGCATGGAGCCGATGGGCTGGCCTGGAACCCGCTGTTGGAGGCGCTTGCCGGGCAGTACACGGTGTACGCGCCCGAACACCCGGGAGCAGGTCAGACCGACCTACTGCACTTGCGCGACATGTGGGATCTCGCGCTCTACTACGACGAACTGCTCGACGCCCTACAGTTGCCCACGGCCGCGGTCGTTGGTCATTCATTTGGTGGCATGGCAGCGGCCGAGCTAGCGGCGAACAGCCGTCCTCGGGTTAGCAAACTCGTGCTGATCGCACCGATCGGATTCTGGCGCGACGACGCACCGATCGCGGACCTGGCCGGGATCTCGCCGGAGCAGCTGATCCAACTGCTGGTGCACGACCCGTCCGGCCCGCTCGCCGCTGCGCTAGCACCGCCGAGGCATGATCCGCAAGCCATGTTCGAGGCAGCGGTTCGGATGGCCAGCATCCTGCACTTCATCTGGCCCTTGCCCGACAAGGGACTCAAACGGCGCCTACACCGGGTGGCGGCGCCGACGCTGCTGCTGTGGGGCACCGGAGACAAGCTTGTGTCACCGGTCTACGCCGAGGAATTCGACTCGCGGCTGAGCGACTCACGGCTCGAGCTCATCGAGAATGCCGGCCATCTCCCGCATCTCGAGCAGCCGACCGCGACCTGCGAGCGCGTGCTGAAGTTCCTGAGGTAGGGGGCCTGATGGACCGGCTAGAGGGTCGCGTCGCGGTGGTGACCGGCGCGGCGAGCGGGATCGGCCTGGCACTCGCGGACGCCCTGTCCCTGGCAGGTGCCCACGTCGTACTCGCCGACATCGAGCAAGACGCGCTCGATAACGCTGTGCGCCGGATGCGGAGCGCGGGCCGCCACGCAATCGGCGTTCGAGCCGATGTGAGTTCTCGAGCCGACGTGCAGTCGCTGGCCGACACGACCCTGGCGGAGTTCGGCGCGGTCCACATCCTCTGCAACAACGCCGGCGTGGAAAGCGGCGGGCCTTTCGGCGATATCCCGTTGACCACCTGGGAGTGGGTGATGGACGTCAACTTCTGGGGCGTTGTCCACGGTTGTCGGACGTTTCTGCCGCTGCTGCGCGCACAGGCAGAGGGTTACATCGTCAACACCGCCTCGATGTCCGCGCTGTCCGCCGATACACCCACGATGGCGCCCTATGCGTGCTCGAAATTTGCGGTGCTCGCGCTGAGCGAGTGCCTAGATGCCGAACTTCGCGCGGCCGAGGAGCCGATCGGCGTCTCAGTGCTCATGCCTGGCCTGGTCCACACGCAGATACTGGACGCCGAACGAAACCGCCCGAACAGTGTCCCAGCAAGTGATGACAACCCTGCCCGGCAAGCCTGGCGGGCCGCCATGTCCGCCGCGATGCAAGACCGTGGTCTGGCACCCACCGCTGTCGCCGAGCAAGTGCTGGACGCAATTCGCGCGAACCGGTTCTTCGTCCTGCCCCATGCCACCCAGGCCGTGTCCGCAGTGCACCGACGGCTCAGCCGAATGACCGACGACGACGTCATACCCCGTACGTAGCCGCCTCGGCTTTCCAGCACGGCATGCGACACCGGAAGTGAGCCGATAGCTGTCGCAGTGCGGGGGCTCAAGTGGGTCACGCGAATGCCCAGCAGCTCACGGCGCGACGTGTATGTGCGCGGTGGCTGAAGGCACGGCCTACCTGCAGAAGGCTTCGATCGCCGCCAGACCCGTAGACGCCCGTACCGATCAGCCTGCCAGCCGAAGTGGCGTTGACGCCTCCCCGGGCGCCTATCGGCAGGGCGCTCGCCTCCGCGCCGACGGCACTCAGATCGCGGGGCGCCGGTTACTCGCCTGGCCGGCTGGGCCGCCCGGAGGGTCCGGGCAGCCGCGACCAAACGCTGGGGCAAGTGCCCACTTTCAGCCAGCATCCGAATGTTGTTCGGTGGACCGGCCGGCCAGCCATGACTTCCGCGAGCATATGGGTAACAATCGCACCGCGAGCTGAAACCGGAATGATTGCTCCGCATTATTGACGTCGATACCGCCGACCTGAGCTGCCTTTCGAAGTCGGTAATCGAGAGTATTCGGATGGATGCCCAGGCGGGTCGCGGTCGCTCGTCGGTTCATGCCAAGAGTGAAGTATGCGTGAAGCGTACGTACTAGCTCACCGCGTGCGTTCCGGTCATGCCTAGCGTACTCAGCGAGTATGGTTTCAACGAATTCATCGACTGCTTCGTTACGCCGAAACAGGTCGAACATGCCCAAACCGTCGTACTCGTGGATAACACGATCCGGAAACAGAATCTCACCCATCGCCCGGGCGCGCTCTGCCTCCCTGATGGTGGTGCGCGCGTCGTCACCGCTGGACGGTCGGCTGATGCCAACAGACAGAAGGTTGGCGTTTGAAGATCCCCGCCGGAGTGCGGCACGAAGTAGCGAACTGACGCCTTCTGTATGCCCGGCAGGCACCAGCAAGACCAGACCCTGGCGCAACTGGGCGCAGGCAGCACTCGGCATAGAGTGCCGCACCTCCCGCAACACCCCGATCAGCTCGCGGTCCACAGCTTCGGGGTCTGCGACCGAGGTAGTCGCCGCGATCACCGCCGCGACGTGTGGGCAGGCCGGGTTGAGTCCTAGGGCGCGCAGTGCGCACCGGCGCGCTCTCGGGCTGTCGAAGTCGTCCTCTAGCAGGCGACACAGTGTCGATCGGGTGGCCTCGGCGAGCGAGTTGAGCATGGCTTCCCGCTCGGCGAGGTAGGCAACTTCGGCCGCGCTGCTCGCGCAATCGATGTAGCGCAGCGTGGAATCGGTGAGCAGCTGATGGTCGAGGTCAGTGAGGGCGCCGCTGAGTCGCGTCCACATTGCGTGTGCCCCGACCCGGTAGGCCCGCAGCAGCGCGGCAAGCGGAATCCCCTGGTGTGCCCGCTGTCGAGCGGCCGAGACCAGTACGTCCAGCTCCGAGTCGGTTGGCATCTGTCGACGATCGACGACTTGGAGGAACAACCGTGCGGTGTCGATGTTGGTGAGCACCAGGTCTCGCTTGACCAAATCGCCGAGTCCGGCGTACTCGGCTACGTCCTGGGAGATCGCGCACAGCATGTGCCGGCTCACCACCTCTAGCTCCCCGGCACTCGCCCGGACCGCGGTCACAACAATCGTCCTCCTGATCAACGCAACGGTCTCCCCGCGACCGGGTCTCGGAGCCGCCACGATGCCACCGCCGGCGTGGACGTTTGCGGTCCCGTTGCGGACCATCGCGGCGCGGATCGGCAGGTGTCCGCCAACGCGGCTTTACTGTGGGAGATCGGTTCGCAGGGTCGCGGCGCCATGCAGGTAGGCGTGCCGAATATCAGCGCGGGAATGAGAAGTCTCCACATGAGCCAGCAGCCTCAATACTCGCGGCATCGCATCAGGAACAGCAACCTCTGTCGCGCACATCAGCGGAACGTCGGTTAGGCCCATTTTCCTGGCAGCATAGGCGGGGAACGCCGCAGTCAGATCGCGAGTCATGGTGAACAATATTGATATGACGTCCTCACCTGACAGCGAATTTCGATGGAGCACCTCTGCCACCAATTCAGCAGAGGCATCCAGAATTTCCTCACGAGAGTTGCGCTCGACCTGTGTTGCTCCCCGTATCGCACGAACTACCATACACGGAATCCTAGTGAACACACATTTATGAACGCTTGACAAACGGTTGGTGCCCATCAGCCCCTCCACCACCCTTCGGCGTGGCCGGCGACGTGGAGCCGGTACTCGAACCGATGAGGGTTGATCTCAACGAGGGGCCGCCGTCCTCCGTCAATTGATCGTTTATCGCATGTGGACCGTTCCTGACTAGCCTTTCGAAAGGAAGGCACGACTCAGTTAGTTCGTCGCATTCGAACTCGGCTCTTCGGGTGTGGGAAGGACGAGTGCGGCGCTCCTGACCTCGCTACACGTGACGGCGGCAAGAAGGTGGAGCGCATGCGAGTACTTTTCACAGGGGTGCCGGGGCACGGTCATCTGCTTCCGCAGTTGCCGCTGGCCCGTGCCTTCGGACGGCGGAGTGACGACGTGGCGATCATGGTCCCCCGCGCCTACGTTCACGTCTTCTCAGAGGAGGACGTAGAAGTGCTGCCGGCCGGCGCCGACAACCCCACGGTCATCGCAGAGGTAATGCGCCGCACCGGCCAGGATGTGAGGAAAGACGCCATTCGCGAGACGATGGTCGAGGCGTTCACCACTGCCAGAATCGACCTGTCGGCGGACGACTGCCTACCGGCGGCCCAGGAATGGCGGCCCGACCTGATCGTCCATGACCCGATGGACTACGTGGGGCCGTTCGTCGCGGCTGCCTGCGATGTTCCGGTGGCGGTCCACACCTTCGGTTCGGACGTGTCCGCCGATTTCATCCGTGCCACGATCGAGAGGGCGGTGACTGATTTCGAAGGCCGCGGCGTGCGGTGGCGCCCGCCCAACTGGGTCCTCGACATCTGCCCGCCGGTACTCCAGGTGGACGGATGGCAGCCGCCCAGAGGGTGGCTCCCCCTAAGGCCAGAAGCCCACCGTGCCCCCGCTACCTCGGCTGCGAGAACGGCGAAGCCATTGACCGGACTCCCCAGAGTGCTGGTCACCTTCGGTACCCTCTACACCAATCCCGAGGTGCTCAGTCCGCTCCTCCGCGAACTGGCGGCGACAGGCGCTGGCCTGCGGGTGACCACGGGAACCACAACGTCACCTGATGACTTCGCCGTCGACCACGACCTGGTGACCTTCGAGGACTTCCTGCCCTACGACGAACTGCTGAAAGACATCGACGTCGTCGTGGCCCACGGAGGCGCCGGCACCAATTTGGGTGCTCTCGCCGCCGGTATTCCCCTGGTACTGGCTCCGCAGGGAGCCGACCAGGGCGGCCAGGCCGAACGCGCGGCGGCGGCCGGCGCCGCGATCCTGATCCCGCCGGAGGGATTCATTCCGGGTGCGGTTACCCGAGCAGTCGCCGACGTGCTCGGGCAACCCGGCTACCGGACGAGCGCGCGTAAGGTCGCCGATCAGATCGCCGTCATGCCCTCACCCGCGGATGTGGCCGCGAATCTGGCGTCGGCGCTGATTGACCTTTCCCCGTGACATTTCCACTGCGGCGCGCCGGGCGAAGACTGCCTCCGTTGGATCAAGCTCACCGGAGGCCGGATTGGCCTCCCGCGATTGGAGACTCGTCCATGGCCGAGCGAGCCGGAGCGTGGCGGTTGGCCGGCAGCGTGGTGTGGACGCCGTGTCCGAAGGAGAGGTGCTGTTTGCCGGCCCGGGTGATGTCGAAGGCGTGGGCGGTATCGCCGTACTGGTCGGGATCGCGGCCGGCCGAGGCGTACCCGGAGAGAATCGCCTCCCCCTTGGCGATGGTGATCCCGTCCAGTTCGATCTGCTCGATCGCGTAGCGCAGTGGCAGATAGGGGATCGGGGCCTGCCAGCGCAGCGTTTCCTCGATCACGTCGCTCCACGACCG
>DATHIT010001102.1:0-10643 GCA_035489915.1 Pseudonocardia sp. | reverse complement strand
GCTGGTGGGAGTGAAGTGCAGGTGCCAGCGGGCGCGGCGCGGATGGGCCAGCCAGTCGGTGATCTCAGGGGCTTTGTGCGCGGACAGGTTGTCCAAGATGACGTGCACCGCCAGCCGCCGCGGGACGGATCGGTCGATCTGCTTAAAGAACGCCAGCACCTCCCGGGCGCTGTGCCCAGTCCGGCATTGGGTGAGAACCTCGCCGGTACCGACGTTCAACGCGGCGAACAGGTCGGTGGTGCCGTTGCGCTTGTAGTCGTGGGTCATGGTCTGTGCCCGGCCCCGGATCATGGGCAACGAGGGTTGGGTGCGGTCCAAGGCCTGGCACTGGGTCTTCTCGTCGAAGCTGAAAATCACCGCTTTGTCCGGTGGGCTCATGTACAGACCGACCACGTCGATGAGCTTCTCCTCGAAGCGCGGGTCGGTGGACAGCTTGAACGTCTCCACCCGCCACGGTTTGAGGTTGTGATCAGCCCAGATGCGCGCGACTGAGTCTTTGCCTATCCCGATCCGCTTGGCCATGGTCCGGGTCGACCAGTGCGTCGAACCGTCCGGTGTCTTTTCGTTCAGCGTCGCCCTCACGACCTCGGCCACCGGCAGCCTGGATTTGGGCCCGCGTCCCGGCGCGACTACACCGATCCCGCCCACGCCGCTCTTGGCGAAGCGAGCCCGCCACGCCCGCACGGTGTTGGCCGACACCCCGACCCGTCGCCCGATCTCCTCGTTGCCGATCCCCTCCGCGGCCAGCAACAGCCCCTCAGCCTGGCGAACCGCGCGATGCGGCAACGACGGCGACCCGACAATGTCTTCCAGCCCGGCCCGTTGCTCTTCGCTGATCAGCAACGCCGCGGCGGCACGTCTGCCCAACACACCATCGAGCCTATCCACAAGTCAAATCGAAGACGGACCACTAGCAACACGAACTAATGCGGCGTTGATCGTCGCACCAGCTCCTCCGGTCTGGTTGGCCCCGTTGTCGCACGAGGTCGCGCGACACGGTCGCGGAGATCGTCGTGCCTAATGACCGCCGAACTGGATCGGCAGTCGAGCGAACGGTGCCGCACGGTCAGATCTTCCCCAGCCGTCCTGTGGAACGGCGTGCCGGCATGAAATCCCATCAACCTCGGCACCGCGTCGCGCCGCCGGCGGGCGGGCGACCGCGCGAAAGAATGAACGCCTTAGACCCGCGAGCCTAACTCAGCCGGGATGCCCTACCTCACTTGCCTGCTCTCGCGCCACCTGCGTCGGTGCACCGGCGGAACGGGATTGCGTCCTGTACAGGACGACTGGTTTGTTCACTCACTGGCACGCTCCCGTGTTCATCGAGTTGGCAACGGGGGCACCCCGGGCTACCTGGGCAGAACCGGAACAGCGGGCACGTGGTAGAGGGCGGACGACTGAGGATGCCGGCTGGCAGGTGTTCGGGACGGCGGCCGAGCAGGCAAAGAACGTCGCCCAGGACGCGAAGGTGCAGGCTCGTGATCTCGTGGGTGAGGCGCGAAGCCAGGTGGCTCAACAGGCCCGAACCGGCCAGCACAAGGTCGCGGATCCGCGCCCTCGCCGGGGAGCTGCGGGACATGACGCAGGGCGGTGCGCAGTCCGGCCCCGCCTCCGAAGTGGCGCGGCAGCTCGCCGATCGGGCGGAACGGGCGACAGCCACTGGCCGCCGGCTACCGGACCATCGGCCGGGGCTGATCACACGATCTCCTCGCTGAGCCCGATCTTCGTCCCGGAATGCTGTTCAAGCGCTTCAACGTCGTGCAGCTCGACGACACGGAGGTGCTTGCGGATGCCGCTCTGGCCCGATTCGATCCGGAGTTGGGATTCGGGTGAACGTCGACGAATACGCGGAGGCGCATATCTGTCAACCCGTGGGAAGCCACCGACATGCGCCCACCCCTGACAGCGCCTGCTGTCGACCATCGACGCTAACGCGCGCCGGAAGCAAGCTCAACCGGGTTATGGGCCAGGATCACCGTAGTCTCGAGCCGCAGGATTCGCCGTGGCCCTGGCCTGCTCTCGGCTGGCGCACCGGTTGCTCACACGGTCCGCACCATTGATGCGACCGGCCCAAACACGCTAGTGCTGATGGGTCTAGCGGGGATTGCATTCGCCGAGCTACGTTTTCGCGCGGTGGTCCGGCAGCGTGGCCGCCGTTCATGGCAACCCTTTGAGATCGGGTAGGCAATGACGGTAACGCCGCGCAGCGGGATGGACCCAGAGCCCGCGACGGGACTGCCGATGGCGAGTCTGGGGGTGGATACCCGACGGGTCGAGCTGGTCGCGGCCACCGGCCGCCCGGAAGGTGCCGGGCTTGCCGAGTTGCGCCAGCGGCTCGACGCGACATTACAACTGGACATCCGGCGTCTGCTGATGGATCGGGTGCTGGGCCGCCAACCCGCGTTGTTCGCTCTGCTCGCCGAGGTCTATCAGGGCTTGGCGCACCGCAACGGGTGGCTGTGGTTGATCGGGCTCAGCGCCCCCGTCCTGGATGCGTTGGAGTCCGCCGAGCCGGGGCAGGTTCTGCTGATCAGCCGCAATTCGGCGCGGCCTCCGGCACCACTGATCGGTGCGAGGTCGAAATGTCGGTGATGCCAACCGAAGCGTCGCACCGGGAGGATGGGCGGCCTCCCCCACCCACCGTCTTGATCATTGACGGCCACCCGCTGTTCAGCACGGCGATGCGCATGGCGCTACGCGCCGAGGGCGTGGATGCCCACCAGATCGCGGGGGACGACCTGGACGCGATTCTGTACGCGGCCAGCCTCTCTCCACCCGGAGTGGTGTTGCTCGAGTTGGGCCTTCTCGTCGACGCGGTGGCTCAACCCGTCGACGCGGCAACGCTCGTCTCTGTGCTGCACAGACAGGGAAAGCGAGTGCTGATACTCAGCGGAATTCGTGACGAACAGTCCACGGCGGCCGCGATCGCGGCCGGAGCCATCGGTGCCCTGGACAAGTCCATCTCGTTCGAGTCCCTGCTGTGCAGCCTAACCCAGGCCGCCGCCGGAAAGCCGGTGATGACCGAGAACGAACGTCGCCGCTGGCACGCCCGCCACCAGCACTACCACGAGAGACAGAGCCGTCTTTCGGGGACCGGTAAGCCTCCTACAAGGAAGGCAGGTCTTGCTAGCCGTGACCTGCGATGACTTGTTGAGGCGCGGTCCACGGGAGAGGAGGCGCCAGGTGCACCAGGGAACGGGCAACATCACGACATCAAGCGCGTCGAGCGAACAGCAATGGCCAGCGCGCGGTGGGCACACGCCAACAAGTTCCGCTGGTACTCCTCGAAGGGTGGTGGCCTTGAACGCAAGGGAAAACCCGCATACTGACGCGCCCTGACGCTGGGGACGCCGGGGCCACTGCGCCGTTGTTCCCACGCCGCTGCGGCCTCCCGCACCCGGTCCACGGTCGGCGTGCCTCCACCCCCAGGCGTCCCGCATCGCGCGACGGATACCGACATCGCCGGCGACATCCGGGTACTCCTGGGTCAAGCGGCCAGATCGGCGAGGCTGTCGCGGCGATGGGCGGCGAGGTGGTCTGCGGTGAGCAGCCCGGATTCAAAAGCGCAGCACCGGCGCCCCGGCTTACCGCTGCCCGCGACGCCGGCCGGCCCGGGCGGCCACCGGCGGCGCATAGGAACTGACGGAGCGGGGCACACCTAAGGGGTGGGTGCCGGGCACGGGGAGAGGACCACAACTATGGCCACCGAGCAACGGTGGAAATTGGACAAAGACCTGTTCACTGCCGACGCGAACCAGGCCGCGCGGGAAGGTCGCAGCCCTTCGCCCGACCACGGGGCGCGGTTGGGCCCGCTGGCCCAACAGTTCGCCACACTGACCTACTCCCTGCTGGACGCGGACACCGTGGGCGAGGTGTTGAGGCAAGTCATCGAGGCCACCACCGGGTTGGTAGCCGGGGCCGACGTCGTGTCGGTGACCCTGCGCGAGCCGGACGGGACATTCCACACCCCGCTGGAAACCGACGCAGTGGCCGCCAAGCTCGACCAGATCCAGTACGAGCTCGACGAGGGGCCCTGCCTAGATGCCGCCCGCAAGTCCGGCCCCGCGGTCGCGATCAGCCCTGTCCTGGCCAGCGAGCCGAGGTGGCCACGATTCGGACCAGCCGCGGCCGCACACGGCATGGGCGCGGTTATCGCCACCGCCCTACGGCCCTCCGCCCAACCGCCGCAGCTCTCCGGGGCACTGAACATCTACTCCAGCCGGCCGCACGGCCTGACTGAATTGGACCAGCACATCGCGCTCCTGCTGGCCACCCATGCCTCCCTGGCACTGGCCCACACCCGCGCGGTGGAACTCGGCGAACTCCAGGCCACACATCTGCGCAAAGCCATCGACTCCCGCGACGTCATCGGGCAGGCCAAGGGCATCCTGATGGCCCGGCGCGGCATCGCGGCCGACCAGGCATTCGACATCCTGCGCCGCATCTCCCAAGACATCAACATCAAACTCGCCGACCTCGCCGAAACCCTCGCCACCCGGCACACCGAACTCGACCTACCGCAAGATGCACCCGAGCGGCGCAGGCTCGGTTCACCGCGACGGAGCAGGCGGTGGCCGGATTGAGTGGAGCGCGGCGAAAATGTCAGTGGACTACGGGATGAAAGTCAATGGAGGCCGCAGCAAGGGGCTTGTACCCGGCGTTGGCGAGCCAAGTTCGGGCTCGACCTCGCTGACGTTCTTCGGAGAAGGCGTACCGTTGATCCAGCTCATCGGCGGTCCCCTCAAGCACATCTTTGAATCCGGCCTAACCTGCCCCGCCACCGGACGCCCGCACCACCGGGCGGACCTTCACCAGCCCGGACGGCCCGCAGCAGGCCAGCCTCTGGCACCCGACACCGAACCGAACGGGCGCGCAGGGGGCACGAACGTGGGCGCGGCCGGCGGGCCGAGTCGGCCCAGCAACGCTAGGAGCGCTCTGGGATCTCGCCGGTCATGGTGATCGTCACGGCTAGGTCGCGGACCTTGACGTTGCTGTCCTGCGAAGCTTTGACGATACGGCCAAACGCGTCATTTTCGGCGAGCTTGTAGCGTGCCATGAGGATGCCGACCGCCTCACCGATGACCTTGCGGGTCTCCAGTGCGGTCTCCAAGTTCTCAATGTGCTCGGCGCCGGCCATCGCCACCGCCGCGTGGGAGGCGAGTAACCACCCGACGTGTTCTTCCTGCTGCTCGAAGGCGCCGGGCCGAGACGAATACAGATCTAGCGCACCGAGGTCCTTGTCCCTGGTGTAAAGCAGGAAACCCATCATCGACCCGATCCCAAGCTTGCGGGCCTTCGGCGCGTAATTGGGCCACTGCTCTGACCTGGTCGACAAGTCCGTGATGCGATAAGCCTCGTGCTTGTTGCGGGCGGCATCAAAGCACGGTCCTTCACCGCACTCGCCCTGCAACCGGTCCGAGGCCACCACCATGTTGTCGCTGGCAGCCAGCGTGACCACCTCGCCGCGCCGAAGGACCATCACACCGGCGGCGTCGCACCCGTCCACGAGCGCTACAGCATGGGCCACAACACGATCCAGCGTTGCCCGGGCCGAGTCCTGAGCCGAAAAGTCCCGCGCCATCTCCGCGAGCGCATTTGCCAGCTCGACCCACTTGTCTGCATCCACCACGCGACCCGTTCCTCAATGAAGCGCTTGCACGCACAGGCACCCCTTGCCGCTCGGGCGTTTCCCCAACCCATCGCCCGGGCACAGGGAAGCCGAAGGCCAGCATCGCGGGCGTCAGCGACGCTGGCTTAGGTCCTATCGGTTAAGAAGGCAGCCGGTAGGGCCGCCCAGCGAGCAACATTCCACAACCGGCGCCGCCGCACAACGACACTCGGGCGTCTCTACCAGCGACAACCGTTGCGGTGCCGCCCTCTGTGGACACCACAAACACACACCTCGCCGCTATTTCGCGTCACGTGTGGTGTCACGGCCGGCCACTCAAGGGCCGGATTCGGCTTCCGGTGGAGGGCTCATCCACCAGCTGCCGTGAACTCCGTGCTGGATCTCAACAGTCAGCTCGCCGACATAAGCTCATCGCCGATCAGTTCCCCAGCATCGTCACGCGCGGGTGATCCTGAGCATGGTTGGCATCGGCGACCTGCTCGGCGCCGAGTCCTCGCCGCCACCGGGGTGTCATGGACTCCTGCGCCTCGCTTGACCACCGGGCCGGCTACGCGGGCCGGGCCCCCGCGCCACGAAACGATCTCCAGCGGCCGCGCCGCTACAACCCCCGCTCCAATGCGTGTTCTCCAGCTCAGCCATGACCAGCATCCAGCGCAGCCCCGCTTCTTAGGCGTTCTACGACCGCAAGCGCGCTGGGGGCAAGCGTCACGGCCAGGCCGTCCTCGTTCCTGCCCGACGACACGTCAACGTGGTATGAGCCATGCTCCGGGGACCGAACCCTACGAAGAGCGGCCTACCCAGCTCCAGCTCGCAGCTTGACAGCCGGATTGAGAACCAGGCGGAACCGACATTGGGTGAACGGACACTCGGCCGCGCTCAACGGTCATTGGCGGTCATGACCAGTAAGGCACCGCCCAGCCGCCTTGGCCACCCGCTGGGCGCGCCAAACCGGGCATCCGATGGCAACGGCACGCACCAGCCACTAGAACAGAACGGGTCGTTCCCCAGCGCGAACGCCGGACATCGCCGGCGCTGTCTGCTTCGCCTGCCGGACAGGGCGACGTGGACACAAGCCGGGCCCGGTTCGTCCCCGAGACGAGTACCGGGCCCGGCTCTCGCGTCCGCTCGGCCCGCTCCCCAGCGACCAGCGGCAGGTCTGGATGATCACGCGCTTACCCGCGCACGGACTCATCCCGGCAATCGCGACCACATAGAGTCAAGAATGTCACCCATCTGGACGTCACAATCGGGACCTTTAGACCTCGGCGGCTGGACGACTGGCTCAGCGTTGTGTCGGCCCCTGGTGGGACGGTTCAGGTTGGTGATGTTGGAGAAGTCCAGCTGGCCCGGCAGAGGTGCATTACTGGGTCTCCAGCTCGCGTAGGGCAGCGGCGATGTCGAAGCGCAGGGCCAAGTGATGATCCACACCGGCTGTTCGCAGGGCTCGATGCACCAGGCCGCGCGCGGTGACAATGATCGTGAGCGGGGTGTGTAGTTGTGTGGCTTGCCAGTGCGCGTCGACGAGCGCGGCGATGCCGGTGGAGCCGAGAAACCTCGCCTCAGTCAGATCGAGAATGACCGCTGTGGCGTGGGCCTTTTCAAGAACTTCGGCCAGCGCGGCGTGCAGGCGCGACGCGGTCTGCAGGTCAATCTCGCCGTCCGCGGCGAGGACGGCCACCGAGCCGATCCGCGTCGGGGTGATACGCCCGGCCTTGGCGCCCTCGCCTCCGAGAACCTCATGCGTCATCTCGACCGCCTCCACCGCAGCGATGATCGGGCACGCCGAGGTGCCCCCCGCCCTGGGTGACCAGGTTGCGCCGGAAGTGCCCTCGTATCTGCTCGTGCTGGGTCGGCCCCGACCCGAGCTTGCCGGCAGGTCGGTGCGGCATGGGTCCGGCTATCAAGTCGCGCCGGTGTGGTAGGTGCGGTGGCCGCCCGTCGCGGCGGATCCAGAACGCCATCAATCCCGACCCGTACGCGGCCAGGTCAGGACCGCGCGGGGGGTGGTGATTATTCGAGGTAGCCACGGAACTGCTCGCATCGCGCTGGGTGGCGCAGCTTGTCCATCGTCTTGGCCTCGATCTGCCGGATTCGCTCTCGGGTCACCCCGTAGATCTGGCCGATCTCGTCGAGCGTTCGGGCCTGGCCATCGGTGAGCCCGTAGCGCAGCCGGATCACACCGGCCTCCCGCTCCGGCAGCGTGGCCAGCACTGACCGCAGCTGCTCGCGCAGCAAGGTGAACGACACCGCGTCGAGGGCCACTACCGCGTCGGCGTCCTCGATGAAGTCACCGAGCTGGCCGTCGGCCTCCTCGCCGATCGTCTGGTCCAGGGAGATGGGCTCTCGGGCGCACTGATTGATCTCCAGCACCTTCTCCGGGGCGATTCCCAACTCCTGGGCGAGCTCGTCGGTGGTCGGCTCGCGGCCCCACCCCGCGAGCAGCTCCCGCCGGATCTTCCCCAGCCTGTTCACGACGTCGACTGTGTGGACCGGGATCCGGATAGTGCGCGCCTGATCAGCCATCCCTCGGATGATCGACTGCTTGATCCACCACGTGGCGTAGGTGGAGAACTTGTAGCCCTTGGTGTAGTCGAACTTCTCCACCGCGCGAATCAGACCGAGGTTGCCTTCCTGGATTAGGTCAAGGAAGGCCATACCTCGCCCGGTATAGCGCTTGGCTATCGAGACGACCAAGCGCAGGTTGGCTTCCAAGAGGTGAATTTTGGCGTGCGCGCCCGCGCGGACAACGACGCGAAGATCCCGACATCGGCCCGGGTTGCCGGCCTTTTCCGTGTCAGCCATCGCGGCCAACCGCTCACCGGCAAACAGCCCGGCCTCGATCTGCTGGGCCAGCGCCACCTCCTGCGCGGCGCTCAGCAACCCGACCTTGCTGATCTGGCTCAAATAGGCACGCACCGAGTCCACCGTGACGACCGCCGCGAAGTCCGCGGCAGGACGAGTCCGGATGTCGGCCCACGCATCGTCCGCGCCTACATCCACCTCAGGTGACCCGTGCGGCGCACCCTTCGGGATCGTCTCCACGCCCCGCTCACCCCTGCCGCCGCGCGATCGCGGCCGTCAACGTGTTCGCCACTGCTGGCCTTCCCCGTGGCGGGTTCCGCCAATCCACCTGCCGGGCGAGGAACCCTAAAAGTCGCAGCGGGCGTTGCCGTCGACGCTCTCGCCGTTCGTCTGCACTTGCCGCGGGGGACGTCATCGGGCCGAGGCTCTGTTTGGTCGTTGACCGGCTCGCTATCGGTTCGTACCGAGTCGGGGAGCCGCGTGGCCCGGTTATCCGTCCGCTGGCCGGGTAGCCACAGCGGGTCCACGCCATACGAAACGAGGAGGTTGTGCATCATGACCACCGCTGGCGCAGAGACCGGTCACGTGACGGGGACCGCCGACAAGGACTACAACCTGATCTGGTTCACCCAGGCCTGCCTCGAGAACGCGCTGCGGCTGCAGACCTACATACAGGACGCCGAGCGGGAGGGAGACTCCGAGCTGGCCGACTTGTTCCGTAGGGCGCAGGGCGAGAGCCGCAACGGCGCCGAGCAGGCGAAAACACTCTTGGCCCAACGACTCACCCGATAACGGGGTCGGAGTCGCTCATCCGGGTGGGGCCAGGACGGCGACGTATCGCCGCCGGGCGGGGCAAGCGCGGCGAACACAACAGGCTGTCTCGGATGCTGGGCGCGATTGGGCCGGCCGGCGCTCTCGGGGCTGTTCGCGCGCAGGGCTGGCCGGCCGTTTTGGGAATAGCAGCCACGCGCAGCCTCTCGCGGGGGGCCGCGCCCTCACCGATCCGTCGGGCGGCGCGGCAGGAGGTGGTGGAGGTTGGCGCCACCGCGCGGGTCGTGTCAGCGTCGGCTCAGGCCACGTGGCCTTGGCCCTACCCGGCCGACGAGGTCCAAGGCCAGGCATATTAGTCCGGCGGTAATCAGAACCAACGCGGTGATGGGCCCCAGCGCGAAACCTATAAGCTGGAAAATCAATGAAATGATAAACAAAACACCGCCGCGGCGGAGCAATAGTCAATACCTGTGGATGAAGATATTTTAGGCGGCTTCGGAATGGGTGGTTTGCTCGGGGCGCTCGACGAGTTTGCCGGCCTCGAACACGGCGCCGGCACGGACGAGGGCGACGAGGTGTGGGGCGTTGACTGCTCGCCAGCGGGCTTGGGCGGCCTCGATGAGCTTGAACGGTCAGGGCCATCTCGCTGCGCAAATCTTGGTGCTGGTCCATGGGGGGCACCGGAAAGTACCCCTCCTTGTACCGGGGCCGGTAGCCACGGCTGCCCGGGTGTCCCGACGCCCAGACTCCCTCGACCGACTCGATGTGGTAGTAGCCCTCGTGCTGGTTCTGATCGAAGCGCGCCCCGTCGAAAATGTAGAACTCGAGCTCGGGGCCCCAGTAGGAGACCTCGGCGACGCCGGTGGCCCGCAGGTGAGCCTCCGCCTTGCTGGCGATGTGGCGCGGGTCGCGTGAGTAGCTCTCCCGGGTCAGCGGGTCGGTGACGAAGCAGTGCATCTGCAGCGTGGGCACCTCGCGGAACGGGTCCATCACCGCCGTCGTCGGGTCCGGCATCAGTAGCATGTCGGACTCGTGGATCGCCTGGAACCCGCGGATCGACGAGCCGTCGAATCCGTAGCCCGACGCGATGCCCTCCTCGGTGAGCTCCTCCACGGGGATGGAGAAGTGCTGCATCAGCCCGGGCAGGTCGCAGAACCGGAGGTCCACGATCCGCGCGGCGCTGTCCTGGGCGAGCGCTAGGACGTCTTGAGGCGTTTGAGGCATAACCAGCTCCTCGTTCAGTCTGGCCGGTGCGCTCGAGGCTTACTCTCGGCGCTCCCAAGACACAAGTGCTCAAGCTGGCGGGACGCCACAACGGTGTTTCGACCACCCCTGAGCTCGCCGTGGCTCGCCTCCTACGGTGGCGAGGACTCACCGCCGGACATCCAGGAGGCAAATGTTCCGGCGAGGTCGTGTCGGGTACGTCGCGGAGCACCAGCAG
>DATHIT010001101.1:0-25074 GCA_035489915.1 Pseudonocardia sp. | reverse complement strand
TACCCGGTCTGGTCCGCGCGAGGGTCGTCGTCCCCGTCCGCACCTACGCCAACGCCCAGCACGACGTCCCGGATCGGCAGCCCGACCTCCGGTTCCAACAGCGCGCACACCTGGTCGAACGCCGCCGCGAAGACCGCTGAGGTGGCGTAGAGCTCCCGGCCCATCCCGGCCCGCTGGGCGCCCTGGCCGGCGAACACGAAGCCGACCCTCGGTGTCCCGGCCGGGGCCACCCCGCTGGTCACGGACGTCGAGGGCTCTCCCGCCGCCACCGACGCCAACCCCGCCAGCAGCGCGGCACGATCGGTGCCGACGACCACGGCCCGGTGCTCGAACACCGACCGCGCGGTCACCAGCGACCAGCCCACATCCGCCGGCGACAGCTCGGGGTCGGCGTCCACGAACGCGGCCAACCGCCCGGCCTGGGCGGCCAGGGCGTCGGCGGTCCGACCGGACAGCAACCACGTCGGAGCCGTGATCAGCACCCCCGGCCCGGTCTCGTCCCCGACCGGCTCTGTCTCGTCCCCGACCTGCTCCGCCGGGACCTCGGGAGCCTCCTCGACGATGAGGTGGGCATTCGTGCCGCTGATCCCGAACCCCGAGATCCCGGCCCGGCGGGGACGCCCACCCGCCGGCCACGGCGTGGGCTCGGTCAACAGCCGCAGCCCCGAGCCTGACCAGTCCACGTGCGGGGAGGGCTCGAGCGAGTGCAGGGTCCGGGGCAGCTGCTCGTGCCGCAGCGCCAGCACCATCTTCATCACCCCGGCCACCCCGGCCGCGGCCTGGGTGTGGCCGATGTTGGACTTCACCGATCCCAGCCACAGCGGGAGGTCGGCGTCCCGGTCACTTCCGTAGGCCGCCGCCAGGGCCTGGGCCTCGATCGGGTCGCCGAGCACGGTGCCGGTGCCGTGCGCCTCCACCGCGTCGACCTCGTCCGGGCGCAGTCCGGCGTTGGCCAGGGCGGCCCGGATCACCCGCTGCTGCGACGGCCCGTTGGGCGCGGTGAGCCCGTTGGAAGCACCGTCGGAGTTCACCGCACTGCCCCGGAGCACGGCCAGCACGGGGTGGCCGTTCGCC
Organism: Pseudonocardia sp.; assembly: GCA_035489915.1. Lineage (GTDB taxonomy): Bacteria > Actinomycetota > Actinomycetes > Mycobacteriales > Pseudonocardiaceae > Pseudonocardia. The sequence goes on along the minus strand of DATHIT010001101.1, from coordinate 24,000 downwards.
CGGGCGTCGGAGAGCCGTTCGAGCACGATCAGGCCCGCACCCTCGCCCATCCCCATCCCGTCGGCGTCGGCCGAGAACGACTTGCAGCGCCCGTTCCCGGCCAGGCCGCGCTGCTTCGAGAAACCGACCAGCTCCGCCGGGGTCGCCATGACCGTGACGCCGCCGGCCAGCGCCAGGCCGCACTCCCCCGCGTGCAGCGCCTGGCTGGCCATGTGGATGGCGACGAGGGACGACGAGCACGCTGTGTCCACGGTCAGGGACGGCCCCTCCAGCCCGAGGGTGTAGGAGATCCGGCCCGAGATGACGCTGCCGGCGTTCCCGGTGACCATGTGCCCCTCTAGCCCGGCCGAGCCCTCCGGGGCCAGCTGCAGCCCGGTCGCGTACCCGGACCCGTAGCCGCCCGCGAACACCCCGGTGGCCGACCCGCGCAGCGACCGGGGGTCGATGCCGGCCCGTTCCAGCGCCTCCCATGCCGTCTCCAGCAGGAGCCGCTGCTGCGGGTCCATCGCGAGCGCCTCACGAGGGCTGATCCCGAAGAACCCGGGGTCGAACTCCCCCGCCTCGTGCAGGAACCCGCCGGCCTGGACGTACGCGGTGCCCGGGTGGTCGGGGTCCGGATCGAACAGGTGGTCCAGATCCCAGCCGCGGTTGAGCGGGATGCCGGTGATCCCGTCACGGCCGGAGTCCAGCAGCTCCCAGAGGCTCTCCGGACCCGTCACACCGCCCGGATAGCGACCGGCCATGCCGACGATGGCGATCGGCTCGCGGTCCAGTGACGCCGTGGCGGAGGCCACCGGCACCACCGCGCGGTCACCCAGCAGCTCGGTGCGCAGGTAACCGGCCAGCACCAGCGGAGTCGGGTAGTCGAACAGCAGCGTGGCCGGGAGCCGCAGCCCGGTGGCCGAGCTGAGCTGGTTGCGCAGCTCCACCGCGGTCAGCGAGTCGAACCCGAGGTCGCTGAAGGCACGGGCCGCGTCGACAGCGGCCCCGGACGCGTAGTTGAGGACGGCGGCGGCCTCGGCCCTGACCAGCTCGGTCAGCAGCCGGTCCGCCTCGGCCCGGGTGCGCCCCGACAGCTGGCGCGCCAGGTCACCCCCGGCACCAGCCACCTCGCCCGCCGGGCCGGCGTCGGCTTCCCGGGTACGGGCCAGGCGGCGGATCTGGGGCAGGTCGCGGACGAACGGCACGGTGTGCAGGTCGGCCAGGCCGGGGGCGCCGGCCATCTGCGACCAGTCCACGTCCATGACGGTCAGTGCGGTGTCGTCGCCGTCGATGGCCTCGGCCAGTGCCTGGACAGCCAGTGCGGGGTCCATCAGGACCTCCCACCGGTTACGGCTCAGCCGCGCGACGGTGACCTCGCTGGCCTGGGCGACGCCGCCCCCGGCCCACGGACCCCACGCCACCGACAGCGCCGTGCGGCCCCGACCCCGGCGGTACTGGGCGAGCGCTTCGAGGAAGGCGTTGGCGGCCGCGTAGTTGCCCTGGCCGCCGCCGCCGAAGGTCGCCGCCGCCGAGGAGAACAGCACAAACGCGTCCAGGTCCAGGTCCGCCGTCAGCTCGTCCAGCAGCGTGGCACTGGTGGCCTTGGCGGCGAGCACGGCGGCCAGCCGGTCGGTGTCGAGCCGGTCCAGCACGCCGTTGTCGACCACGCCGGCGGTGTGCATGACACTCGACAGCGGTGCGCCGGTGGCCGCGATCCAGCGCAGCAGCCCGGTGACATCGTCGCGGTGGCCGACGTCGGCCGTCACCACGTGCACGGCCGTGCCGCCCTCGGCCACGTCGGCGACGAGGGTGACCGCGCCCGCGGCGCTGACCCCGGAGCGGCTGGTGAGCACGATCCGGTCGGCGCCCCGCCCGGTCAGCCAGCGGGCCACGTGGCCGCCGATCGCGCCGGTACCGCCGGTGACCAGCACGCTGCCACCCGGGCGCCACCGCGCACCGCCGGCTGGGGGCAGCGCGGCCGGCACGAGCCGGCGTCCCAGGATCCCGCCGGGGCGCACGGCGGTCTGGTCCTCGCCCAGGCCGCCGGTCAGTACGGCGCACAGCCGGTCGGCCGCCCGCGCGTCGAGCAGCTCGGGCACGTCGACGAGGCCGCCCCACCGCTCCCGGTGCTCGAGGCCGGCGACCCTGCCCAGCGCCCAGGCCTGCGCCTGCACGGGTGCCGTCAGGACATCCGAGGGGGCCGCCGCGACGGCTCCCCGGCTCAGCACCCACAGCGAGGCGCCGATGCCGGCGTCGCCCAGCCCCTGGATGAGCGCGAGCGTCCCGGCGATCCCGACGGCGACATCGGAGAACCGGGGGTGTGGGGTCTCGTCCAGCGCCAGCAGCGAGACGACGCCGGCGACGGGCGATCCTGGCGAACTGGCCGACAGCACCGAGGCGACTGCGTCCCGGTCCGGCTCGGTGACGGTGACCGGGACGACGTGCGCGCCGTGATCACCCAGGATCTGGCCGAGCCGGTCGCCGAGCTCCTGGTCGGGGCCGGTGACAAGCAGCCAGGTGCCGCCCAGCCGCGCCGGAGCCGGGTCGGCGAGCGGTGCCCAGGAGACCCGGTAGCGCCAGGACTCGGTCGCGAAGCGCTCCCGTTCGCGGCGGCGCCACGCGGTCAGCGCCGGCAGGACCTCGTCCAACGGTTGCTCGGCGACGGCGAGCAGGCCGGACAGCTCCGGCAGGTCGGCGTTCTCGACCGCGGCCCAGAACCGGGCCTCGGTCTCGCTGCGCGCCTCCCCCGACGCCGGGCCGGGCTCGGGGGCGGCCGGGGCCAGCCAGTAGTGCTGGCGGGCGAACGCGTACGTGGGCAGCTCGACCACCGGCCGGGCCGGCAGCACCGCCGTCCAGTCGACCGGCACCCCGCGCACGTACACGCCGGCCAGCGCGGTCAGGAACCGGCGGGCCCCGGCGTCCTCCCGGTCCAGCGTTCCGATGGCCGGCGGCGGGGCGTCCGGGAGGTCGGCGGCGTCGAGGGTCTCGTCGACGGCCGCGGTGAGGACCGGGTGCGGCGACACCTCGATGAACGTGCGGTGCCCCGCCCGGGCCAGGGCCAGTACGGCGTCCTGGAAGCCGACCCGCTCCCGGACGTTCGCGTACCAGTACCCGGCGTCCAGTTCCGGACCGTCCAGGCGCTGGCCGGTCACCGTCGAGAACAACGGGATCCGCCCGATCCTCGGCTCGATCCCGGCCAGGTCCCGAGCCAGCCCGCCGGCCAGTTCCGCCACCCGCGCCGAATGGGCCACGAAGTCCATCGGGGGCAGCCGCCACCGCAGGACGCGCCGGGCCGACAGCGCCCGCTCGAACTCGGCCAGCGCTTCCAGGTCCCCGGAGACCACGGTCGTCGCGGGGCCGTTCACGGCCGCCACTGTCAGGCGGTCGGCCCAGTCCCCGTTCGTCGCCAGCAGCTCGTCGAACGCGCCGACCGGCATCACCACCGAGACCATCCCGGCCTCGGCGGCCAGCCCGGACAGTGCCCGGCCCCGGACCGCCACCACCCGGGCGGCGTCCTGCAGCGACAGCATGCCGGCCACATAGGCGGCCGCGATCTCACCCTGGCTGTGCCCGACCACGGCATCGGGGCGGACCCCGGCCGCCTCCCACATCGCGGCGAGCGACACCATCACCGCCCACAGCGCGGGCTGCGCGACGTCGGCGGTGTCCAGCCCCGGTGCCGCGTCCCGGCCGAGCAGGACGTCCTCCAGCACCCAGTCCACGTGGGGCTCGAGTGCCTGTGCGCACTGCGCGAGGCGGGCGGCGAAGACCGGGGACGCGGTCAGCATCTCCCGACCCATGCCGGCCCAGTGGGTGCCCTGGCCGGGGAAGACGAACACCTTCCTACCGACCTTGGCCGCCACGCCCCGGACCACACCCGGGCTGCGCCCGGCGGCGGTGAGCGCGGTCAGGCCCCCGGTCAGCTCGTCCCGGTCCGTGCCCAGCACGGCGGCCCGGTACTCGAAGGTGGACCGCGTCGTCGCCAGTGACCAGGCGACCTCGGCCGGGTCCCGGTCCGGTCGGCGGCCGGCGAAGTCGGCCAGGCGCCCGGCCTGGGTGACCAGGCCGGCTTCCGAACGGCTCGACACCAGCCACACCGAGGGGCCGGCCGTGAGCAGGGCCGGCGCCGGGACATCGACCGCCTCGACCGCCTCGGCATCCTCGGCCGGGTCCACCGTCTCGGCAGGCGGCTCCGCCGACGGTGGGTCGGACAGAATGACGTGCACGTTGGTACCGCTCATGCCGAACCCGGACACACCGGCCCGGCGGGGCGCCTCGCCCGGCTCCCAGGGCGCCGCCTCGGTCAGCAGCCGGACCTGCCCGCTGGACCAGTCGATGTGCGGCGAGGGCTCGTCGGCGTGCAGGGTGCGCGGCAGCAGCCCGTGCCGCAGCGCCAGCACCATCTTGATCACTCCGGCCATGCCGGCCGCCTGCTGGGGATGACCGATGTTGGCCTTGATCGAGCCGACCAGCAGCGGCTCGCCCTCACGCCGTTCCTGGCCGTAGGTCGCCAGCAGCGCCTGCGCCTCGATCGGGTCGCCCAGCGCGGTCCCGGTGCCGTGCGCCTCGACGGCGTCGATGTCGGCCGCCAACAGTCGCGCGTCGGCCAGCGCGGCCCGGATCACCCGCTGCTGCGCCGGCCCGTTGGGCGCCGTCAGACCGTTGGAGGCGCCGTCCTGGTTCATCGCGCTGCCGCGCACGACCGCCAGAATCGGGTGCCCGTTGCGCCGGGCGTCGGAGAGGCGTTCCACCACCACGATCCCGGCGCCCTCGGCCACCCCCATGCCATCGGCGCCGTCGCCGAACGCCTTGCACCGTCCGTCCGGGGCCAGCCCCAGCTGGGCGCTGAAGTCGGTGAACATCACCGGGGTCGCCGCCACGAACACGCCACCCACCAGGGCCAGCGAGCACTCCTGGGCCCGCAGTGCCCGGCAGGCCAGGTGCAGCGAGACCAGTGCCGACGAGCAGGCGGTGTCGACGGTGACGGCCGGCCCCTCCAACCCGAGGGTGTAGGCGATCCGACCGGACAGCACACTGCTGGCGGTCCCGGTGACCAGATGGCCCTCCAGCTCGGTGTGCCCGCTCAGCCCCCAGCCGTAGCCCGAGGAGGACGCCCCGGCGAAGATGCCGGTCGACGAGCCGCGCAGCGTCAGCGGATCGAGACCGGCCCGCTCCAACGCCTCCCAGGCGACCTCCAGCAGCATCCGCTGCTGCGGGTCCATCGCCACCGCCTCGCGCGGGCTGATCCCGAAGAAGCCCGGGTCGAACTCACCGGCTCCATCGACGAACCCGCCGGCGCGCACGGGCGAGCTCCCCGCCGAGCCGGGCCCCGTGCCGAGCAGCTCCGCCAGGTCCCAGCCCCGGTCGGCGGGGAACCCGGAGATCGCGTCGACCCCACCCGCCAACAGCTCCCACAGGTCCTCCGGGCTCCGGACGCCGCCAGGGAAGCGGCAGCCCATCCCCACGATGGCGATCGGCTCGTCGGCGGCGGCCTCGATCTCACTGAGCCGCTGACGAGTCTCCGAGAGATTGGCCGTGACCCGGCGGAGGAAATAGCGGAGCTTGTCGTCGTCGCTCACCTGTGGAACCCCAAGCTTTCCGAAGCGGTCAACGAATTCGGCCATGTCAGTGGATGCCGAGGGCTTTGCCGATGAAGTCGAAGACCTCTTCATCGGAGGAGGAGTCGAGGCTCTCCGCGACTGCCGCCGAGCGGGTGCCGGTGGTGGTTTCCTTCCAGCGGGCGACGACAGCCTCGAGCCGGGCCGTGATCCGCGCCGTCTCGTCGTCCTCGCCGACGGCGGCGGCGAGCAGGGTCTCGAGCTTGTCGAGCTCGGCCAGCACCGGCTGGGAGGGCGACATACCTTCCGGGACCAGGAGCGAGCACAGGTGAGCGGCCACGGCGACAGGCGTCGTGTGGTCGAACAGCAGGGTCGCGGAGAGCCGCTGGCCGATCGCGCCACCGAGCCTGTCGCGCAGTTCGATGGCGGTCAGCGAGTCCGCGCCCAGGTCGCTGAAGGCACGGTCGGGCGGGAGGTCGTCGGGCGAGGGGTAGTTGAGCACCCCGGCCGCCTCGGACCGGACCAGGTCCACCAGCAGCTGCTCCTGCTCGGCTCGGGGCAGGGGCAGCAGTTGCTCGGTCAGGGCACTGCCGCTGCCGCCCGCCGGGTCGTCCCCTTGCGCGCCCCCGCCCTCCAGCGCCAGCGCGACCTCGGGCAATCCCTCGATCAGGGCGCTGGGCCGGCGCAGGGTGAAGGCCGGGGCGAATGCGGCCCAGTCGACGTCCACCACCGTGACCACTGCCTCGCCGGCATCGAGGACCTGGCCGAGAGCCCGGATCCCCAGCTCCGGGTCCAGCAGCCGCAACCCACGCCGGACCATCTGGGCCTTGCCCTCGTGGTCGCTCATGCCGCCGCCGTCCCACGGGCCCCACGCGACGCAGGTTGCGGGCAGCCCCCGGCCTCGGCGGTGCTCGGCCAGCGCGTCGAGGAACGCGTTGACGGCGGCGTAGCCCGGCTGCAGGCCGCTGCCCCAGATCGCGGAGATCGAGGAGAAGAGCACAAATGCGTCGAGGTCGAGGTCGCGCGTCAGCTCGTCGAGGTGCATCGTGCCGGCGGTCTTGACGGCCGCCAAGTCGGCCAGTTCGGCCAGTGTGGTGTCCCGCAGCGCGGTCGCCTGTCCGGCGCCGGCGGCGTGCAGGACCGAGGTCAGCGGGGGGCCACCGGCGGCGATCCAGGCCAGCAACCCGGCGACCTCGGGGCGGTGGGCGACGTCGGCCGCAACGACGCCGACCGCGGTTCCCTCGGCGGCCAGTTCGGCGGCGAGCGCGACGGCACCCTGCGCGCCCACGCCGGAGCGGCTTGTCAGGACAACCCGTGCGGCGCCCTTGCCGGCCAGCCAGCGGGCCGTGTGCCCGCCGATCGACCCGGTCCCCCCGGTGATCAGCACCGTGCCCCGCGGCGTCCAGCTCCCGTCCCGCGCCGGCCGATGGGCCCGCTCCAGCCGCCGGCCCCGGATACCCGCGCCGCGCAACGCCACCTGGTCCTCGCCACCGCCGGCCAGCACCGCGCAGAGTCGGTCCGCGGCCCGGTCGTCGAGCACGGCCGGCAGGTCGATCAGGCCGCCCCAGAGTTCCGGGTGTTCCAGGCCGACCACCCGGCCGAGCCCCCAGGCCTGGGCCTGCAGCGGGTTCGCCAGCAGGTCGCCCGGATCGGCGGCCACGGCCTGCGAGGTGAGCACCCACAGCGGCGCCTGGACCTCCACGTCCCCCAGTGCCTGGACCAGGCCCAGGGTCGCGGCCAGTCCCGCCGTCACCGTCGGCCGGTCGGCCAGCGGCGCCTCGTCGAAGGCCAGCAGCGAGAGGACGCCGGCCACCGGTGAGCTGCCGGCGAGGTCGAGTTCGGCGGCGAGCGTCTGCCGGGTCGTGCTGTCTTTGCCGACCCGGGTGACCACGACCTCGGCCCCGTGCCCGGTCAGCGCCTGGGCACAGCGCTCGGCCAGCTCATCGCCGGCCGGGCCGGTCACGACCAGCCAGGTTCCCGACAGCGCGACCGGGTCGGGGTCGGCGACCGGAGCCCAGCAGACCCGGTAGCGCCAGGTGTCGGTGGCCGACCGGTCCCGTTCGCGGCGGCGCCAGGAGGCGAGCACCGGCACCAGCTCACCCAGCCGAGGGTCGTCGGTGGCGAGCGTCTCGGACAGGGCCAGCTGGTCGCCGGACTCGATCGCGGCCCAGAACCGCGCCTCGGCCGCGCCACCGGCCTGCTCGTCGCCGGACCCGTTGGCCACCCCGAGCCGGAGCTTGTGCGGGCCGAGCGGCCAGAACCGCTGCTGCCCGAAGGCGTAGGTGGGTAGCTCCACCCGGTTCCCGGCCGGCAGGACCGCCGTCCAGTCGACGCCGACTCCCCGCACGTGGGCGCGGGCCAGCGCAGCCAGTACCGCGTCCGGGGCGGCGGTCCGGGCGCGCAGCAGCGGGATGAACTCCGGCTCGGCGCCGCGCGCCGGTTCGCCCCCGGCCGGGGCCGCGTCGGTGCCGGGCAGCGCGGCCGGACCCAGTGCGGCCGGACCCAGTGCGGCCGGACCCAGTGCCGAGAGCGTCCCGTCCGGACCGATCTCGAGGAAGGTCGACACGCCCTGGCCGGCCAGCGCGGCGACGGCGTCGGCGAACCGGACCGCCCGCCGGGCCTGGGCCGGCCAGTAGCCGCCGTCCGGGGCCGTCAGGATCGTGCCGTCACACGCTCCGGCCCAGGCCACCGTCGGTGTCCCGTGCTCGAGGTCCGCTGCCACCCGCCGGAGCTCGTCCAGTACCGGATCCATCCGGGCCGAGTGGAACGCGTGGCTGACCCGCAGCCGACGCACCCGCCGGCCCCGCTCCCGCCACGTCGCCACCACCTGGTCGACGGCCTCGGTGTCACCGGAGACCACCACCGCGGAGGGTCCGTTCACCGCCGCGATCTCGACCCCGGGGACACCGTCCAGCGTCTGGATCACCTCGGCCTCGCCCGCCTCCAGCGCGGCCATCGCACCGCCGGCGGGCAGGGCCTGCATCAGCCGGGCCCGCGCCGCGACGAGCCGGCTCGCGTCGGCCAGGGACAGCACCCCGGCCGCGTGGGCCGCCGCGATCTCCCCCACCGAATGGCCGGCCACCGCGTCCGGCACGATCCCGGCCGAGGCCAGCAGGGCGACCAGCCCGACCTCGACCGCGAACAGCCCGGTCTGCGCGTAGACCGTCCGGTCCGCCCGTTGTTGATCGTCGTTGTCCCCGATCCCGAGCACGACCTCCCGGATCGGCAGCCCCAGCTCTGTTTCCAGGAGCGCGCAGGCCTGGTCGAACGCCGCCGCGAAGACCGGCGAGGCCGCGTGCAGTTCGCGCCCCATGCCGGCGCGCTGCGCGCCCTGCCCCGCGAACAGGAACCCGACCTTGGGGCGGCCGGCCGGCACCACACCGCGCACCACCGAGGGCGCCGGCGCGTCGGCGACCAGCGCGCGCAGGCCCGAGGTCAGCGTCTCGTGATCCGCGCCCAGGAGTACCGCCCGGTGCTCGAACGGTGACCGGGACGTGGCCAGTGACCAGCCGACGTCGGTGAGGTCGACCTGGTCCGGACCGGTCGGGGTCGAGACGAACTCGGCCAGCCGCGCGGCCTGCGCCAGCAGCCCGGCCGGCGTGCGCGCGGACACCAGCCAGGCCCGCGAACCACCGGTGAACAGGACCGGTTGGACCGGCCCGGTCGGGGTGACCGAGTTGTCGGGAGCCTCCTCGAGGATGGCGTGCGCATTGGTACCGCTGATCCCGAACGCCGAGACCCCGGCCCGGCGCGGGCGCCCGTTCACCGGCCAGTCGACCGTCTCGCTCAGCAGCCGCACCTGCCCGGCCGACCAGTCCACGTGCGGGGACGGCTGCTCGCTGTGCAGGCTGCGCGGGAGCTTCCGGTGCCGCAGGGCCAGCACCATCTTCATCACGCCGGCGACCCCGGCGGCGGCCTGGGTGTGGCCGATGTTTGACTTGACCGAGCCGAGCCACAGCGGCTGGCCCTCCGGCCGGTCCTGTCCGTAGGTGGCCAGCACGGCCTGGGCCTCGATCGGGTCGCCCAGAGGCGTGCCGGTGCCGTGTGCCTCCACGACGTCGACGTCCGCCGGCGACAGCCGGGCGTTGGCGAGCGCGGCCCGGATCACCCGTTGTTGCGAGGGGCCGTTGGGGGCGGTCAACCCGTTGGACGCACCGTCCTGGTTGGTCGCACTGTCGCGGACCAGGGCCAGTACCTCGTGGCCGTGGCGGCGGGCATCGGAGAGCCGCTCGACGACGAGCATGCCCACGCCCTCGGCCATCCCCATGCCGTCCGCGTCGGCGCCGAAAGCCTTGGAGCGGCCATCCGGGGCCAGGCCGCGCTGCCGGGAGAACACCACGAGGTCCCAGGGGGTGGCCATGATGGTGACCCCGCCGGCCAGCGCCAGCGTGCATTCGCCGGAGCGCAATGCCTGGGCGGCCAGGTGCAGGGCGACGAGCGACGACGAGCAGGCCGTGTCGATCGTGACGGCGGGGCCCTCCAGCCCGAGGGTGTAGGCCACCCGGCCGGAGATCACGCTGGTTGCGTTGCCGGCCATCAGATGGCCTTCCAGGCCGTCCGCACCGTCCGCGCCGGTCTGCTGCCCCACCGAGGCGTACCCGGAGCTGTAGCCGCCGACGAACACCCCGGTCCGTGACCCGCGCAGCGATCCCGGTTCGATGCCGGCGCGTTCCAAGCCTTCCCAGGAGGTCTCCAACAACAGGCGCTGCTGGGGATCCATCGCCATCGCTTCCCGAGGGCTGATCCCGAAGAACCCTGGGTCGAACAGCCCGGCCTCGTGCACAAACCCGCCGGCCCGCACGTACGTCGTCCCGCTGTGGCCGGGATCCGCGTGGTAGAGGCTGTCCAGGTCCCAGCCCCGGTCGGCCGGGAACCCGGAGATGGCGTCCGTACCGGAGACCAGCAGGTCCCAGAGCTGGTCCGGGGTGCGAACGCCGCCGGGGAACCTGCAGCCCATGCCCACGATCGCGATCGGCTCACCCGCTACCGCGGCCGTCGTCACCGGCGCCTCGGTCGCGGACCGGTCGCCCAGCAGTTCCGCCCGGAGATGCTCGGCCAGCGCCGTCGGCGTCGGATAGTCGAACAGGAGGCTGGCCGGCAGCCGGAGGCCGGCGGCCGCGCTGAGCCGGTTGCGCAGCTCCACGGCGGTCAGCGAGTCGAACCCCAGATCGCTGAACGCCCGGCCGGCCTCAACCCCCTCCGGCGAGGGATAGGCCAGCACCTCGGCCGCGACGGCCTGGACCAGGCCGGTCAGCTTCGACACCTGCCCGGCCCGGGGCAGGGTCAGCAGCTGCCCGACCAGCTCGTCCCTGGTCACTCGCGCGCCGTCGCGGGAAGCGGCGCCGGACGCGGCCGCCATCCGCTGGATCTCGGGCAGATCCCGCAGCAACGGCGTCCGCTGCATCTCGTGCTCGATGCCGGCGGACTCGATCACGGCCCAGTCGATATCCATGACCGTGAGCGCGCTATCGGGACCGAGGAGCGCGTCGGACAGTGCCTGGACCGCGAGCCGAGGCTCCATCAGCACCTCCCAGCGGTTGCGGCTCAACCGCTGCCGGGTCGCCTCGCTGGCCTGCGCGACACCGCCACCGGCCCACGGGCCCCACGCGACCGACAGCGCCGGCAGGCCGCGGGCGCGCCGGTGCTGGGCCAGTGCGTCGAGGTAGGCGTTGGCGGCCGCGTAGTTGCCCTGGCCGCCTGCTCCGAAGGTCGCCGCCGCCGAGGAGAACAGCACGAACGCGTCGAGCTCGAGGCCCGCGGTCAGCTCGTCAAGCAGTGCGGCGCTGCCGGCCTTGGCCGCCAGCACCGACGCCAACCGGGGCGGATCGAGCCGGTCGAGCACGCCGTTGTCGACGACGCCGGCGGTGTGCAGCACGCCGGTCAGTTCCGGGCCGGTCGCCGCGATCCGGGCCAGGACCCCGGACAGGTCACCGCGGTGGCCGGTGTCGCCGGCCAGCACCTCGACGGTCGTGCCGGCGGCCGCCAGCTCGGCGGCCAGCGCGGCGGTCCCCGCCGAGGCCGGACCCGAGCGGCTGACGAGCACCACTCGCGGAGCGCCCCGGCCGGCCAGCCAGCGGACCATGTGCCGGCCGACCGCGCCGGTACCGCCGGTGATCAGGACAGTGCCTCGCGGGGTCCACGGCGCGACGTCCGTGCTGTGTCGAGGGGCGCGGACCAGCCGCCGGCCCCGGATCCCGTCAGCCCTGATCGCGACCTGGTCCTCATCGAGGCCGGCCAGCACCGCGGCCAGTCGAGCGCCGGCCGGCTCGTCCAGGTCGGCGGGGAGATCGACGAGCCCGCCCCAGCGGTCGGGGTGTTCCAGCGCCGCGACCCGGCACAGGCCCCACGCCTGCGCCTGCAGCGGGCCGGTCAGGGCCTCCTCGGGGGCGGTCGCCACGGCGCCGGACGTCGCCACCCACAGGGGGGCCGCGACCTCGGCGTCGCCGAGCGCCTGGATCAGCGCCAAGGTCGCGGCCAGGCCGACGGGCACGGCGGGCTGGCCAGACAGCGGGGTCTGGTCCAACGCCAGCAGGGACAGCACCCCCGCCAGCGGTCCCTCGGCGGCGATCGAGCAGACCCGACCGGCCAGCGTCTCGCGGTCCGCACCGTGCGCGGCGAGGTCGATCCGCGCGACGTGGGCGCCCCGCGCGGCCAGGAGCCGGGCGACCGCTTCGATCCCGGTCGGGTCGGCCTCGCCGGCGACGAGGATCCAGGTTCCGGCCAGCCGGGCCGTCCCGGGCTCGGCGATCGGAGCCCAGGTGACCCGGTAGCGCCAGTCATCGGTTACCGAGGAGTCGGCCCGACGCGCCGGGACCCGGCGTGCGCCGACCGGTCGCAGCCAGTACGGCTGACGCTGGAAGGCGTACGTCGGCAGCTCCACCAGCGCGCCGGCCGGCAGCACCCGGGCCCAGTCGATCTTCACCCCGCGCACGTGCACCTGGGCCAGCGCGGCGAGGAAGCGGGCCGCCCCGCTGTTCTCGCGTTCCACCGTTCCCGCGATGAGCGGGGCGGCCGGTACCTCGGCCTCCTCCAGGGTCTCGGCGATCGCCCCGGTCAGCACGGGATGCGGGGACACCTCGATGAACGTCCGGCACCCCGCCTCGGCCAGCGCCAGGGTGGCGTCCTGGAAGCGCACGCGTTCGCGCACGTTCGCGTACCAGTACGCGGCGTCCAGTTCCGGTCCGTCGATCCGGCAACCGGTCACCGAGGAGAACAGCGCCGCCCGGCCCGTTCGCGGCTCGAGGCCGGCCAGGTCGCGGACCAGCCCGTCCCGCAGTGGCTCGACTCGCGCCGAATGGGCCACAAAGTCGGTCTGCGGGATCTGCCACCGCATGACCCGCCGGGCCGACAGCTCCCGCTCCAGCTCAACCAGGGCGTCCAGGTCACCGGAGACCACCGTGGTCGCCGGCCCGTTGACGGCGGCCACCGAGAGCCGCCGCGCCCAGCTGTCGTTCCCGGCCAGCAGTGCCTCGACCGAGGCGACCGGCATCACCACCGCGAGCATCCCGGCCGACGCGGCCAGCCCGGACAGGGCCCGGCTGCGCACGGCCACCACCTTCGCCGCGTCCTCCAGCGACAGGATCCCGGCGACACAGGCCGCCGCGATCTCCCCCTGGCTGTGTCCGACGACGGCGTCCGGCCGCACCCCGGCCGCCTCCCAGAGGGCGGCCAGCGACACCATCACCGCCCACAGCAACGGCTGCACGACGTCGGCGCGCTCGAGCCCGGGCGCACCCTCGCGGCCGGCCAGCACGGCGTCCAGCTCCCAGTCGGCGTGGGGCTCGAGGGCCGCGCCGCATTCGGCCAGCCGCGCCGCGAACACCGGCGACGAGGCGGCCAGCTCGCGGCCCATCCCGACCCACTGCGCACCTTGCCCCGGGAAGACGAACGCGATCTTGCCGCCAGGACCGGTGGACACCAGTCCGGTGGCGAGACCCGCGGCCCGGCGTTCGTCGGCGAGCGCGGACAGACCGGTCACCAGCTCACCGCGGTCGGTCCCGATCACGGCGGCGCGGTGTTCGAGTGCCGCCCGTGAGGTCGCCAGGGACCATGCCACGTCGGCCGGCGCCAGCTCGGGACCGGCCGTGGCGAACTCCGCCAGTCGCCGCGCCTGGGCCGCCAGACCGGCCGCCGACCGGGCCGAGAGCAGCCAGACCGGGGGCGCCGCCGAGAGCACGGGCGCCACCGGCCCCTCGGCGTCGGTGCCCGGTTCGGCGTGCTCGTCGGTCGGGGCTTCCTCGAGGATGACGTGGGCGTTGGTCCCGCTGATACCGAAGGCCGAGACGCCGGCCCGGCGTGGCCGGTCACCCGGCAACCACGAAGACTGCTCGGTCAACAGCTCGATGTCGCCGGCCGACCAGTCCACGTGTGGGGACCGCTCCCCCGCGTGCAGCGTGCGCGGCAGCAGCCCGTGCCGCAGGGCCAACACCATCTTGATCAGTCCGGCCGCCCCGGCCGCCTGCTGGGTGTGGCCGATGTTCGACTTCACCGAGCCCAGCCGCAGCGGCCGGCCTTCCGGCCGGTCCTGCCCGTAGGTCGACAGCAGGGCCTGTGCCTCGATGGGGTCGCCCAGCGGGGTCCCGGTGCCGTGGGCCTCGACCGCGTCGACGTCGGCGGCGCTCAGCCCGGCGCTGGCGAGGGCGGCCCGGATCACGCGCTGCTGGGACGGGCCGTTCGGCGCGGTCAGCCCGTTGGAGGCACCGTCCTGGTTGACCGCGCTGCCGGCCACCAGGGCGAGCACCCGGTGCCCGGCGCGGCGGGCGTCGGAAAGGCGCTCCAGGACGACCATGCCCGCGCCCTCGGCGACGCCCATGCCGTCGGCCCCGGCGGAGAACGCCTTGCACCGGCCGTCCGGGGCCAACCCCAGCTGGCGGCTGAAGTCGGTGAACATGACCGGGCTGGCCGTCACGAACACGGCTCCGGCCAGGGCCAGCGAACACTCGCCCGACCGCAGCGCCGCGGCGGCCAGGTGCAGCGCGACCAGGCCGGAGGAACAGGCCGTGTCGACGGTGAGAGCCGGTCCCTCCAGGCCGAGGGTGTAGGCCACCCGCCCGGACAGCACGCTGGTCGCGGTCCCGGTGACCAGGCCGCCGTCGAACGCGCCTTCGGGCTGCTCGGCGCCGTAGCGGGTGGCCGTGCCGCCGGCGAACACCCCGGTCCGGCTGCCGCGCAGCGACGTGGGGTCGATGGAGGCCCGCTCGAGCGCCTCCCACGACGTCTCCAGCACCAGGCGCTGCTGCGGGTCCATGGTCAGCGCCTCACGCGGGCTGATCCCGAAGAAGCCGGGGTCGAACTCGTCGGCCGCGTGCAGGAACCCGCCGAGCTGGATGTGCGAGGTGCCCGCGCGGTCCGGATCGGGATCGAACAGCTCGTCGGTGTGCCAACCGCGGTTGCGCGGGAACTCGCCGATCGCGTCGGTCCCGGCGGCCAGCAGCTCCCAGAATCCCTCGGGGGTGTCGGCCCCGCCGGGGAACCGGCAGCCGATGCCGACGATGGCGATCGGCTCGCCGGGATCCACCGGTACCGGATGCCCGGCGGCGCGGTCGGCCTGCCGCGCGTCCCCGGTCAGCTGAGACCGGAGGAACTCCGCGGCCGCCAGCGGAGTGGGGTAGTCGAAGACCAGCGTGGCCGGCAGCCGCAGACCGGTCGCGGCGTTGAGCCGGTCCCGCAGCTCCACGGCGGTCAGGGAGTCGAAGCCGAGGTCGCTGAAGGCCCAGTCCGGCTGGACGTCCTCGAGCGAGGCATGGCCGAGGACGGCGGCGACCCGGGCCCGGGTCAGCTCGAGCAGGATGCGGGTCTGCTCCGCGTCGGGCAGACCGACCAGCTGCCGACACAGCGCCGTCTCCGAGACCGAGGCGCCGGCACCCGCTTCGGCCTCGGCGTCGGCGTCGGCGTCGGCGAGCGAGCGGGAGACCTCGGGCAGGCCGGCGATCAGCGGGCTGGGCCGCCGCAGGGTGAAGGTCGCCGCGAACCGGGCCCAGTCGACGTCGACGACGGTCACCGACGTGTCGGCGTTGTCGAGGCTCTGCCCCAGAGCGCGGATCCCCTGGGCCGGGTCCATCAGTCTCAGACCGCGCCGCCGCATCCGCTGGCCGTCGTCGCCACTCGCCAGGCCCTGGTCCGCCCACGGCCCCCAGGCGAGCGACGTCGCCGCCATCCCCCGGCCGCGCCGGCTCGCCGCCAGAGCGTCCAGGTACGCGTTCGCCGCCGCGGCACCGGACTGGCGGGCGCTGCCCCAGGTCGCGGCGATCGAGGAGAACAGGACGAACGCGTCCAGCTCCAGGTCCCGGGTGAGCTCGTCCAGCCACCGCGCGCCGGCCGCCTTCTCGCCCAGCACCTCAGCCAGGTCGGCGACGGTGGTGTCGGCCACGGCGGTGACCTGTTCGGCACCCGCCGTGTGGAACACCGAGGTCAACGGCGACCGGCCCCGGCCGATCCGATCGAGCAGCCCGGCCGTCTCGTCCCGTCGGGCGACGTCGGAGACCAGGATGCCGACCGAGGTACCGGCCGTGGCCAGCGCCGCCGCCAGGTTCGCCGCGCCGTGCGCCCCCGGGCCGGACCGGCCAGCCAGGACCAGGTGCCGTGCGCCGCGTTCGGCCAGCCAGCGGGCCGTCGTCTCGCCGATCCCACCGGCGTCACCGGTGACCAGCGCGGTGCCCCGGGTGGTCCAGCGCGCGGCCGCGTCCCGGGCCGGCGAGCCACGTACCAGGCGGCGGGCCAGCATTCCCCCGCCGCGGATCGCGACCTGGTCCTCGCCGCACCCCGCCAGCACGGCGGCCAACCGACCGGCGGCCGGCTCGTCCAGCGTGGCGGGCAGATCGACGAGTCCTCCCCAACGGTCGGGGTGCTCGAGCGCGACGACCCGGCCCAGCCCCCACACCTGCGACTGCACCGCCTCGGCCGGTACCTCGTCGGAGCGGGTCACCATCGCGTCACGGGTGAGGACCCAGAGCGGGGCCTGGACGGCGGCGTCGCCCAGGGCCTGCACGAGCTCCAACGTCCCGGCCAGGCCTGTGGGGACGACCGGGCACTCAGGCCGCGGTGCTTCGTTCATTGCCAGCAGCGACAGCACACCGGCCAGCGGCGCGGCTCCCTCGGCCCCACACGCGGTGAGGGACTCGACGATGCGGGCGGCCAGGCCCGCACGGTCGAGCTGCTCGGGGGCGACCTCGACGAGAATCGGTTCGGCGCCCCGGGCGCTCAGCATCGCCAGGTACCCGTTGCTTCGAACGTCGGCCGCCGAGTCAGCCACCACGAGCCAGGATCCGGACAGTTGCGCCGGCGCCGGCTCGGGCACCGGCTCCCACGAGACCCGGTACCGCCAGCTCGCGGTGACCGCCTCCTGACGCGCGCGCTGCCGCCAGGACCACAGCGCCGGCAGCACCTCGGCGAACGGACGGGTCCCGTCCACCGACAGCGCGTTGGCCAGGGTGGCCAGGTCACCCACCTCGACCGCCGCCCAGAACCGCTGCTCCGCCTCGGTGTTCGCACCGTCCCCGGTCGCGGCGCCCACCGGCTCGGTCCGAGCCCAGAACCGCTGGCGTGTGAAGGCGTAGGTCGGTAAGGCCACCCGCCGCGCGGCCGGGAGCACGGCGGGCCAGTTCACCGCGACACCCCGGACGTGCGCCCGCGCGAAGGCGGTCAGCACCGATTCCGCCGAGGGCGTCCTCGGTCGCAGCACGGGGATGAAGTCCGCGCCGGGCGCTGGGTCCGCACCCTCGACGGCAGGAGGACCGGCCAGCGCGGCCTGACCCAGCGCGGACAGGGTCGAGTCGGGGCCGATCTCGAGGAACACCGAGACACCCGCCCCGGCCAGCGTGGTGACGGCGTCGGCAAACCTCACGGGCCGGCGGGCCTGCTCGGTCCAGTACCCCGGGTCCGGCGCGGTGATCAGCTCGCCGGTCAGCGCCCCCGCCCACGTGACCGTCGGGTCGGCGTGGTCCAGTCCCGAGGCGACCTCGGCCAGCTCGGCCAGCATCGGGTCCATCCGGGCCGAGTGGAACGCGTGGCTCACCCGCAGCCGGCGCACTCGCCGGCCCCGCTCCCGCCAGCCCTCGACAATCTCGTCGACCCGTTCGGCGTCACCCGAGACGACCACCGACGAGGTTCCGTTCACTGCGGCCAGCCCGACGCCCTCGACTCCGTCCATCGCCGCGAGCATCTCGGCCTCGGTGGCCTCGACGGCGGCCATCGCGCCGCCCTCGGGCAGCGCCTGCATCAGCCGACCCCGCGCCGCCACCAGCCGGCAGGCGTCGCTCAGGCTCAGTACCCCGGCCGCGTGGGCCGCCGCGATCTCGCCAACCGAATGACCGGCTACCGCGTCCGGCACGATCCCGGCCGCCGCCAGCATGGCCACCAGCCCGGCCTCGACCGCGAACAACCCGGCCTGCGCGTAGACGGTCTGGTCCGCGCGCGGGTCCTCCCGGTCGACGGGATCACGGCCATCGGAGTGGCCCGCGCCGAGCACCACCTCCCGGATCGGCAACCCGAGTTCGGCCTCCAGCAGGGCGCACGCCTGGTCGAACACCGACGCGAAGGCCGGGGACGCCGCGTACAACTCCCGGCCCATCCCAGCCCGCTGCGCCCCCTGCCCGGCGAACAGGAAACCCACCCGGCAGGTACCGCCGGGTGGCACCACGGCCGAGACCACCCCGGGAGCCGGGTTGCCGGCGGCCAGCGCCGACAGCCCGGACGACAGCTCGACGAGGTTGGCACCGAGCAGCACGGCGCGGTGCTCGAACGTCGGTCGGGTCGTCGCCAATGACCAGCCGATGTCGGCGGGGTCGACGGGGTCGGCCGGCCGCGAACCGGTCCGGCCTGCGACGAAGGCGGTCAGCTTCTCGGCCTGCGCCAGCAGCCCGGCGGCGGACCGTCCCGACACCAGCCAGGCGGACGGCGCCCCCGTGAGCACTGGCTCGGCTCCGGCGACGGCGTCCTCGGCCGGGTCGGCCGGGTCGGTCGGCACAGCGGCGGTCGGCACAGCGGCGGTCGGCACAGCGGCGTCCGCCGAGGGGACTTCCTCGCCGGCCGCCTCGTCGAACCTGGTCGGGTCCTCCTCCAGGATGACGTGGGCGTTGGTGCCGCTCATCCCGAACGACGACACCCCCGCCCGGCGCAGTCGGTCGCCGGCGGCCCAGTCAACCTCCTCGGTCAGCAGCCGCATCCCACCGGACCAGTCCACGTGCGGGGACGGCTCGTCGGCGTGCAGGGTGCGTGGCAGCCGACCGTGGCGCAGGGCCAGCACCATCTTGAGGAGCCCGGCGATGCCGGCCGCGGCCTGGGTGTGGCCGATGTTGGACTTGATCGATCCCGTCCACAGCGGGCGCTCCGGATCCCGGTCCTGCCCGTAGGTGGCCAGCAGCGCCTGGGCCTCGATCGGGTCGCCCAGCTCGGTGCCGGTGCCGTGCGCCTCGACCGCATCGATGTCGTCCGGGGCCAGCCCGGCGCTGCCCAGCGCCGCCTGGATGACGCGCTGCTGGGAGGGCCCGTTGGGGGCGGTCAGCCCGTTGGAGGCGCCGTCCTGGTTCACGGCGCTGCCCCGGATCACGGCGAGCACCTCGTGCCCGTGCCGGCGGGCGTCCGAGAGCCGTTCCAGCACGACCACGCCGGCGCCCTCGGCCATCCCCATGCCGTCGGCGGCGGCGGAGAACGGCTTGCACCGCCCGTCGGGGGCGAGGCCCAGCTGCCGACTGCCCCAGACGAACCATGTGGGGCTGGCCAGGACGGTCACGGCCCCGGCCAGGGCCAGGCCGCACTCGCCGGAGCGCAGGGCCTGGACGGCGAGGTGCAGGGCGACCAGCGACGACGAGCACGCCGTGTCCACGGAGACGGCCGGGCCCTCCAGCCCCAGGGTGAAGGCGACCCGGCCGGAGATGACGCTGTTCGCGGTACCGGTGAGCAGGTGGCTCTCCAGGCTGCCGGCACCGTCCTGGAGGGCGGTGCCGTAACCGGAGAGGCTGGCCCCGGCGAACACTCCGGTCGAGGAGCCCCGCAGGGTCGCCGGGTCGATGCCGGCCTGCTCCAGGGCTTCCCACGAGATCTCCAGCAGGAGCCGCTGCTGCGGGTCCATAGCCAGTGCCTCGCGGGGGCTGATCCCGAAGAATCCGGGGTCGAAGTCACCCGCGTCGTGGACGAATCCGCCCGACCGTACGTTCGACGTGCCGGGATGAGCCGGGTCCGGGTCGTAGAGGCCGTCCAGGTCCCAACCACGAGTGCTCGGGAGGCCGGAGACGGCGTCCGCGCCCGCCGTCAGCAGATCCCACAGCTGCTCCGGGTCCTGTACCCCGCCAGGAAACCGGCAACCCATGCCGACGATCGCGACCGGCTCCCGACCTTGTTCCTCGACCTCGCGCAGGCGGCGACGAGTTTGCTGGAGATTGGCGGTCACCAGCTTCAGGTAATCACGGAGCCTTTCCTCGTTAGACATCCAGCCGCCATTCCCTGATCGCTCGACCTGAGCATTCCCCTGACGCCGCGAGGAGCGGTAGGCGTGGCTCGAGGCCACTCAATCGATATCCACTAGATCTTTTCGAGAAAGACATCTCGACCCAACGGTCGAAAACGTCCGGGCAAGGAGTAGGCAGAACAAGAGGGAGACCGAACACGATCACGTTCGGCAGGACACTAATTGGAACGGCGGAAGCCACGCAACCCGCCGCGTCTGCGTTCCAGGAGTGGGACTTTAGTTCACCGCTGCGTGCCGTGGTTGAACACATCCCCAAGCTGAGGGCACTCTCCGAAGCGTGTTCAACTGTGGTTTCTCTCCAGTTGAACGCCGATTGCGGTAAGACCCGCGGTGACAACCGCCGATGCGCCAACATTTCCGGCCTGCACCAAAGAATATGAATCGCGATCGCAAGCCGCGTTCGGCGATATCGCCCAGTCCACGCACAGCGGAAACGCGCGCGCAGATGACAGTACAAGTTGGCAATCATCCCCGGCACCTGACACCGCGAGGGCTTCGTGAACACCTCTTCCTCGTCGTACGTCCGACGCATCGGGCCGACTGAATGGCTTTACGCCTCGAGTTCCTGGGCCGGATCGACGACCAGGTGAAGGTGCGCGGGCACCGAGTCGAGCCCGCCGAGGTCGCCAACACCCTCGAGGAGCATCCCTGATTTCACTCTCGCCGCTGTTCAACCGCGGCAATTCCGCACTCGAACATCTCCGCTGGTGGCCGGGCTGGAACATTGCCGGACGGCGGCCGACCGAGGTTGTACCGCGTCGAGCGGTCTGGGTATCGTGCTGCCGGCCGGTGAAACTCTGTCACCGCCGCCAATCTTCCGTCGTACTTCGGAATGAATCTTCTGAAGGATTTCAACCACCATCGAAACTGAAGAGGTGACTGGCAGTGGGACATGTGTTCTCGCTAGTTCTCAACCGGGAGATTACTGACGAAGAATCGGCGGCCCTGCGGGACGCAGGTTGCGCCGACGCTCTCTTCGGGACCGATTCGTTGCCGACCAACGCCGATGTCACGGTCACGAAGATGGACTTCGACGACACGGTGTCCCCCTCGCTGGCCGAGGCGATCGAGTCCGCTATGGAAGCGGTGAAGAAGGTGCCGGACCTCACCGTTCCGGGGCTTACGGTCCCGGCCGTGCCGAAGGCGCCGGACGCGGACCCGACCGTGGTAGACGGAGAGGTCGTCGAGGCGGAGTCGACCAACGGTTCGGAGCTGGCCGCGGCCGAATAGGGCCGTGGTGCGGCGGCTGGTGTCGCCCGGCCGGTCCGCGGTGCCGTCGGGCCGTTTCCCGCGTCTGCCGGGCCGACTCCGGCGGTACGTGAGAAACGGCCCACGGTGACCGCTCACTCGAGAACGGGACGAAAGAACGCGATGACGGATGTCGACCCCGGCGGCGCACCGGAACGCGAAAAGCAGCCGGATACCGAGCAGGTTGGACGCCGGGCCGCGCGCGGCGCGCTGATCGGCCTCATTCGTACCTTTCTGCGGCCCTACGCGGGTCGGCTCGGCATCATCGCCGCCCTCCAGGTACTCCAGGCCGCCGGGAACCTCTACCTGCCGAGCCTGAATGCCAACATCATCAACAACGGCGTGGTCAAGGCCGATCTCGGGTACATCTTCCGGGCCGGCGGGATCATGCTGGCCATCACCGTTGTGCTCTGCGTCGGCTCCCTCGTCGCCTTGTACCTGTACTCCTGGGTGTCGATGTCGGTCGGAGCGAACATCCGTACCGCCCTCTACCAGCGGGTCCAGTCCTTCTCGGTCATCGAGCTCAACCGGTTCGGGATCTCGTCGCTGACCACCCGCAGCATCAACGACGTTCAGCAGGTCCAGATCTTCCTCCAGGTGGCGCTCAGCCTCCTGCTGATCGCGGTCGTCACGACCATCGGCGCGGTGATCCTGGCGGTGCGGCAGGGACCGGGGCTTTCCCTGCTGCTGGTGGTCACCCTGGCGGCCATCCTGTTAGTCGCCGGCTGGGTCATGGCCCGGCTGGTGCCGATGTTCGGTGTCGTCCAGGTCAAGACCGACGGTCTCAACCAGGCGCTGCGTGAGCAGATCGCCGGAGTCCGGGTGATCCGAGCGTTCCTGCGTACGCGCTCGGAGGCGGACCGGTTCGACCGGGCCAATACCGACATCACGGCTGCCAGGCTCCGGGCCGGCCGGGTATTCGCTCAGGTCACTCCCGTCGTGCTGGCCATTACCAACCTGTCGAGCGTCGGCGTGGTCTGGTTCGGCGGAAAGCTGGTCGCTAACGGGTCGATGCCGATCGGCAACCTGACCGCGTTCCTGCTGTACATCCTGCAGATCCTGCTCTACGTCGGGATCGGCGTGACCGTCCTGCTCCTGCTTCCCCGCGCGGTGGCCAGCGCGCAACGCATCCAGCAGGTGATCGACACCATCCCGGCCATCGCCGAAGCGCCGAAACCGGTCGTCCCCGACGCCGTCACCGGTGCGGTCGAATTCCGGCACGTCAGCTTCGGGTACGCGGGCAGCGAGCGCCCCGTGCTGAACCACCTGACGTTCGCCTTCCGGCCCGGGCAGACCAACGCCATCCTCGGTGGCACCGGCAGCGGCAAGACCACCCTGCTCAACCTCGTCCCCCGGTTCCTCGATGCGACCGAAGGAGCCGTGCTCGTCAACGGGGTCGACGTCACGGCACAGTCGACCGACCAGCTGCGAGCCGGGATCGGGCTGGCCCCCCAGACGGCCCACCTGTTCGCCGGCACGGTGGCCAGCAATCTCCGGTTCGGCCAGCCCGAAGCCAGCGAGGAGCAGCTGTGGCGAGCGCTGGAGACCGCGCAGGCCCGTCAGTTCGTCGCGGGCCTGCCCGGACAGCTCGACGCTCGCGTCGAACGGGGCGGAGCGAACCTGTCCGGAGGCCAGCGCCAGCGGCTGTCCATCGCTCGGGCCCTGATCCGGCGCCCGAGCCTGTACCTCTTCGACGACTGTTTCTCGGCCCTGGACGCGGCCACCGACGCCCGCCTGCGCGCCGCGCTGGTCGCCGAGACCGCCGATGCCACCGTGGTCATCGTCGCCCAACGGGCCAGCACGATCCTCGACGCCGACCAGATCATCGTGCTGGACGGCGGGACTATAGCGGGGATCGGGACCCATCCGGAGCTGATGGCCGGCTGTCAGGCCTACCAAGAAATCATCGCGTCGCAGCTCGGCTGGGGCGCGGCCGCGTGAGCGCCTCGATGGACGTCGACCAGCGGCAGCACGGCGGAAACCGCGCCGTCCTCCCCCAGCTGATCGCCCTGTTCCGGCCCGAGCGGTCCCGAGTGGTGATCGCGTCCGTGGCGGGCATGCTCTCGGTCGCCCTCCTGGTGATCGGTCCCGCCCTGCTCGGCCGGGCCACCGACATCATCTTCGACGGCATCGTCGGGGCACAGCTACGGCCCGGGGAAACCAAGGACCAGGCCGTGGCGGGACTGCGCGCTCATGGCCAGGACCACCTCGCCACCATGCTCGCCCGGATGGACCTGCATCCCGGCGCCGGCGTCGACCTGGATCGGCTCGGTCGGGTACTCGGGCTGGTGGCTCTCGCGTACCTGCTCAGTGCCGCTTTCAGCTGGGTACAGGCCCGGATTCTGACCGGCACCGCCCAGCGGACCATGTACCAGCTGCGCCGGGCGACCGAGGAGAAGCTGACCCGCCTGCCGTTGCGGTACTTCGACAGCCAGCCGCGCGGCGAGATCCTCAGCCGGGTCGTCAACGACATCGACAACATCGACACCGCGCTGCAGGAGGGGCTCAGCCAATTGCCGACGTTGGTGCTCACGGTCCTGGGGACCCTGAGCATCATGTTCTGGATCTCACCACTGCTGGCCATCGTCTCCGTGGTGACGATCCCGGTGGTGATGGCGGTGACCGTTCTGATCGCTCGCCGATCGAAGGTCAGGTTCACCGCGCAGTGGGACCAAACCGGGCAGCTCACGTCGATGGTCGAGGAGACCTATGCCGGTCACGCCCTGGTGCTGGCTTACGGTCGACGGC
>DATHIT010001100.1:0-2105 GCA_035489915.1 Pseudonocardia sp. | reverse complement strand
GTGCGCCAGAAAACCCCGTTGACCACCATCCGGTGCTCCGCCCAACGCCCACCCCTGCGCGGAGTTTGATCAGGCAGCAACGGCTCCAGCCGTGCCCACTCCTCGTCAGTCAGATCATGTCGATTGAGCACGAAGAGGATCTACCGCATCCAGCCCTCAAGATCCACGGGACACGCTCTGATATGGAGGTCGGCATGTCAAGGGGCGTGGTGAAGCGGTGTCCACGACCGTCGCCGTGGACACCGCTTCGGTGACCGGATTTACGCGGGTGGTGGCGAGCGTGTCGGTATCGACGCGTTGTCAGTCTGATATTCGCGGGTTGGTTACCGCAGGACGAACTGTTCGGCTGGTGAGTGGTTCCGCGGTCTAAACATCGAGCGTGCACCCCTGGTGGGGTTGCTCATAGGGCGTTCGCGGGTCACTCGCGGGCGCTGCCGTCACCACCTGTGCTTATCCGGGCGTCGTTGTCCCCTGCTCCTCCGTCCCGGCGATCACTTCTCGGCGCGTGGGAGGTGTCAACATGCAGCGCCCGCAGCGCAGCGAGGACGAACGATGTTGACACCGACAAGCGACGAGAGACGATCAACTACGGAGGCGAGAGGGAACGGCTGCAGTCAGTCGAGGACGGCCAACGACCAGCACCAGCCGGCCAGCTCGCGGGCGATCGCGGTGTTGGCGACCACGGGCCGCTTGCGGCGGGCGTCGAAGCCAGCCCACCGGGTGTGCAGGCGCCGGTTCGCCCGCTGCCCGCGATCACGCGCGGCCGGGCCGGCCCGGTCCTGTCGGCGCCGCGGGTCCACACCGATGCGGTAGGGCTTGCGGTGATGCCAGGCCGCTTCGATCAGCAGCCGGCGGGCGTGTGCGTTGCCGGTCTTGGTGATCGACCCTTGCGACCGGGTGCCACCGGAGGAGGACTCGGTGGGCACCAGCCCGAGATAGGCGCCGATCGAGCGGCCATCGAGGCGGTACCAGTCCCCGATCTCGACCGCGAGCCCGAACGCGGTGAGCGTCGATACCCCACGCAAGCACCCCAGCCGAGTCACCACCGGGGTGAACTCGCTGGCGGCGGCCATCTCGATGATCGCGGCATCCAGCCGATCTCGGCGCGCCTCGGTGGCCAGCAGCGTGTCGTAGGCGATGTCGAACGCCAGTCTCAGACCACCCAGGGTGAACACCGCGCTGCGGCGCTGCGCTCGCAACCACAGATCATGGGAACCGGTCCAGGGCTTACCGCCGTAGTAGACGATCCCCTGACGCAGCAACAACTTCGACAACCGGTGCCGCGCCGACATCAGATCCCCGCGCACATCCTCGCGGGCCCGCACCAGATCCCGCGCCGCTTCCTGCTCGACGCTCGGCACCGCGACCGCGACGATCTCCCCCAGATGCAGCAACCGGGCCAGGTGCCGGGCGTCGCGCACATCGGTCTTGACCCGATCCCCGGACGGGCGCTGCAACTTCGACGGCGCCGCGACCTGGCACTCGATCCCTTGCCCGGTCAGCCACCGGGCCAAACCGAACCCCGTCGGGCCGGCCTCATAAGTAACCGCCACCGGGCCCGGTAGCGACTTGATCCACGACTCGATGTCGCCGTGATCAGGGGTCAACCGGCGCTCGAACAGCTCCCCGGTCCGCCCATCCAGACCACACCCGACGACCGAGCGTGCGTGCACATCCAGCCCGACACTCGTACGATTCCCGCTCACTGGGGCCTCCCACATCTGTGGCTCTACCGGCCAGGACCCGATTCCTGCCCGGCAACCCACGATCACATGTGGCGAAGCCCCAGTCCGGACCTCCATATCGTCTAACCCCCGTCCCGCGAGTCGGCGCTCTCAGCACACTGAGTCGGCGCTCTCAGCACACCCGAACCGTGCGGTGGAGAGGCGGCCGGCACACTAGCCGCGTGGCCGCCTCCCTACCCGACCTGCTGCTGCCCTGGTTCGACGAGCACGCCCGGGACCTGCCCTGGCGCCGGCCGGAGACGACCCCGTGGGGCGTGCTGGTCAGCGAGTTCATGCTGCAGCAGACCCCGGTGAACAGGGTGGCGCCGATCTGGGCCGAGTGGCTGGCCCGCTGGCCGACGCCCGCCGCGCTGGCCGCCG
>DATHIT010001099.1:0-2554 GCA_035489915.1 Pseudonocardia sp. | reverse complement strand
CGGGCGCCGTTGGCGGCGGACTGCTCTTCCTGCACGCACGCAGCTATGCCCCGGTACTGCCGCTCGCGATCACCGTCCTGGTGATCGTGGCGGGGCGGGGCCTGGCGCGTCGCACGTCGGCGGAGGTCGATGGGCGGCCACCAACTCGTGGAACCCGCTGATGCCAGGGAGTCCTTCGGGCAGCCGACGGGACGCCAGCCGCGCCCCGTCGGCGTCCATTACGTGGATGTCGTGGTGGGGTCGGCATGAAGCGCGGTGTCGGGATTGCTCCTGATCCGTTTCTTCATGCCGCCCTCCCGAACCGGACGTGCGAGTTGGCCCCGCATCCGGCTCTCCACAAGCCCCGTCGAGCATTCGTCGCGATCAGGCTGCCAATGGCCAGGGCGAAGGGATCGTCGACCCTCTAGGTCGGTATCGGGTGGTGACTACCGAACCAGGGTTGAACAGCACGACCTCTCCGTCACGCGGCCACCATGCGCCGTCGCAGTAGCGGCGGCGTAGTTTCTTCCATCCCGTATTCGGATGCTTGCGCCGCAGCCATCCGAATACCTGACGCCAGACGATCATGCGCAGATACTGGAACGCCCGGGCGGACACCCCTGGACGGAAGTAGGCGGTCCAGCCCCGCAGCACCGAGTTGAGCCGGTGCAGTAGGACCGCCAACGGCAGGCTGACGTTCATCCGGCATAGCGTCTTGCACTTGGCCTTGATGGACCGCAGGGCCTTCTTGGCCGGATAGTTGTAGACGTAATGCCGGGTGGTTCCTCGCTTCTGGTGACGCTGGATGCGCCAACCTAGAAAGTCGAGGCCCTCGTCGATGTGGGTGATCAACGTCTTCTCTTCCGACAGCCGCAGGCCGACGGTCGACAAGACAGTCGCTACTTCCGGTAGCAGCGCCTCGGTCTGCGACCGGGTACCCGACACCAGAATCACGAAGTCGTCCGCGTATCGGAAGAGCCGATAGTTGGGCAGGCCTTTCTGGCGCCGAGTCCACCGCTGCTTGGTGGTCGATCGTGGCCCGCCGGGAGCCTTGGCGAAGTGCTCGTCAAGGACCGACAGGGCCACATTGGCCAGCAGCGGCGAGAGAATCCCACCTTGTGGGGTGCCGGTGATGCTGTCCTGGGCGGTGCCTCTCTCGGTGAGGATGCCCGCCTTCAAGAACGCCTTCACCAGCGCGAGCACACGCTTGTCTCCGACTCGCGCCCGCACCCGGTCCATCAGGGCCGAATGCGAAATCTCGTCGAAACAGGCCGTGATGTCACCCTCCAACACCCACTCATACGTTTTGGATGCCAGAAAACGTGTCTCGGCCACGGCGTCGTGCGCACGCCGGTTGGGCCGAAAACCATACGAGCACGGCTCGAAGTCCGCCTCGAAGATCGGTTCCAGCACCAGCTTCAAGGACGCCTGCACCACCCGGTCGGCCACGGTCGGAATACCCAGCCGACGTCGCTTGCGCGACCCCGGTTTGGGGATCATCCGTTCCCTGACCGGCAGCGGACGGAAACTGCTGGACCGCAACTGATCCCGCAGCTCGGCGAGGAAGTTCTCCGCACCGATGCGTTCCCGAACCGAAGCGGCGGTCTGGCCGTCGACTCCGGCCGAGCGTGCGCCCTTGTTTGCCTCCACCCGGTCCCATGCCATCAGCAGAAAGCTGGGATCGGTGACGAGGTTGAACAGATCGTCGAACCGACGATGAGGATCGTCGTTCGCCCAACGGTGCAGCTTGGTCTGGATCTCCAGTACCCGCTGCTTGGCCTGAAACAAGCCATGCAGTGGTTCACTCATATTCATCAGCGTTCTCCCGGTATTCCAGCACTTCGGCTACTGACTTGCTGGCTCCCTTCGCCATGTGACCGGCTTTCCCGGCCTCGGACTACTACGGAGCCTCCGCCCCGACCGGTGCCATCAGCTGACGACGTGCCTGCCCTTCCGCCGCGCTGGCTGCACGGCGGTGAGGGCGACACCGGACGGTTCCCACGTTCATCTCGAAATCGATCGACGAGCGAGGCGTCCAGCTCTACCCCTGCGGCATCGCCACGGTTACACCGCAGATCTTCACCGTGGCCTCCTGGCCGGTTGTCACATCGCGACCGGGAGTTCCCCGTCCCCGCACAGCGGAGTCGGGTACGCACCGCGACCAGCCCATATCCGCCAGATTTGAGCTGGTGGGCCGTTAAGGGGCGTCAAACACTGGTTTCTCGCGTACACCTTCTCGTCTCGCTGACCGAACCCGCATCGTCTGGCAGTGCCGACGCGTCCCGGCGTTGTCAGGGCTGCTCCCACCCTCACCAGCATCTCCTGGATCAGGCTGCCCCCAGCTTCACCCAGCCGCTGCGACGACCAGGCGACGAAGGTCTCTCACCTCCATTCGATTTCAGACGCCTCGTGGCGCACATGGTCTTCTGCCCAGTCGTCTCCGACGAACAGCACTCGCGTGTCCTCCTCGCGTCACCGCAATCACTGTCGACAGCCCGCGGGAGAACCCCAACGCCCTAATGAACAAGTGCTCTCGCCGAAGCCGGCGGGCACGACATCCAGTGAGACTTACAGG
>DATHIT010001098.1:0-7672 GCA_035489915.1 Pseudonocardia sp. | reverse complement strand
GTCGGCGAGCCTGGTGCTGCATCATCACTACTCCCGGTGTCGTTGATGTCGCACCAGGCTGTCCGCCGCGGGGGTGGCGCCGGCAGCGGCCGAGGTCCTCTCTGCTGGGGACCAACGGCCGCTGTGCCGGCCGCTGCCAGTTCGTAGCGTCGGATGTGACCGATGTAGCTCGACAAGACGATTCCCGACGATCAGATCTATCAATCGGCGACAGCGAGCCCGGCGGCGTGGTGCCCACGTATGGGCATCGCCAGATGATGCGGAGGAATACCGGATGAGCGCGATGTTGGATGGGCGGCCGATTGTCGTCGGAGTCGATAGCTCCGATGTGGCTCAGAAAGCGGCGGTGTGGGCGGCGGGACAGGCTGAGCGCCGGAAGGTCGATGTTCGGCTGGTACATGCGATCGACATGTCCAAGCTTGCCAGCGCCGGCGGGTATGTGCCGCCGCCAGACTTCGTCGCGGCGATCGAGTCGGCGGGCCGTGACCTGCTTGACGGGGTACGCGCGGAGATCCACCGCACCTACCCGGACCTCGTCGTCCAGGTTGACCTCGGTTACGCGCATCCGGTTTCGGTGCTGGTCGAGGAGTCCGAGCGTGCTGGGCTCTTGGTGGTGGGTACGCGCGAGCAGAATGCCGTGCAGAGCCTGCTGGCCGGGTCTACCGCGGTGGGTGTGGCGGCACACGCGCGGTGCCCGACCGCGGTGATCCGAACTGGGTCCTCGGGCGGTGTGCTGAGCACTGGTCCGGTCGTGGTGGGGGTGGACGGCTCCCCGGCCAGCGAGTCCGCGGTTGCGATCGCCTTCGAGGAAGCATCCGCGCGGGGCGTCGAGCTGGTTGCGGTGCACGCCTGGACCGAGTTTGCCTCGGACAAGGATTACATCTACGCCTACCAGTCCACCCTCGACTGGGGCTCGATCGAGGTCGAGCAGCGGGAGATGCTGGCGGAGCGGCTCGCGGGCTGGCAGGAGAAGTACCCCGATGTGACTGTCCGGCGAGTGGTGATGCGGGGGAAGGCCGCCCAGATGTTGCTGTCGCATGCGGCGGACGCCCAACTGCTGGTTGTCGGGAGCCGTGGGCGTGGCGGGTTCACCGGCATGGTGCTGGGTTCGGTCAGCCAGAAGCTGATCCACCACGCCACCTGCCCACTGATCATCGCGCGGCCAGCTACCACCGGCTGAGCCGTACCCGGCCGGCCCATCGACCGGCGGGTGAGCCCGCGGACCCCCCGCACGGGCTCACCCGCCACCTATTTGCACCCAAATCCCCGACAGCAGTTGAACAAGTGGTTCGTCGGACGAAGCTGTGAAGTGACCTTGGTCCTTACCCTCAATGTCCATTTGGCAGCGTCCGCCCAGCTCAGCTGGGTCCTAGGCTCAGTCGGAAGGCCCGTCGCCGGGCGACGCCGCAACTACTGAGGAGTTCCCGTGCTCACCGTGTTCCTGGTCGACGACCACGAGGTGGTACGGCGCGGTGTCGCCGAGATGCTCGATGAGGAGGACGACCTGACCGTGATCGGACAGGCCTCCTCCGTTGCCGAGGCAATGGCGCGAGTTCCGGCCCTGCAACCCGACCTGGTGCTGCTGGACGTCCGGCTACCGGACGGCAACGGCGTCGAGCTGTGCCGCGACCTGCGCTCCAAGCTGCCCGAGCTGAACTGCCTGATGCTGACATCGTTCACCGACGAGCAGGCGATGCTGGACGCGATTCTCGCCGGCGCGGGCGGCTACGTGATCAAGGACATCAAGGGCATGGAGCTGGTGTCCGCTGTCCGCACGGTCGGCTCGGGCCGCTCCCTGCTGGACAACCGCGCCGCCGCCGCGTTGATGACCCGGCTGCGCGAGAGCGTCGAGAAGCCCGGACCGCTCGCTGGACTCACCGAGCGGGAACGCACATTGCTGGACCTCATCGGCGAAGGGCTGACCAACCGGCAGATCGCCGAGCGGATGTTCCTCGCCGAGAAGACCGTGAAGAACTACGTGTCCCGGTTGCTGGCCAAACTCGGCATGGAGCGGCGCACCCAGGTGGCCGTGCTGGCCACTCAGTTGCGCGAGCACAGGCGCCCGCCGTCCTCCTGACCGGCCCCGACGCCAAGGTAAGGGCGCTCATCCGTGGCCACGTCCTCGATGTCGCGGCGCGGGGTCTGGGGGATCGGCGATCCGTAGCCGATGCGTAGCACGGCCTGCGGCCACAGGCCACCACCGATCAGCTCGCGCAGCTGTTTGCGCACGGTGGGCACCTCGACGAGTTGGGACAGGAACGAGGTCGACAGGCCGGCGGTCACCGCGGTCAACAACACGCGCTGCATGGCCTGCCCGGCCTGGAGCCGGGCCAGCGGCAGGTCGTGGAACGAGCCGACCACCGCGATCATCGGTTGTGTCTCGAAGTCCTTGCCGGGCACCCTCGACCGGGCCCGGCCCGCGCTGAAGTCGCGCAGCACCAATTCGTCCTGAGGCTCGGGCAGCGGCCCGCTGCTGGTCACGGGGACACCATCTGGGTCGCCGGGCTCGCGGGCGGTCCAGTGGTCCCACTCGGCGACAAACGCCGGGTCAGTCCGCTGCAGCTCATGAGCCTCCTGCGCGAGGTACCGCACGCTCGGCTCCTGATGCGGCGCAACGATGGCGAGAAACGCCCGCTCGAGTTCAGCGGCATGGCGCAGTTGGTGGCGCACCGGCTCGTCGATGTGGCCGTCGACGAAAGGCCGGCGGTTGGTGCTGCGTTGCGAGATTGCGCGAGCGAGACGCAGCTCGGCAGGGGAGATCGGGCTATGACCCTGCGGGCGGATCACTGCCAGCAGGTTCGACCGCCGGCTGTCGGGGCACAGCCGCACATCCGGGTAGACCCCGTGGCTTCGAATGGAGAGCCGCAGGTTCATCAGTGCCGCCCCACACGCCAGCAGCGTCTCCCGTCCGTCGGGGTCCGCCACCGGGAGCGCTCGGGTGGTGTCGGCATGCAGCTCGATGGTCGAGTGCGTGCAGTGGAACCGCCACGGCTGGCTGTTGTGCAGCGACGGTGCCTGCGTCGCCACGGTCAGCACCGCGTGCACTTGCTCACCGCTCAGACTGCCCACGGGGTGGATCTGGTGCTTCATCTGATCGGCTCCTTTCCTTCGGCTCCGGCAACACGTCGGCGCCGTTCTGGGATCAACGATGCCGGTCAGGTGGGTGGCGGGTACAGAGCACAACGTCACGGGTCAACGGCGCAACGTCCCAGCCACCGGCTGTTTCCTCGATACGCAACAGTTCGACGGTCGTTGGGCCACGACCCGCGGGATTCGTGCCACCCTGACGCGGTGGACGGAGCTGATGAACCTGCCTTCGAGCCCGGCGGGCCACGCCGAGCGCGGGTCAGCGAAACCTTGTCGCAGCTGCGGCTTCGAGCGTTGCTGACCGAGGTACAGGACCGGATCGGGGAGATCGTCGACACCCGGGACCGGCTCGACGGCCTGCTGGAGGCTGTGCTGGCGGTGTCCTCGGGCCTCGAGCTGACCGAGACCTTGCGGCAGATCGTCCAAGCGGCGGTCGATCTGGTCGATGCCCGCTACGGCGCGGTGGGAGTTCTGGGCCGCGATGGCATGCTGACCCAGTTCGTCTATCTCGGTATCGACGACGCAATGCGCGAGTTGATCGGCGATCTGCCGACCGGTCACGGAGTTCTCGGCGTGGTGATCGAAGAGGAGAAACCGCTGCGGTTGGAGGACCTGTCCGCGCATCCCACCTCGGTGGGGTTCCCGCCCGACCATCCTCCGATGCGGACCTTCCTCGGCGTACCGATCCGCGCTCGCGGCGAGATCTACGGCCGGCTGTACCTGACCGAGAAGAGCAACGGTCTGCCCTTCACCGACGACGACGAGGTCGTGGTGCAGGCCTTGGCCGGCGCGGCCGGTATCGCGATTGACAACGCCAGACTCTACGAGGCGACCCGGCGCCGGCAACGCTGGCTGGAAGCCACCGCGGAAGTCACCGCCGCCCTGCTCGCGGGAAGCGAAGCCACCGATGTGCTGCTGCTGATCGCGAACCGGGCGCTCGAGCTGACGGATGCGGACTACACCGTGATCGCGCTGCCCGAAGACCCAGAAGCCGTGCCAGACGAGACCAGCGAGCTGATCGTCGTGGTGTGCGCCGGTTTGGCGACCGACACCATGATGGGCCGACGCATCCCGATAGCCGGATCGACCTCGGGCGCGGTGTTCACCGATCATGTTCCGCGCAGCGTGGATACCCTGGCCTTCGACCTCGCCGACGGGCTGGGAGTTGCCTTCGGGCCGGCGCTCGCACTGCCGATGGGCGGGGGCGAGTCGAGTTCCGGCGTGCTGCTCGCGTTGCGCTCCTTGGGTTCGTCCGCGTTCGACGAGCACCAGCTGCAGATCGTGTCGTCCTTCGCCGATCAGGCCGCGCTGGCGCTACGCCAGGCCGAGAGCCAAGCCGCTCGCCGGGAGCTGGAGGTGCTGGCCGACCGCGACCGCATCGCGCGTGACCTGCACGACCATGTCATCCAGCGGTTGTTCGCGATCGGGCTGGCCATGCACAGTACCCAGCGGCGCGCGAAGGCCCCGGCCGTCGCCGCGCGGTTGCTCGACCATGTCGATCAGCTCCACCAGGTCATCCAGGACATCCGCGTCGCGATCTTCGACCTGCAGGCCGGCGGTGCCGGCGGTCCGACGTTGCGCGGCGTGCTCAACGCAGCGATCACCGAGCTGACCAGCGACGCACCGCTGCGCACCACCGTGCGGATGTCCGGTCCGTTGGACGTGGTGCCACCCGACTTGGCCGAACATGCCGACGCGGTGGTGCGCGAAGCGGTCAGCAATGCCGTGCGGCACGCTCAGGCCACCGAGCTGGCCGTAACGGTGTCGGTCGATGACGACGTCACGATCGATGTGACCGACAACGGCATCGGGATACCGGAGACAGTCGCCTGCAGTGGACTGCACAACCTCAGGCAACGCGCCTCTCAGGCCGGCGGTACCTGCGAAGTCAGTCAACCGAGCGGTGGCGGTACCCGATTGCTGTGGAGCGCGCCGCTACCGTGACCGGCCCTGCCGCGTCTCGCCCAGATTCCTATGCGGTGCGGGGTCGGGACAACTGGTCATCGATGACGGGACTTCAGACCGTCGCCGATGAGACGGGACGGAAGGCAGTGTTGGGCGGACGCCGGCCAACCTGGCTGGTGGCGGACAGGAAGGACGAGGCCGTGGGCACAATCGGCACAGTGGTAGTGGGCGTGGACGGGTCGGAGGGGTCGCGGGCGGCCTTGCGGTACGCGCTGGAGGAGGCGGCTATCCGGGAAGCGCGGGTGCAGGTGGTGACCGCGGTCCGAGCGCCCGACTACTTCCCGACCTACGGGATGCCCATTCCACCGCCGACCGAGGAGATCGTCGCCGATGCGCGGGCGGGCGCCCAGCGCGAGGTCGATCAGGTGGTCGCGGAGCGCGATCCAGCCGACACCAGCCCCCCGATCGGGGTCCAGGCGGTCGCCGGGTCGCCCGCGGCGGTGTTGCTGGGCGTGGCCCGGAACGCCGACCTCCTGGTGCTCGGTCACCGAGGCCACGGCGCGTTTTCCAGCGCGCTGCTCGGGTCGGTTGGCCTGCAGTGCGTCCTGCACGCCACCTGCCCGGTGACGATCGTCCGTCCCACCCCGTCGGAATCGTCGTCCACTCTCGCCGACGCGGCGGCCGCAACCCGACGTACCGACCGGCGGTAGCCACCGCCGGGCGCACCGCGCCCGAGTACAGCCGGGAGACACGCTCGTAGTTCATCGACTACGGCGCGATAGAGGTCTAGCGTGACCCTTGTTGCTCCAGACTTCGGCGACCCGTCCACGACGCCTCGCCGGAGACCACTGTCATGTCGATACAGCATGAGGGCATCAGCTCAGAGCAACGCAGCCACGTGGCGGTCCCACTTCTCCATGTCCCACGGGGCGACCCCGTGCGGTGCACGTGCAGTACGACGTCGGTGTCCTCGCCCACCGGCGAGAGCATTGTTGTTCTGCAGGTCGCGGGAGAGGTGGACCTGTCCACCGTCGATTTCCTGGCGACCGCGCTCACCGCCGTCCTCCGACAGCGGCCAGATCACCTCATCGTTGATCTCGCCGGGTTGAGCTTCTGCGGCGCCTGTGGACTCACCGTGCTCGCGGACGCCGGTGTCACCGCGGCCAGGGACGGGACCTGCTACGGCATTAGCGCCGCCTCCCGACTCATGGTCCGCTGCTGGTCGCGGTTCTGGATCAAGAGCGAGCAGCCGACCCAGTTTCCGACCTGCTCAGCCGGGGTGAGCGCCGCCTGGGCGCGATCAGCCCGCTTGACACCTCAATACATCGCCGCCCCGCGCCCGCCCTTGACGAGGATGACGGCATGAAAACCGACGACGCTGCCATCGCGCAGGAGTGGCTTGACGAGGCTGTGGAAGCGTTCCACACCGCCCTCGACGCCCACACCGACACCGACGCCGAGATCGCGCACGGCCGGGCAGGCCATTGGGTAAATGACGACGCCCACGCGATCGTGAGGGCGCTGCTCGCGGCGGGCTGGAAGCCGCCGCCGGGCCGAGACACCGAGGGCTGACCAGCCTGAGGATCAGCGGCCGCGACGCACCCGGCCGCGGCCGTGGGCTATCTGGGGCTGGCCAGCTCCTCGATCGGGTAGGGCAGGTCGCCGGGTAGCAGGAGTTGCGGGATCTGGGTGAAGCGCCACCCGTTGGGTTCGGGGGTGAAGGTCCAGATCATGTCGAACCGGTCGTGTGGCCAGTGTTGGGGTGGGGTCGGGGTCGCTTGGCCCAGGTGTTCGGCGATTTTGTGGAGGGCTTCGTGGTGCCAGGCGACGAGGGTGGTGCCGGGGCGGGTGCTGATCTCGCGGGTGAGGTGGGACTCGTCGCCGGCGGCGTAGCGTTTGATGACTTGCAGGCCGAGGCGGGCGGCTAGTGGGCCGACGGTCTGGGCGGAGCGTTTGCTGTGGCCTCCGGCGTAGGCGGAGGCGTAGATGGTGTCCGGCCGCCTGAGCTCGCCGGGTAGGTCACCTCGGGAGGGGGCGAACAGTTCGACCAGTGCGCCGGCTCGGATCCAGCCGCTGACGGTGAGGCTGTGCGGGTCCACCTCGCCCTCGGGGTCGACGCCGTGCGGGCTGCCGGAGGGGTGCAGCGGTTTTTCCGCGTGCCGGATCAGGATGATCATGCGGGTGTCCGTGGGCTGGCCGTTGCCGCTGGATGGGTGAATCGGGCTGGTCATCGCGCCGTCCTTACCGGCTGTGGGCGTGGTGGAGGTTCGTCGAGGATGCCACCGGGGTGTAGGTGGATGGTGCGGGTGGCCAGGGCGGTCAGCGCTGGTTGGTGGGTGGTCATGATGACGGTGCGCCCCTCCATGAGGCGGGTGAGGGCCTCGACGACGACCTCTTCGGCATGGGCGTCGAGGCCGACGGTGGGTTCGTCCAGGATCACTACCGGGGCGTCGATCAGGAGCGCCCGGGCGATCCCGACCCGCTGGCGCTGCCCGCCGGATAGCCCGATCCCGCCCGCTGTGACCACGGTGTCGAGCCCGTCGGGCAGGTTGTGGGCGAACTCGGTTACCAGCGCCGCCTCGGCGACCCGGGCCACCTCCTCGTCGGTGGCGTCGGGCCGGCCGTAGCGCAGGTTGTCGGCCAAGCTGCCGGAGAACAGGAAGGTTTCCCGCAGGACCAT
>DATHIT010001097.1:0-2922 GCA_035489915.1 Pseudonocardia sp. | reverse complement strand
ACTACGGCCGAGGAGAACGACTCGAAGGTGATCGGCCCGGTGTAGCGGATGTCGGCCAGCGCGTGGAAGAACGCGCCGAAGTCCAGGTGCCCGGAGCCGAGGTAGCCGCGGTGGTTCTCGCCGATGTGCACGTACCCGAGCCGGTCCCCCACCTCGTACACCGGGCGGACGAGGTCATCTTCCTCGATGTTCATGTGATAGGTGTCCAGGTGGATGGTGACGTTGTCCGCGCCGATGTCGTCGGCCAGCCGCAGCGCGTCCCGCGCGGTGTTCACCACGTTCGTCTCGTACCGGTTGCAGATTTCCAGGCCGAGCGTCATGCCCAGGATTTTGGCCTCGGCGGCCAGCTCGGACAGCACGCGCACCACGTTGGCCCGGCCGGCCACGGTCAGCGGGGCGGAGTATTTGCCCAGCGCGCTGAACAGAGCCCCGGTCAGGATGGTGCCGCCGAGCTCGTGGGTGACCCGCAGCGAGTCGGCCAGCAGCTGGGCGCCCCGGTCCACCACGGCGGGGTCGGAGCTGGATACGTCGGCGTCGAAGGCCAGGCCGCGGGAGCAGGCCACCCCGAGCCCCGCCTCGGCTAGCTGACGCCGGGTTTCGGCGACGTCCATGTTGAGCGAGTCGTGCAGGGAGAATTCGAGCAGGTCGTACCCGGTCTCGGCGGTCTTGCTCACCGCCCGGCGCACCGAGGCGGCGGAGGTGTCCCCCGCCCAGACGAGGGCGTGCACGCCGATGGGGTTGGTAGTCACGGTTGGTCCCTTCACGCTGCCTGCGCGCCGGTGATCAGCGCAACGATCTCCTCGCCGGTGGTCTGGGCGATCCGGCGACCGGCCACGCACCGCCCGGCCCGCATCACCCATACCTGGTCCGCCAGCCGCATCACCTGGTCGAAGTTGTGGCTGATCAGCAGAACGGCGTGACCGTCGTCGCGGAGCCGGGTGATGAGCTGCTCGACCCGCGCCGTTTCCTGCACACCCAGCGCCGCCGTCGGCTCGTCCATGATGACCAGGGTGGAGCTGAACCCGGCGGCCCGGCAAATCGCCACCGCCTGCCGCTGCCCACCGGAGAGCCGGCGCACCCGGGAGGTCACCGCCGGCACGTTCACCGCCAGCTCGGACACCATCTCGCTGGCCCGGACCTTCATCGCCTTGCGGTTGAGCACCGCGAGCGGCCCGAACCCCCAGGCGATCTCCCGGTTCAGGAACAGGTTCTGCCACACCGTGAGGTCTTCGACCAGCGCGAGATTCTGGTGCACGGTCTCGATCCCGGCATCCCGCGCCTCCTGCGGTGAGCCGAACGCCACCGGCCGGCCCTGGAAGGTGAACCCGCCCTGGTCGGGGCGGTGGATGCCGCAGATGCAGCGCACCAGGGTGGACTTGCCGGCGCCGTTGTCGCCGACCAGCGCGGTGATCTCCCCGGCCCGCAGGGTCAGCGACACATCACGCAGGGCTTGGACACTGCCGAAGGCCAGCGAAACCCCACTGGCCTCCAGCAGCACGTCTGGTTGGGTCATTTCCGGAACCTTGTGAGCAGGGCGGCCAGCACGACCACGGTGCCGACCGCGACGGGCTGGTAGAAGGGCGAGACCCCGAGCAGGGTCAGCCCGTTGGCCAGCGCGGTGAGCAGCAGGGCACCGAGCACCGGGCCGAGCACGCTGCCCCGCCCGCCGACCAGGCTCACCCCGCCGAGCACCACGGCAGCCACCGAGTTGAGCAGGAACGAGGTGTTCGCCGCCGGCTCGGCAGCGCCGATACGCGCGACCAGGAGGATCGCGGCCAGCCCGGCGAGCACCCCGGAGACGGTGTACACAGCGATCTTGATCGCCGGCACGCTGATCCCGGTCGCGGTGGCCGCCTCGGCGGACCCACCGGCGGCGAACACGTGGGTGCCCCACCGGGTGCGGAACAGCACCAGATGGGCCAGCACCGCGACCACCGCGGCCACCAGCACCGACCAGCCGATGATCCCGACGCCGCCGGTGGACAGCCGCAGCAGCGCCACGTTCACCACGGTCACCGGCTTGCCGTCGGCGATCACCAGCGCCAGCCCGGACGCCGCCGACAGGCTGCCCAGGGTCACCACGAAGTCGGTGATCCGGCCGTTGCCCACCAGCACGCCGTTGACCAGACCGATCAGTCCGCCGCCCAGCACGGCGAGCACGCCGCAGGCCACGATCCCCCAGCCGCGGCTGATGCCGAAGCCGAACAACACCGCGCCGAAGGTCATCATGGAAGCCACCGACAGGTCGATGCCGCCGGTCACCACGACGAACGTCTGGCCGACCGTGAGCACCACCAGGATCGCCGAGGCCACCAGCATCGAGCGGATGTTCCCGCTGGACAGGAAGGTGGGGTTGGCGACCTGGAAGATCACCACCAGCACCACGAGCCCGACCGCGGCCGCCCAGTCGGCCCAGAACGTGCCGTCCCGCAGCACCGCGCCAAGCGCCGGGGCGCGGCCCGGGCTGCTCGAGGCCGCGTCGGGATGGGTCACGGTTTCGCTCACTTCTTGATCAGCGCGGTGAACGGGTTGGCGTAGGCGGCGAAGGGCTTGGGTGCGGCGGCGATGGCCTGGTCCGCGGTGTCCTTGGTGATCAGGGCGACCGGGGCGTCCACCTTGGCCGGCAGCGTGGCACCGGACACCGCCGCGCGGCAGGCGTCCACGCCCATCTGGCCGATCGCGTACGGGTACTGCGCCACCGTCGCGGCCAGCTCACCGCTCTTCACCGCGGCCAGCGCATCAGGGTTGCCGTCCACGCTGACCACTTTCACCTGACCGGACTTGCCGGCGTTGGCCACCGCCCGGGTGATGCCAAGGCCCATGTCGTCGTTCGCCGCGAAGAACCCGGTCACGTCGGGGTGGGCGGCCAGGATGTTGGTGGCCTGGGTGAGTGCCTCCTGGCGGTCCCAGTTGGCGGCCACT
>DATHIT010001096.1:0-4040 GCA_035489915.1 Pseudonocardia sp. | reverse complement strand
GCCCACGCCAGCGGGATGCCGATGATCGTCAGGGCCAGCGCGATCGCGGTGAGCAGGTGACCGATCGCCAACCAGATCCCGGCGACCAGGAACCAGATGACGTTCCCGATGGTGGACGGCGCGCCCGCCCCCGGCCGCTCGACCAGGGTGCGCCCGAACGGCCACAGCGCGAAGTTGGCGATCCGGAACGCGGCGAGGCCGAACGGGATGGTGACCACCAGCAGGCAGCAGATCACACCGGCCAGCACGTACCCGGCGGCCATCCAGAACCCGCACAACACCAGCCAAATGACGTTCAGCAGGGTCCGCATACCCCCATGCTGCCACCGCGCGCCCCGCTCCGCCGCTGCCGCGAGCTTTGCTCTGCGCACCCATACGCAACACCCCCGCCCGGCGCCCCACCACACACCCGCGTCACCCCGACCTGTCGTTGGAAGAAGACGCGACAAGTCGCTCCTGTCGTTCGAAAAAGACACGACAAGTCGGGCTGGGCGTCGGGCGGCGGCGGGGCGGGGGCCAGGGGGCGGGGCGGGGGTCAGCCGAGGAGGTCGTCTACCGCGGCTAGGAGGGTGGTTACTGAGCGCTCGCGGGCCGCGTGGCCCATCATGCCGATCCGCCAGGCGCGGCCGGCGAACTCGCCGAGGCCACCGCCGACCTCGATGCCGTACCGGTCCAGCAGTGCCTTGCGCAGCGGGGCCTCGGCCAGGCCCTCCGGCAGCGTGGTCGCGGTCAGCTGGGGCAGCCGGTTGGCCGCCGGCTCCGCGATGAGTCCGAAGCCGCGCTTTGCCAACCCCTCCTGCAACCGGCCGCCGATCGCGGCGTGCCGCGCCCAGACCTGCTCCAGCCCCTCGCCCAGCAGCCGGCCCAGCCCGGCGTGCAGCGAGTAGGCCATCGTCGAGGACGCGGTGTGGTGATAGCGGTGCGCGGGGGCCAGGTAGTACTCGTGCAGCAGCCCGAGGTCGAGGTAGAACGAGCGGACCGGCTCGGTACGCGCCCGCAGCACCTGCACCGCGCGCGGGGACAGTGTCACCGGCGCCAGCCCCGGTGGCGCGCCGAGGCACTTCTGGCTGGCCGAGTAGCAGGCGTCGATCTTCCAGGCGTCCACCCGCAGTTCGGTGCCGCCCAGCGCGGTCACCGCGTCCACCAGGAGCAGGGTGTCGGTGTCGGCCAGCGCGGACAGCGGAGCGACGTCGTTGCGCACGCCGGTGGAGGTCTCCGCGGCCACCACGGCGAGCAGTCGGGCGTCCGGGTTGGCGCGCTGGGCGGCCAGCAGATCCTCCGGGTCCAGCGCCCGGCCCCACGAAGCCTCCACCCGGACCACGCTGGCGCCGCCCCGGCTGGCCACCTCGCAGAGACGCTCGCCGAAGTACCCGTTCACCCCGATGATGGCCTTCTCACCGGTCTGCAGCAGGCTGGCCAGGCAGGCCTCCATGCCGGCGGATCCGGTGCCGCTGACCGGCAGGGTCAGCTCGTTGGCGGTGCCGAACACGGTGCGCAGCCGGTCGGCGATCTCGGCCATCAGGGCCAGGTAATCCGGATCGAGGTGCCCGAGCACCGGGCGGCTGAGCGCCTCGATCGCCTCCGGGTACGGGTTGGACGGGCCGGGCCCGAGAAGCAGGCGGTCAGCGTGGGCGGTCACAGATATGCAGCCTACGACGAACCGACGGGCCCCATCGGCCGGGCCGCTGAGAGCCGTACAGACAGCCGCCCGCGCGAGGCCGGCGCGGTCGCTGTTACCCAGACGTAGCGGCGAGACGTGCGCAAGACGTAGCCCACAGCGCCGTACTCAGTCAAGATGACCACCGTGAGTCGCTCCGTGAAACGTCCGGCCAAGCAACGCGCCGGGCGCACCGGCACCGCCAGGTCCCAGTCCGACAAGAGCGCCGCCGCCAGCAACGGCGACGCGGCGCTGTTCGACGGGTACTTCCAGCCCGATCGGCAGCACCAGGACGCGTTCGACGAGATGTTCGCCGCCGACGGCGGGGTGCGGGCGCCGTACCGGGCGCTGCACGACGCCATCGCGCCGACCGCCGCCGCCGACCTGACCGCCCGCTCCGAGGCGCTGGACCGGGCGTACGCCGACCAGGGCATCACCTTCTCGTTGTCCGGCCAGGAACGCACGTTCCCGCTGGACATCGTGCCCAGGGTGATCGCCGCGTCGGAGTGGTCGCGGCTGCGGCGGGGCATCGTGCAGCGGGTCAAGGCGCTGGAGGCGTTCCTGGCCGACGTCTACGCGGACGGCCAGATCGTGCGGGACGGGGTGATCCCGCGCCGGCTGGTGACCAGCTGCGAACACTTCCACCGGGCCGCCGCGAACATCACGCCGCCCAACGGGGTGCGCATCCACGTCGCCGGCATCGACCTGATCCGCGACGAGGAGGGCACCTTCCGGGTGCTGGAGGACAACCTGCGGTGCCCGTCCGGGGTGTCCTACGTGATGGAGAACCGCCGCACCATGGCCAGGGTGTTCCCCGACCTGTTCACCCGGCAGCGGGTGCGCGCGGTCGGCGACTACGCCAGCCACCTGCTGCGGGCGCTGCGCGCGGCGGCGGCGCCGAACGCGGCCGACCCGGTGGTCGTGGTGCTCACCCCCGGGGTGTTCAACTCCGCCTACTTCGAGCACTCGCTGCTGGCCCGGCAGATGGGCGTCGAGCTGGTCGAGGGCCGGGACCTGTTCTGCCGGGACAACGTGGTCTACATGCGCACCACCGAGGGCGAGCAGCAGGTGGACGTGATCTACCGGCGGATCGACGACGATTTCCTGGATCCGCTGCAGTTCAAGCCGGACTCGGTGCTCGGCGTGGCCGGGGTGCTGAACGCGGCGCGGGCCGGCAATGTGGTGATCGCCAACGCGGTGGGCAACGGCATCGGCGACGACAAGCTGGTCTACACCTACGTGCCGACGATGATCCAGTACTACCTGAACGAGCGGCCGCTGCTGCCGAACGTGTCCACCTTCCGGTGCTGGCTCGGCGATGAGCGCACCCACGTGCTGGACCGGCTGGACGAGCTGGTGCTCAAGCCGGTGGAGGGCTCCGGCGGTTACGGCATCCTGTTCGGCCCGAACGCCACCGCCAAGGAGCTGGCCAACGCCCGGCGGGAGATCCAGGCCGACCCGCGCGGCTGGATCGCCCAGCCGGTGGTGCAGCTGTCCACCGTGCCGACCAAGGTGGCCGACCAGCTGCAGCCCCGGCACGTGGACCTGAGGCCGTTCGCGGTGAACGACGGCGAGGAGGTGTTCGTGCTGCCCGGTGGGCTGACCCGGGTGGCGCTGCCCAGCGGCAGCCTGGTGGTCAACTCCAGCCAGGGCGGCGGCAGCAAGGACACCTGGGTGCTGGCCAGCAGTGGGTCCGCCAAGGCCGACCGGGAACTGGGCGCGCGCGGGCTGGCCAAGGCGCCGCCGGCCTCCTCACCGGCCGCCGAACACGGCCCCGAGCTCACCGCCGGCCAGCAACAGCAACAACAGCAGCAGCAACAGCAGGGACCACGCTGATGTTGGCCCGGAACGCCGAATCGCTGTACTGGATCGGCCGCTACGTGGAGCGCGCCGACGACACCGCGCGGATCCTGGACGTCTCGGTGCACCAGCTGCTCGAGGACGCCACGGTGGACACCGACACCGCCGCGCGCACCCTGCTCGGCGTGCTCGGCGTGGAGCCGCCGCTCGACAAGCCGTTGGACGCCTGGTCGCTGACCGAGCTGGTCGGCTACTCAACCGACCACGACGCGTCCATCGTTGCCTCGGTGTCCAGCGCGCGGGAGAACGCCAGGGGCGCCCGCGAGGTGGTCTCCTCGGAGATGTGGGAGTGCCTCAACGCCACCTGGAACGCGCTGCCGGAGCGGCAGACCTACGCCAGGTGGAGCGGCCCGCACGCGTTCTTCGCCTACATCGAGGAGCGCGCCGCGATGTTCTCCGGGCTGGCCGCGTCCACCATGAGCCGGGACGACAGCTGGCGGTTCCTGCTGCTGGGCCGCTCGGTGGAACGGGTGGACATGGTGGTGCGGCTGCTGCTGTCCCGGGTGTCGGACCGGATGTCCTC